>NZ_JAWHTE010000040.1:0-26101 GCF_032586175.1 Ovoidimarina sediminis
CTCACCCGAAGAGTGTTGGAACTACTTCAGGGCTGCCGGATATGTCTCAGGTTAAAGGCCGGATGCTTTAGTTGATCGTCACCCAGCGGAGGATGAAGAAATCGTCCGGCCGCTGCGTCAGAGAGACATTCGACTGAACGCCCCAGAGAAGCGGCTGGATGTAGAGCGGCACATACGCGTGCTCCTCCTGGAGGATAGCGGCATATTCGTCGAGCATCGCCTGGCGTTTTCCGTCGTCGATTTCAGACTGGATCATGGGCAGAAGCTCGTCGACCCGCGCGTTTGAGTAGCCGCCGAAATTCCAGCTTCCGAGACGCTTCTCTTCGTTCGGTGTCGCGGCGAGGAAGCGCATGGGGTGTTCGGCATCGAAGGTGCCCGGCGACCAGCCAAGAAGGTACATGTCGAAATTATCGGCGCGAAGCTCGGGCCAGTAGTTCTGCACCGGCATGGCGTCGAGCTGCGCCTCGATCCCGACCTGGGCCAGCATCGAGACGACGGCCTGGCAGACGGCTTCGTCGTTCAGGTAGCGGTTGTTGGGGCATTTGAGCCCGAAGCCGAACCCGTCGGCATGGCCCGCCTCGGCCAGAAGCGCGCGGGCCGCATCGGGATCGTAGGCCGGCCGTTCGGCATTGCCCGCGGAATAGCCCCGCATGGCGGCAGAGACGAGCTGGCTGGCCGGTTCGGCATTGCCGCGCATGATCGTCTGCAGGATCGCGGGCACGTTGATGGCATGGGCCACGGCGGCGCGCACCCGCGCATCCCTGAACGGGTTCGGCTCTCCCGCACTTGCGCCATATTTGATGGTGTCGTGGTCATGGGCGAAGCCAAGCATGATGACGCGGGCCTCGATGCCCTGGATCACGTTCACGCCGTCCTGACTGGAAAGGCGCTGGGCGTCCTGGATCGGCATCGGGTTGATGAAATCGACATCGCCCGACAGAAGCGCTGCCACTGCGGTTGCGGGGTTCTGGATCGGGGTGAAGGTGGCGCGGGTGATGTTGTGCTCGGGCGTGCCCCACCAGCCGCCGAAGGGTTCGACAACCGTCTGCAGGCCCGGCTGCCGGTCGACGAGGCGGAAAGCGCCGGTGCCGTTGGCGTTCAGCGTGGCGTAGTTGCCGTTTTCCTTATCGGGCCTTTCGGCCCCGTTCGCGGCCGCCCAGCCCGAATCCATCATCATCCAGTTCGCGATCGAATCCGGGAAGATCGGGTTCGGGGCGGATGTCATGATGTCGACGGTGTAATCGTCGACCGCGATCACCTCGCTGACCGGGGCGAACCATGAGCGCGTGTCGGAGGCCTCGGAAGAGGCCCGCTCGTAGGAGAAGATCACGTCTTCGGCGTTAAAGGCGCTGCCATCATGAAAGGTCACGCCCTGACCGAGCGTGAAGCGCCAGCCTTCCCCTTCGCCGATCGGCTCCCATGACGTGGCAAGCGCGGGTTCCACGGTCATGTCCTTGCCGCGGCGCACGAGGCCCTCGTAGACGTTGTTCAGAAAGCCCAGAACCGGGGCGGAGTTTACCGCATGGGGATCCATCGTCTGCGGATCCGTTGTGCCCGCCCAGCGGAACTCGTTCGCCGTGGCGCCGGAGGCCAAAATGGTGGACGCCAGCAGCGTGGCGGCAAAGATGCGCATGATCGTCTCCCTGATCTGTCTAATTGAAACCCGGTGTGTCAGGCTGTCGCAGGCACGGCAAGCGGCATCACCGCTTCGTGAACCGAACCCCGGCCAAAGCAGGTTCCGTGCGAATGGTTGGGTGCGGCTTTGCCAGTGGCATGTCCCAGTTCGCGCCTTACCCAAATTGATTTGACAGGTTCCCGGAGGCGCAGCGAGTATTCTTCTGTTCAGACAGAGCAAAATGCATCTGCGGAACTCAATGGGGGACAAAATGAAAGTACGGGATATCACGGGAATTATTGTTGTTTGTTCGGCGCTTGCGTTTGCGTCGGCTGCCGCGGCAGAACATTCCCATTTCGTCGAGACGCCTGGTAAAACCGTTTCAGACGTTGGAAGCGGACAAACGTCGATCAGCGACGCGTCGCACGGCGGATTTCACAAGTTTCATGAGAACGTTCACATCGGGAAGCCTGGAACGGCGACGTCGAACCCGAGGAACCCGGTGAAAATCGGCAAGAACTAAAGGCGCGCGAAGACCTCGGTTGTCTTGCGGAGGGTGGCTTCGCCATCCCGCCGTCGGCGACTTACGGCAACTCCGCTGCCGAAAGAAGGATCGGCTGCCCGTGCGGCGTGTTGCGGGCGGCGGCCTGCCAGCGCTCGGTAAGCGCCCTGATCTCATTCGTGCCTGAGATCCCAGCGGTATCGAGCAGCGCGACAAGCGTTTCGGACCAGATGTTCCAGTAGGCGTCCGCGCTCGCATCCTGGACCCGGGGGCCGAAGGCTGCAGCCCAGTCCGACCAGGTGAAGGCGCCCGTTTCGTTCAGCGCAACGGTCATGGCGAAAAGCTGTGCCTGCCAGGGCTCGTCGAAAGGTGCTTCAGGCGCGGTCAAGATAGGGCTCCCAGGCCTCGATGCTGACTGTAAGCGTCGGGTCTGCGCCAGCGCCGTAGAGTTCGGTCGCGGCGAAACGGACGGTGTAAAGAGGGGCGGGCGCCTCACCCGCGAATTGCGCGTTGCTGTCGGGGAACACATGCGCGCCGTGGCAGGCGGTCACGACGCCCTCGCAGCCGCGGGCATAGGCCGGCAGGCGGGTGTGGCCCTTTGGCTGGTGGTTCCGGGTGCGCACCCTGTCGCCCACGACGAAGCGTGGATCGGGCCCGGGGCGGTCGTATGGGCTGCCGGAGGCCAGCACGGCCGGGACGGCCTTCGCCTTCAGGCAGCGGTCGGTTCGCCGCCCAGGTGCAAGGGCGCGACCTGCCGCCAGTTCCTCGGCCGTGATCTCCCCGGCGTCCTCGAGCAGGTGTTCAAGCGCGCGCAGCCAAATCTCGTAATAGCTTGCATTGTAGTAAACCGCTGGCGGAAGGCTTTCGCGCGCATGCCGCGAGGCATCCATGTTCCAGTGACCAAGCGCGCCGGCCGCAAGCGTAACGCCGAGGACGCGCTTTTCCCAATCAGCGTGAAAGCGAAGGGTTTCGTCCTCAGGCACGACGGGGCCGAAGCCATGCTTTCCGCCCAGATCCTGCGGGCCGTTCATTCGGCGTCCGGACGGTGCGGCTGACCGCAGCCGATCATGCTGTCGCGGGTGACGAGCGCGGCGAGTGCTTCTTCGTCCAGTCCCCCGGTGCCGGGCGGGCGTTCGGGGATCACGAGGTAACGGATTTCGGCTGTCGAATCCCAGACGTCGATGCGCGTGTCTTCGGGCAGGGTAACGCCAAATTCCGACAGCACCGCCCGGGGCTCGCGCACGGCACGGGAACGGTAGGCGGGCGCCTTGTACCAGGCCGGCGGAAGGCCGAGCACGGGCCAAGGATAGCAGGAACAAAGCGTGCAGACGACGAGGTTGTGGGTTTCCGGCGTGTTGAAGACGGCAACCATGTGCTCGCCCTGCCGGCCTTCGAACCCCATCGAGGCGATGGCGGCACTGGCATCCTCGGCAAGCCAGGTTGCGAAGCACGGATCGCTCCAGCCCCGCGCCACGACGGCGGCGCCGTTCCGCGGCCCAACCCTGTTTTCGTAGGTGTCGATGATGACGTCGACGGCGGCCGGGTCGATCAGGCCCTTTTCGACAAGGATCGTCTCGAGTGCCCGAACGCGGGCGGACATCTCGTCGAGTTCGTTGTCGGGGTGGGGGTGATCGTGCATCGTCGGCTCCCTCGGACGAAATCAGTATGTGCGGGAGCCGGGCGAATTCCAAGCCGCGGGCCTCGATGCAGGGGTGGCGGTCCTAGCCGTCCGCCGCGCCTCCGGGAACCCGTATGTGCCGCAGATGCCCCGTCTTGATCCAGTAGGTCAGCCCGTCGGGCCCCGCGATCAGGGAAAGCGCATCTCCGTCCGGAAACCTGAGCCAGGTGCCGCGTTCGATCCTCGCTCCGCCCTCGCTGCCATTGCCCGACAGAATCAGAAGCTCCGCCCCGCCGTCCACGGCCCAGGCTGCCGCAGCACCCGGTGCAAGGCGCTCCATCGCCACGCTTTCCTCCGCGTTCTCGAAAAGCGGAGTCACGGTCACGCCGGGGCGTGCCGGGTCTTCCTCGGCCGGCGCCTCGTCCATCGCCGTGCGCACAGGCACCTGATCGTCCTGATCGAACTGCCAGAGCTTCACTAAGATCGTACAGCCGGGCGCAGAGCCGGGCGTGTGCGACGTGCCCGGCGGGTTCCGCACGTACGTGCCCTTGGGATAGTCCCCGTGCTCGTCCTGGAAGACACCGTCAAGCACTATGAACTCCTCGCCCCCGCCATGGGTATGGGCGGAAAACGCACTGCCTTTGGCATAGCGCACGATCGAGGTGGCGCGTGCGACCTCGCCGCCGATCCGGTCCAGCGGGCGGCGGTCGACCCCGGCCATGGGTGAGGGCGTCCAGGCCATTTCTTCGGTGTCGAGGCGGACACGTTCGCTAAAATCGGCGTTGATCTTCATCGGGCCAGTTCCGTCGATTGCGTTTCGGCAAACCTAAGGTCGGGGCCATGGAGTTGAAAGCCCCGGTTCACCGGACTGTGACGGTCGGCGCGTCCCTCAGTCGCGGATTTCGTCGGGCTTAACGCCCCAGAGGTTCGATTTCTCGACCCAGCCGCGATGGCCGTCGGCGCTGATCCGGCACCAGCTTTCCGAACAGGCGCCAAGCCGCGCCACGACGCCGGCCTCGGCATAGGCATTCACCGTTGATCCCTGCTCGGGCTTGATCAGAAGCGGAACGAGATCTTCCGTCACGATGACCGTGCGGGCGCCGGACAGAAGTGAATAATGCATCCATCCCCCCGCGCCCTCGGCATCCTGCACCCGCCGCCAATGCCCGTATTCGTCAGTGACCATGAGCGGCATGGCGCGGCGCTTGAATACCCAGTCGATCCGGTGGGAGAGGGATGGCCCGCGGCGCACATTGCCCTCGGGCGCTTTCAGAGACACGAAACGCGGGATCGGAAGGTTGGTGACAGATCCGCGGGATTCGTCGGCACAGAGAGGCGCCGCCATACCGCCAAGGGCGCAGCACAGCGCGAGAAGGCCCACAATCGTTTGGCGCCGCCCGTTCATCGAATACCCGTTCGCCGGAGCGTCGTTTGTCATGGCTTGTGCCGCGCCCCGTTCCTTGTCAGTTTGCCTGCGACGCCGGACGAACGGAAGACCCAAGGAGGATCTAAATGGCAGGCAAGGGCCTTAGTGTTGTCGTCACGCGACGGTTGCCCGAGCCGGTCGAGACCCGGATGAAGGAGCTCTTCGACGTTACCTTGCGCACCGGTGACACGAAGATGTCGCGCGAGGATCTGGCGCTGGCGCTGAAGGGCGCCGATGTGCTCGTACCCTGTGTGACCGACCAGATCGATGCGGCTCTTCTGGCGCAGGCGGGCGACCGGCTGAAGCTGATCGCGAACTACGGGGCCGGGGTCGATCATATCGATGTGCAGTCGGCCCGGCAGCGCGGTGTTCTTGTGTCGAACACGCCGGGTGTCGTGACCGAAGACACCGCGGACATGACCATGGCGCTGATCCTGTCTGTGATCCGGAGAATCCCCGAGGGTCTTCAGGTGATGCAGAAGGGTGAATGGGATGGCTGGGCCCCCACGGCCTACATGGGCGGCCGTGTCGGCGGCCGGCGGCTTGGCATCCTCGGCATGGGCCGGATCGGGCAGGCGGTGGCGCGGCGCGCGGCCGCCTTCGGGATGCAGGTGCATTATCACAACCGCCGGCGGCTTCGCCCCGAGATCGAGGAAGACCTGGGTGCGACCTACTGGGAAAGTCTCGACCAGATGGTGCAGCGGGTGGATGTGATCAGCGTGAACTGTCCGCATACGCCCTCGACCTTCCATCTGTTGAACGCGCGGCGTCTGAAGCTGATGAAACCCGACGCGGTGATCGTGAACACCTCGCGCGGCGAAGTGATCGACGAGAACGCCCTGACCCGGATGCTGCGGGCTGGCGAGATCGGGGGCGCGGGGCTCGATGTGTTCGAACACGGGCACGAGATCAACCCGCGGCTTCGGGAGCTTCCGAACGTCGTCCTTCTTCCGCACATGGGCTCTGCCACCATCGAAGGCAGGATCGAGATGGGCGAGAAAGTCATCATCAATATCAAGACATTCGAGGATGGCCACAGGCCGCCGGATCTCGTGGTCCCGGCGATGCTGTGAGGCGGAGGACGGCGCGCCTTGTGGGGCAGGCCCCGCTCAGGTAGGCCGGAAGTCATGACGCCCGAAGATACAGAGGCCCTCTTCACCCGTTCCGACGGATTCTATGCTTTCGCGCGCTGGGGGCGGCCAATCGTGCCCGTGGTGTTCGGGGTCGA
Source organism: Ovoidimarina sediminis (assembly GCF_032586175.1). Taxonomy (NCBI): domain Bacteria; kingdom Pseudomonadati; phylum Pseudomonadota; class Alphaproteobacteria; order Rhodobacterales; family Roseobacteraceae; genus Ovoidimarina; species Ovoidimarina sediminis. The sequence continues at coordinate 6,390 of NZ_JAWHTE010000040.1, forward strand.
AGACGCGACGCTCGCCGTCGTGAAGGGGGCGATCGAGGCGGTGGTGGCGCTTGCCGGGCACAGAATGGCCGAAACCGACCCCGAGCTTGGCGCGAACCTCATGGTGTTCTTATTTCGCGAGTGGTCCGAACTGGGCGAGGTTCCGCACATGGACAGGCTTGTTCCCGATCTCGCTGATCTGATCCCCCGTCTCGAGGCGGCGGGGGCCAACCAGTATCGCTTCTTCCGGTTCGACGAGGCAGGGGCGATCCGGGCCTGTTTCGTGTTTCTGAGGATGGACGAGGAACTGATGGCGGTCTCCGCCGAAACCCTCGCGCTCAGCCAGGTCGTGCAGTCGATTCTCCTCTGGTCCGACCTCGCGTTCCGAGACCGATCGCCTCTGGCGCAGGTGGGGACGGATGGCCCCGCACTTCTTCGACCGGATATCGCCGACGTGATCCGCGCGGCCTATGACCCGACGATGCCCGCCGCCGCCGCCGATCCCGCGCACGCGCTCAGGCTGTCGGCCCGGACGGAGCGCGCGCAATGAGCCATGCTTTCCCCGTCCGCGTCTATTACGAAGACACCGATCTTGCCGGGATCGTCTATTATGCCAACTACCTGAAGTTCATCGAACGGGCGCGCACCGAATGGGTGCGCGGGCTCGGCATCGATCAGACCCGCCTCAAGGCCGAGGACGATGTCGTCTTCGCTGTGCGCCGGGTGGTGGCGGACTATCTGGCGCCAGCGCTGTTCGACGACGAATTGACGGTGGAAACGTGTTTCGTCTCCCATACCGGCGCACGGATCATCCTCGATCAGAGGGTTCTGCGCGGCGATGCGGTGCTCTTCACTGCCGAGGTCACGCTCGTCGCACTCACCGGTACGGGCCGGCCGACGCGGCTTCCGGCGAATGTTCGCCAGCTTATGGAAAACGCCGCGTCATAGTTTGCCGATCAAGCGTTCGTGTTGGCGTTCGCTCTTTTCTTCCGCTATGATCGCTTTCAATCAATGCCGCGAAAAGTGGCACCGGTACAGTCAGAGCAGGCTTATGGAAACCGAAACGCTCGCGCTTGCGCAGGAGATTGATTTCTCCATGTGGTCGCTGTTCATGCGCGCGACCTTCACCGTGAAACTCGTGATGATCGTCCTCCTCATCGCCTCGTTCTGGGCGTGGGCCGTGATCATCCAGAAACTCATCGATTACCGTCGCGCCCGCCGCGAGGCGCAAATGTTCGATATGGCCTTCTGGTCGGGCGAACCGCTTGACGATCTTTACCGCAAGATCGGGGATACGCCGCGAAGTCCAACGGAACGTGTCTTCGTCTCGGGCATGACGGAGTGGGAGCGAAGCCACCACGACGATGGCCGGCTTATCGCTGGGGCGCAAAGCCGGATCGACAGGTCGATGGATGTCGCCATCGCCAAGGAGGCGGAGGATCTTCAGAAGGGCCTGCCGCTTCTTGCCACTGTTGGTTCGACTGCACCGTTCATCGGGCTGTTCGGCACGGTCTGGGGGATCATGCATGCCTTCGTCGAGATCGCGAAGGCGCAGAATACGAACCTCGCGGTTGTTGCGCCGGGGATCGCCGAGGCACTTCTGGCCACGGGTCTCGGGCTTCTCGCGGCGATCCCGGCGGTGATCTTCTACAACAAGCTTTCGGCCGACAGTGACCGCATCGTCGCCGGCTACGAGGCCTTTGCCGACGAATTCGCCACGATCCTTTCGCGCCAGCTGGACCGCAGCTGATGGGCGCGGGCGTCATCGCGAAAGAGGGCAGCGGCGGGCGGCGGCGGAAGCGCGGCCGTGCGCGGCCTATGGCGGAGATCAACGTTACGCCTTTCGTGGACGTGATGCTGGTGCTCCTGATTATTTTCATGGTGGCCGCGCCGCTTCTGACGGTGGGCGTGCCCGTCGAGCTTCCGAAAACCGCCGCCGAAGCCCTGCCGTCCGAGCAGGAGGAGCCGCTGACGGTCACGATGACCGCGGAAGGCGCGATCCAGATCCAGACAACGGATGTGCCCGAGGGTGACCTGATCCCGCGGCTTCGGGCCATCGCCTCGGAACGCAGCGACGACAAGATCTTCCTCCGGGCCGACGGGGCCATCCCCTACGAGCGGGTTATGCAGGTGATGGGGGCGCTCAATGCAGGCGGTTTCCAGTCGATCGGGCTGGTGACGGATACCGGGGGCCCGCGTCTCGACGGGCGGGACGGCTGACACAGACATGTCCACCGGGGCCTATATCTCGGGGGTCGCGCATCTGGCCCTCATTCTGGCCTTGCTTCAGGGCTGGGTCTTTGACCGTTCGCGCCTGCCGGAGATGACAGTGGCGGATGTCTCGGTCATTTCGGCAGAGGAGTTCGCGGCCCTGACGCGCCCCGACGCCGCCCCGCAGCTGACACAGGAGGCTGTGACGCCTGAAGCGCCCACGCCCGATGAGGCGCCAGAAGTGGCCGCCCTGCCGGCGCCTCCCGAGGTCACTCCCGAAGCGGCGCGGCCCGAGGAGCCGGTGGCCGACGCACCGGCAGAGCCCCTGCCGACGCCCGAGCGGATCCCGGATGCAGAGGTGTCCGACACGCTTCCACCCGTCGAGGCGCCGCCGGTGCCCGATGATCGGCCGGACGCGCCGGTCGAGGCGACGCCCGCACCTGCGCCCAGGGTCGCCCCCGAGGTTGCGCCGCCCTCGCCCGAGATTGAAACCGCCCCGCAGGTTGTCGAACAGACGACTTCCACGCCGTCGCCAGAGCCGCCTGCGCCCGTCGAGGAAGCCGCGGCACCAGAAGAGGCGACGACCGAGATCGTGACCGAGGCCGAAACGCCGACGCTCGCGCCGTCTTCTGCGCCCCGGCCCCGCACACGCCCCGAGCCCCCGCGTGTCGCCGAAACCGCACCCGAGGCCCCCGCCCGTGATTCCGTTGCTGACGCAGTGGCCGATGCCGTTGCGGCGGCGGTGGCAGAGCGCCCGGCGGACACACCCGCCGCGCCGGCCGGCCCCCCGCTCAGCTTCGGCGAGAAAGAGGCGCTGCGCGTCGCTGTCTCGCAATGCTGGGACGTGGATGTGGGCGGCCGTTCGGCGGATGTGACCGTGACTGTCGCCATCGACATGAATCGCGATGGCACGGTCGTGGGCAACCAGGTGCGCCAGGTTTCCGCCACCGGCGGCGACGCGAACGCACAGCGCACGGCCTTCGAAAAGGCCCGACGCGCCATTCTGCGCTGTCAACGGGGCGGCTTCCCCCTGCCGGTTGAAAAATACGCCCAGTGGCAACAGATCGAAATGACCTTCAACCCCGAAGGAATGAGGCTGAGATGACCATCTTCCGCATACTCCTCGTGGCCCTCGTCGCGCTCGCGGCCCCTCTGCACGCACAGAACGGCCCGCTCCGGATCGAGATCACCGAAGGGGTGATCGAGCCGCTGCCGATCGCCATCTCGCCCTTCCTTGCCGAAAGCCCGGCGGCGGCCCCTTACGCGCGGGATATCTCGGCGCTCATCGGCCAGAACCTCGCAGGCACCGGGCTCTTCCGGGAAATCCCGCAATCGGCCTTCATCAGCCAGGTCACGAATTTCGACGCGCCGATCCAGTATGCGGACTGGAAGGCGATCAACGCACAAGGCCTTGTCACCGGGTCGGTTTCCTTGACCGCCGACAACCGGGTTGCGGTGAAATTCCGCCTGTTCGATGTCTTCTCCGGCGCGCCTCTGGGCGATGGCCTGCAATTCGCCGGTGCGCCGGGCGACTGGCGGCGGATCGCGCACAAGGTATCCGATCAGGTCTACAGCCGAATCACCGGCGAGGGCGGCTATTTCGACAGCCGCGTCGTCTATGTGCAGGAAACGGGCCCCAAGGATGCCCGCGAAAAGCGCATTGCGGTGATGGATTACGACGGCCAGAACGTGCGTTTTCTGACTGACGCGGCCTCCATCGTTCTTGCCCCCCGCTTTTCGCCGCAGGGCGACCGGGTTCTGTACACAAGCTATGAAACAGGATTTCCGCAGATCTACGAACTGAACGTCAATACCGGCCAGCGGAGGCCACTGAACGTTCCGGCGGAAACCATGACCTTCGCGCCGCGCTATGCGCCTGACGGGCAGACGGTGGTGTTCTCGCTGGCCGAAAACGGGAACACCGACATTTATTCCCTTGTCCTGGGGACCAGTCAGCTGCGCCGCCTGACCTCCGCCCCATCGATCGAGACAGCCCCGAGCTTTTCGCCCGATGGGCGCCGCATCGTGTTTGAAAGCGACCGTTCGGGCACCCAGCAGCTTTACGTGATGGGTTCGGACGGGTCGAACCCGCAGCGGATCAGCTTCGGGCCCGGTCGCTACGGCACGCCTGTCTGGTCGCCTCGGGGCGATCTGATTGCATTCACGAAGCAGAACGAGGGCCGCTTTCATATCGGCGTGATGCGCACCGATGGATCGGAAGAACGCCTTCTGACGGCATCCTTCCTCGACGAGGGCCCCACGTGGTCGCCCAACGGCCGGGTGATCATGTTCACCCGCGAAACCTCGGGTGCCCAGGGCGCCCCGGCGCTTTTTTCGGTGGATATCTCGGGCCGGAACCTCAGGCGTGTGCCGCTCGATGGCTCCGCGTCCGATCCGGCCTGGTCGCCGCTTCTGCCGTGACCGCGTGATATTCCCTAACAGCCCGGCGAGTGATATCAGTAAAACCAACAAACAAAGACCGAGCAGTCTAAAGACAGGAAACACCCCATGACACTCACTTCGAAGGCATTGCTTCTTATCGCGGCCGGCGCACTCGCGGCCTGTTCGACCTCGGCCGACCGTTTCGGAGCGGGCGGGTTCGGCAGTGGCGCGGGCGGGATTGATCAGACGGGGCTCGGCGATCCGACCTCGGTCGCGTATTTCCAGAGCCAGGTCGGCGACCGCGTGCTCTTCGTCGTAGATACCTCGACGCTGACACCCCAGGCGGAAGAGACGCTCCGCGGGCAGGCCCAGTTCCTGATGGCGAACGGCGACTATACCGCGATCATCGAAGGCCATGCCGACGAGCGCGGCACGCGTGAATACAACCTTGCCCTCGGCGCCCGCCGCGCGGCCTCTGTCCGCGACTTCCTCGTCGCGCAGGGCGTGGCGGCGAACCGGCTGCGGACTGTCACCTACGGTAAGGAACGCCCGCTTGAAATCTGTTCCGAAGAGGCCTGCTACGCCCAGAACCGCCGCGCGGTGACGGTTCTCGGTGCCGCTGGCCTGGGAAGCTGACGGCGATGCGCCGCGTCGCTCTTTCCTTCGCGCTTACGCTCGTCCTGGGCGGGGCGGCGCTTGCGCAGGATCGCGACCAGACGCTTGCGGATATCCGGCAGGAACTTTCGGTGCTTTACGTCGAGATCCAGGGGCTGAAGCGCGAACTTTCGACCACTGGAAGCCCCGGAAACCTGAACCTGCAGGGCACTTCGGCGCTCGACCGGATCAACGCGATGGAAAGCGAGCTTCAGCGGCTGACGGCGGCGACTGAAGTGCTGACGAACCGCTTGAACCGGATCGTACAGGACGGAACCAACCGGATCGGCGATCTCGAGTTCCGGCTGGTCGAGCTTGAGGGCGGCGACATCAGCCAGCTTGGTGAAACGACGACGCTTGGCGGCGAGGACGCCAACCTGCCCGTCGCCGATCCTACGCCCCCTAGCGCCGGAGCACAGCTTGCCATGGGTGAGCAGGCGGATTTCGACAGGGCGCGCGAGGCCTTCGAGTCGGGCGCGTACGAGAATGCCGTAATCCAGTTCGCGACCTTCACCGAAACCTATCCGGGCGGCGCGCTGGCGGCAGAGGCGCATTACTGGCGCGGCCGGTCGCTTGCGGCCATGGGCAATACCTCGGGTGCGGCGCGCGCTTATCTGGAAAGCTTTTCGGGCAATCCCTCCGGTGCGGCTGCGCCCCTGTCGCTTCTCGAACTCGGCCTTTCGCTCGATGCGCTGGGTCAGGTAAACGAGGCCTGCGTCATGCTGGGCGAGGTGACGTCGCGCTTCCCCGGTTCCGCGGCCTCGACCGAGGCGCAGGTGGCGCGCGCCGATATCGGTTGCTCGTAGGCGCCCGGATGACGTGGCGGGGCTGATCTCTCCCGATACGGTGGTGCCGCGCCTTGGTGTGGCGGTGTCCGGCGGAGCCGACAGCCTCGCGCTCCTTCACATCCTTCAAGAGGCGGGCGGGGTCGATCTTTTCGCCGTCACCGTCAATCACGGGCTAAGGCCCGAAGCGGCGAGCGAGGCCTTACACGTGGCCCGGATCTGCGAAGGGCTTGGCATTCCCCACGATGTGCTCGAATGGAGCGGCTGGGACGGAAAGGGAAACCTGCAGGATCAGGCGCGGCGAACGCGCTACCGCTTGCTGGCCGACTGGGGGCGGAAACGCGGCGTCGATGCAATCGCGCTTGGACACACCCGCGATGATGTCGCCGAAACCTTTCTGATGCGCGTTGCCCGAAGCTCGGGTGTCGATGGTCTCGCGGCCATGGCCCCCCGGTTCGAGCGCGACGGAATGGCGTTTATGCGCCCGCTTCTCGACCGGGGACGCGCGGAACTGCGGGAGATTCTGGTCGAGCGCGGCGTGCGCTGGGTCGAAGACCCATCGAACGAGGATACGGCCTTTGACAGGGCCCGGATTCGCGCCGCCCTGCCGGGGCTTGCTCCGATCGGGCTGACGGTGGACGTGCTGGCGGAAACGGCGGCGCATCTTCGTGACGCGTCCGATGCGCTGAACGAGATCGCGGTGCGCTGGATGGCGGAAAACCTGCGCCTCGCGGCCGGCGATATCCTGTTCGACCGTACTGCGCTGTCGCGACAGCCGCTCGAGATCAAGCGGCGGATCGTGGGGCGTTCTTTGCAATGGGTCGCGTCCGAGGAATATCCGCCCCGCGGCGCGGCACTGGGGCGCGTTCTTGCGGCCCTTTCCGGCGAATCCGAAGGCCGGAACCTCACGCTTCACGGCTGTCACGTGATGGTCAGCGACATGACCTTTCGCATCACGCGTGAATTCGCCGCGGTCGCGAGGCTTGAGACGGTGACCGATGCGCCCTGGGACGGTCGCTGGCACCTCGACGGGCCACATTTACCCGGCCTTGTCGTCCGTGCATTGGGAGATGATCTAACTCATTGCCCAGATTGGAGAAATACGGGCGTACCGCGCGAGTCGCTCCGCGCGTCGCCGGCGATCTACGAGGGTGACACGCTGATCGCGGCTCCGGTCGCTGGCTTGACGGAAGGCTGGACGGCCACATGCGGCGAAAAAGAAGACGTGATCGCAGGTCTCGTCCCACATTGAACATATTCAAACGGTAGCTATCTTACCCTAGAAGTCCCGGGCGCCTGCCGCGCGAGGCCGGACGCCGCATACTTGGGAGAGTTTTCTTGGGCAACGCACGCAACATCGCCTTCTGGGTCGTTCTCTTTCTTCTGATCCTGGCGCTCTTCAACCTCTTCTCGGGCGGGCAGCCGAACATGTCGACCCGCACCGTCAGCTTCTCGGATTTCGTGGAAGCTGTCGATAATGGCGAGGTGTCGACAGCGACCATCGATGGCGAGCGGGTCGTTTTCCGCGATGAAACCGGCACGGATTTCGTGACCATCCTGCCCGATGGCGTCGATGTGACCGACCGGCTGATCGAGAACGGTGCGACGGTAAACGCGCGCCCGCAGGAACAGTCGGGCTTCACCACCGTGCTGATGAGCTTCCTGCCCTTCATCATCCTGATCGGTGTCTGGATCTATTTCATGAACCGGATGCAGGGCGGCGGACGCGGTGGCGCCATGGGCTTCGGCAAAAGCCGTGCGAAGCTTCTGACCGAGAAGCACGGGCGCGTGACGTTTGACGATGTCGCGGGTATCGACGAGGCCAAGGAAGAGCTTGAGGAAATTGTCGAGTTCCTGCGCAATCCCCAAAAATTTTCGCGGCTTGGCGGCAAGATTCCGAAAGGCGCGCTGCTTGTCGGCCCGCCGGGTACGGGTAAGACGCTTCTTGCCCGCGCGATTGCGGGCGAGGCGGGTGTGCCCTTCTTCACGATCTCCGGTTCGGATTTCGTCGAGATGTTCGTGGGCGTCGGCGCCAGCCGTGTGCGCGACATGTTCGAGCAGGCGAAGAAGAACGCCCCCTGCATCGTCTTCATCGACGAAATCGATGCCGTTGGCCGGCACCGTGGCGCAGGCTATGGCGGCGGCAATGACGAACGCGAGCAGACGTTGAACCAGCTTCTGGTCGAGATGGATGGTTTCGAGGCGAACGAAGGCGTCATCATCATCGCCGCCACGAACCGCAAGGACGTGCTCGATCCGGCACTTCTGCGGCCGGGCCGCTTCGACCGTCAGGTCACGGTGCCGAACCCCGATATCAAGGGGCGCGAAAAGATCCTCGGCGTTCATGCCCGCAAGACGCCCCTTGGCCCCGATGTCGACCTGCGCATCATCGCACGCGGCACGCCGGGCTTTTCCGGTGCGGATCTTGCGAACCTCGTGAACGAGGCGGCGCTGATGGCCGCCCGCGTTGGCCGCCGCTTCGTAGTGATGGAGGATTTCGAGAACGCCAAGGATAAGGTCATGATGGGCGCAGAGCGGCGTTCCATGGTTCTGACCGCCGAACAGAAGGAAAAGACGGCCTATCACGAGGCCGGCCACGCGATCGTGGGTCTTTCGCTTCCGAAATGCGACCCGGTCTATAAGGCAACGATCATTCCGCGCGGCGGTGCGCTCGGCATGGTCGTCTCGCTGCCCGAGATCGACCGGCTGAACTGGCACAAGTCTGAGTGCGAGCAGAAGCTTGCCATGACCATGGCCGGCAAGGCGGCCGAGATCATGAAATTCGGGGAAGAAAACGTCTCGAACGGTCCCGCCGGTGACATTCAGCAGGCCTCGAGCCTCGCGCGGGCCATGGTCCTGCGCTGGGGCATGTCCGACAAAGTCGGGAATATCGACTATGCCGAGGCGCATGAAGGGTATTCCGGCCAGACGCCCGGTTTCTCGGTCTCCGCGCATACGAAGGAGATGATCGAGGACGAGGTGAAGCGCTTTATCGATGAGGCCTACCAGACCGCGAAGTCGATCCTCGAAGAGAAAGAGGATGAGTTCGAGCGCCTTGCGCAGGGGCTTCTCGAATACGAGACGCTGACCGGCGACGAGATCAAGCGCGTCATCAAGGGCGAGCCGCTCGACCGTGGCGATGACGAGGACGACGAACCAACGCAGGGCAGCGCCCCTTCGGTGACGGCAATTCCGAAAACCAAGCCCCGTTCCAAGCCCACAGGCGGCGATGGCGGGCTGGAGCCGGAACCCACCGCCTGATTGCCGCGTCTCCGGCGCGTCATGCGCCGGAGCCTTCGCGGACGCATCCAGAACGCGAGAGGTCGAAAAAAGACCTCATCCTATCCCCTCGCCCGTGTATGCGGAGGTACGCCGCCAGCGAGGGAATGAGGAACATGGCCGTCAAATCCGACATCGAAATTGCGCGTGAAGCGCAGAAACGCCCGATCCAGGAGATCGGCGAAAAGCTGGGGATCGGGACCGATGCGCTCCTGCCCTATGGCCATGACAAGGCGAAGATCTCGCAGTCGTTCATCGACAGTGTGAAAGACCGCCCGAACGGCAAGCTGATCCTCGTGACAGCGATCAACCCCACCCCTGCCGGCGAGGGCAAGACGACGACCACGGTGGGGCTTGGCGACGGCCTGAACAAGATCGGCAAGAAGGCCATGATCTGTATCCGCGAAGCCTCGCTTGGCCCGAACTTCGGTATGAAGGGCGGGGCCGCCGGTGGCGGATATGCCCAGGTCGTGCCGATGGAGGAGATGAACCTTCACTTCACCGGCGATTTCCATGCGATCACCTCGGCCCACAACCTTCTGTCGGCGATGATCGACAACCACATCTATTGGGGGAACGAGCAGGACATCGACCTGCGCCGCGTTGTCTGGCGCCGAGTTCTCGATATGAACGACCGCGCGCTGCGCGACATCGTGACGTCGCTGGGTGGCGTCGCGAACGGCTTTCCACGGCAGGCGGGCTTTGACATCACCGTAGCCTCCGAAGTGATGGCGATCCTCTGCCTCGCCACCGACCTAGCCGATCTGCAGAAGCGCCTGGGCGACATGATCGTGGCCTATCGCCGCGACCGTTCGCCCGTTTATGCGCGCGACATCAAGGCTGACGGCGCGATGACGGTGCTTCTGAAGGACGCGATGCAGCCGAACCTCGTGCAGACGCTCGAGAACAACCCCGCCTTCGTACATGGCGGGCCGTTTGCGAACATTGCCCATGGCTGCAACTCGGTGATCGCGACGAAGACCGCGCTGAAACTTGCCGATTACGTGGTGACGGAAGCGGGCTTCGGCGCCGATCTTGGGGCCGAGAAGTTCATGAACATCAAGTGCCGCAAGGCGGGCCTCGCACCCGATTGCGTGGTGCTTGTCGCGACCGTGCGTGCGATGAAGATGAACGGGGGCGTGGCGAAGGCCGATCTCGGATCGGAAAACGTGGACGCCGTTAAGAAGGGCTGCGCGAACCTCGGGCGGCACATCGAGAACGTGAAATCCTTCGGCGTGCCGGTCGTCGTTGCGATCAACCATTTCATCACCGACACCGATGCAGAAGTGGCGGCGGTCAAGGAATTCGTCGCGGGGCAGGGGGCCGAGGCCTTCCTTTGCAAGCACTGGGCCGATGGCGGCGCGGGGATCACCGAGCTTGCGACCCGCGTTGCCGAAGTGGCCGATAGCGGCGTGTCGGAATTCGCGCCGATCTATCCAGACGACATGCCGCTCGCGGAAAAGATCGAGACGATCGCGAAGAAGATCTACCGCGCCGACGCGGTGGGCATGGATCAGAAGATCCGCGACCAGCTGAAAGCCTGGGAAGATCAGGGCTATGGCAAACTGCCGGTCTGCATGGCGAAGACGCAGTATTCCTTCTCCACCGATCCCGGCCAGCGCGGTGCCCCCACCGGCTTCGACGTGCCGGTGCGGGAGGTGCGACTATCGGCTGGCGCAGGCTTCGTCGTTGCGATCTGCGGAGAGATCATGACGATGCCCGGTCTGCCGCGCGTGCCCTCGGCTGAGGCGATCAAGCTGAATGCCGACGGCGACGTGGAAGGTCTGTTCTGACGACGGGGGTGCGGCCCGCGCGGGGCATCGAGCCCCGCACGGGCCGCGCGCCTCCGGCGGGAGTATTTTTGCCAAGATGAAGGGGTGAAGCCTTGGGTGCGGAGATCATCGACGGAAAGGCCTTCGCGGCCGGGATCCGGGAACAGGTGGCGGGCCATGTCGCGCGGTTGAAGGCCGAGCACGGGATCACACCCGGCCTTGCGGTGGTGCTGGTGGGCGAAGACCCGGCAAGCCAGGTCTACGTGCGTTCCAAAGGCAAGCAGACCGTCGAAGTCGGCATGAAATCAGTGGAGCACAAGCTCGACGCCGACACTTCGGAGGCCGATCTTCTGGCACTCATCGCCGATCTGAACGCCGATCCGACGATTCACGGGATCCTCGTGCAGCTTCCGCTGCCAGGTCATCTGGACGAAGACCTTGTCATCAACGCGATCGATCCGGCGAAGGACGTGGACGGCTTCCACATCTCGAATGTGGGGCTTCTGGGTACGGGGCAGAAATCCATGGTGCCCTGCACACCGCTTGGCTGCCTGATGATGCTGCGTGACCATCACGGGTCCCTCTCGGGGCTGGATGCGGTGGTGATCGGACGCTCGAACATCGTCGGCAAACCGATGGCCCAGCTATTGCTCGGCGACAGTTGCACCGTGACCATCGCGCATTCGCGGACAAAGGATCTGCCCGGCGTGGTCCGCCGTGCCGATATCGTCGTCGCTGCCGTGGGCCGGCCCGAAATGGTGCCGGGCGACTGGATCAAACCAGGCGCGACAGTGATCGACGTCGGCATCAACCGGATCGACGCACCCGAGAAGGGCGAGGGCAAGACCCGCCTCGTCGGGGATTGTCATTTCGAAAGCTGCGCTGCCGTTGCGGGAGCGATCACGCCGGTGCCGGGGGGCGTGGGTCCGATGACGATCGCCTGCCTTCTGGCCAACACGCTGACCGCCTGCTGCCGGGCGAACGGGCTTCCTGAGCCAGAGGGCCTGACCGCGTGACCTGAGCGCGATCCGCGCTATCCTTTTCACGACGTCCCTGATCTGGAGAGGAGCGTGTCATGGGAAAGCCCAAGAGCTACGCCGGTGAAGACATCGAAGTCAGCTTTGACATGGCGCGCTGCATCCATGCGCGGAATTGCTTTCTGAAGCTCCCGCATGTCTTTGATCCCGACCGCCGCCCCTGGGTCGATCCCGATGCCGCGCCGCCCGAAGAGATCGCCGCGATGATCCGTACGTGCCCCTCGGGCGCGCTGACCTATCGTCGCCTCGACAATCCGGCGGAGGAAACGGCGCCGGGAATCAACCGCGCCGCCGTTCTGGAGAACGGCCCCAATGCGCTGCACGGTTCACTCGTGGTGGATGGGGAGCCGATGGTGCGCGCAACGCTCTGCCGCTGCGGGAAATCGAAAAACATGCCGTTCTGCGATTACTCCCATGTCGAGGCCGGGTTTCAGGCGACGGGGGAACCCGCTCCCTCGGGCAAGGATGCACCCGGCGAAGATCCGTGCGCGACGCTTCAGATCATTCCCTGCGAGAACGGGCCGGTAGAGGCGCGCGGACCGCTGGAAATCACCTCCGGCACCGGGCACCGCCTGCATCGTGGCACGCGGGCCTTTCTGTGCCGTTGTGGCCAGTCGAAGAACAAGCCGTTCTGCGATGGCTCCCACAAGGAGGCCGGCTTCGAGGCGCCGGGGCCCAAGGACGGCTAGAGGGCCGTGGGCACCATCGTGCCGAGGAGCGTGGCGACATGGCGGTCTGCGCCATCCCCTTCGGCATAGACATCGGCCGATACGACGCAAAGCCGCCGGCCCGGCTTGATCACCTTGCCCTCGGCGCGAAGCCACGTTCCCGCCGCGGGCCGGATCAGGTGAATCTTCATTTCAGAGGTCAGGACCTCGACGTCGGCGGGCATCACGCTCAGCGCGGAATAGCCCGCCGCACTATCTCCGACAGAGAATGTGAGACCGGCATGGGCGAAACCGTGCTGCTGCCCGGTCTCCGGCCGGATCGGTACCCTGACTGTGCAGAACCCCTGGCCCAGGTCGGTGAGTTCCGCCCCAAGCGTGCGCATCAGCCCCTGCGCGGCAAAACTTGCCTCGACCTTCATGCGAATCTCTGGCGTCAGATCCACTTGTCTATTCCGCCGCCATCAGGGGCATCGGCACGCGGCGCACCGGGTCTCCGAGAAGGGCTGCCTGGGCTCCGGGCTGGAACAGCCGTTGCAAGGCCGGATCGGTCCAGCGCAGGCCACCGGTATATGTCCCGTAGGCGGGCAGGATCACGCGCCGCTCATCCCAGAGGAAACAGCGCCGGCTGACCAAGCGGCCCCGTGCGCTGATCTCAGCCTTCGGGTGATAATGGCCCGAGACTTCTCCGTCGCCCGTGGCCGTCGCGATGTGGCGGAAGACAAGCGGGCCGAGGGCAAGCTCGGCCAGATGCGACCCGGCGAGGGAGACGGGGCCGGGATCGTGATTGCCCTCGATCCAGATCCAGCGCCGCCCGGCCTGAAGCCGCGCGATCCAAAGCCGTTCCTCCTCGTCGAGGCTTTCGGCCGCCGCGCGATCGTCGAAACTGTCACCGAGGCAGATGATCATCCGTGCGCCCGACCGCTGCAGATCCGTTTCGATCCGGAACAGCGTATCACGCGTCTCATACGGGGGCAGAAGCGTGCCTGCCCTCCGGGCGATACGATCCGACTTCCCGAGATGCAGATCGGAGACGACGAGAAGACGCTCCTTCGCCCAGTAAAGCGCTCCGGAGGGCAGGGGGGTCAGAACCGCCCCGCGAATCTCGATATGGCAGGGATCTTGCCTGTTCATGCTTCGTTCGTGCCGTGCTTTGCGCCCGGGCGCAACCCTCAATAGGGCACGCGCCACTGCCGCCTCGGCGGATCGGCCCCGCCGATGCCGGCAGCGTCCAAAAGACGACCGACTTCTTCCTGCAGAAGCCGTTCGGTCGCCTCGCCCTGCACGGGCACGCGGCCCGGCTCAAGAAAGAGCGGCGCAGAAAGCGGTGTGACCCGATCAAGCGCCACGTGATCGATCCGCCCCGCCGTGCGCGCCAGCATCTCCTCGATCCGCCCGAAGTCGACGAGGCCCCGCAGCGCCTCTTCGCGTGTGATCTGCAGCATCAGGTGATCGGGATCGTATTTCACCAGCGTCTCATAAAGGATGTCGGACGAGAACGTGGCCTGACGCCCGGATTTCCGCGTGCCCCCGGTATTCCGTTCGAGAAGCCCCGCGATAGTGGCTGAGGCCTTGAAGGTACGCTTCATCACGGCATTGCCGGTCAGCCAGCGGTCGAAACCTGCGCGCAGGGCCTTGGGCTCGAACAGGGGCGCGGGGTCGGCCACCCGGTCGAGCCCCCAGATCAGTACGGCATAATCGGTGGAGACGAAGCCCATGGGCGCCAGTCCTTCCTCCTCCATCCGGCTGGTAAGAAGAAGGCCCAGCGTCTGCATCGCGTTTCGGCCCGCGAAGCCATAGACGCACATCTGCTGACGCCCGTCATGGGGGAAAGTCTCGACCAGGATCCGGTCGGCTTCCGGGAGTTTCGAGCGTTCGCGCTGAAGCTTCAGCCATCCGCGGGTGTGATCGGGGAGTTCCGGCCAGTCCTCTTGCTGGAACATCCTGAGAATGCGCTGGCTAAGCTGTGTCGAAGTGGCGAATTTCGTGCCCATGAACGTCGCGATCTTGGGCGGCTTGTCGGCACGCCGCGTCACTTCCACCGTCATCTGGTTGAGGCCCTCGTAGCGCACCACCTGACCGCCGATCAGAAAGGTATCGCCGGGTGTCAGGCTCGCGGCAAACCCTTCCTCGATCTCGCCCAGGGGCCGCCCGCCCATCCGGTTCTTCAGCCGCACCTTCAGCGTGTCGGTGTCCTGAATCGTACCCAGGTTCATGCGAATCCGCGTCGCCGCGCGCGGGTCGCGCAAGGCCCAGCGCCCGTCTGCGCCCTGCTTCAGCCGCTGCCACCGGTCATAGGCGCGAAGTGCATATCCCCCCGTTGCCACGAAATCGAGGCAGGCGTCGAATGCCTCCCGGGACAGATCCGCATAGGGCCCGGCCTGCCGCACCTCGGCGTAAAGCACATCCGCGTCGAACGGCCCCGCGCAGGCGGCGATGAGCATCTGCTGACAAAGCACGTCACGCGGGCCCGGGCCCCTTGGGTCACCGTCAAGGTCGTGGGCCTTCACGGCTTCGAGCGCAGCCACGCATTCCACCACCTCGAACCGGTTCGCCGGCACCAGAAGCGCCTTCGACGGCGCATTGTAGCGATGGTTGGCACGCCCGATCCGCTGCACCAGGCGCTTCACGTTCTTCGGTGCGCCGACCTGGATGATCAGGTCGACATCGCCCCAGTCGATCCCGAGATCGAGTGTGCCGGTACAGACGATCGCGCGCAGCGCGCCCGCCACCATCGCGGCTTCGACCTTTGCGCGTTGCTCGCGCGCGAGGCTTCCGTGGTGGATGCCGATCGGCAGGCTTTCGTCGTTCTGAAGCCAGAGCTCGTGAAAGAAGATTTCGGCCTGTGCCCGGGTGTTGTGAAAGATAAGCGTTGTCTTGTGCGCCTTCACGGCGTCCAGAACCTTCGGGATCGCATATTTCCCACCGCCGCCGGACCAGGGCGGCATCTCTTCCGTTTCGAGCATCCGGATATCGGGTTGCGGCCCCGGATCGGCGGTCACGATGGCGCAAGGATCGGGATGGCGTGCGAGGAAATGCGCGATGGCCGCCGGATCTTCCACCGTGGCCGACAGGCCGACACGCCGAAGCCCCGGGCATATGCCCTCGAGCCGGGCGAGCCCCAGCATAAGCTGATCGCCCCGCTTCGATTCGCTAAGCGCGTGGATCTCGTCGACGACGACGCGCTTCAGCCCCCGGAACATGCGGGGCGCGTCCTCGTAACTCAGAAGCAGCGCCAGGCTTTCAGGCGTCGTCAGCAGGATATGCGGCGGATCGGCCCGCTGCCGCTTTTTCTGCGTCGCACTCGTGTCGCCCGTGCGATCCTCCACGCGGATCGGAAGGCCCATTTCCGCGATCGGCGTTCCCAGATTGCGACGGATATCTGCCGCCAGTGCCTTCAGGGGCGAGACGTATAGGGTGTGCATCCCCTGATGCTCCCCTGCGGCCAAGTCGACGAGGCTCGGCAGGAAGCCCGCCATCGTCTTCCCGCCACCTGTCGGCGCGATCAGAAGAAGCGACGGCTCCCCCGCCCGCGCCAGCATCTCGCGCTGATGGGGGTGCATCGACCACCCGCGGGCGGCAAACCAGTCGTGAAACAGGGCTTCGGACATCAGGGGTAACCTATCCCCTTCCGCGGATGCGGCAATCATGGGGCGATGGCGTCCAGATGTTCATCTAATGTTCTCCCCGTCAACACCCGAGGTCGCAGAACCCCGCCCGCCGCCCGGCTCGATTTCACGCTCCCCGACGGGAAAGGGCGGCACCCGAACCGGGCCCGCCTTTCATTTTGGCAAAAATACTCCGGGGAGCGCGAGGGGCTGGCCCCTCGCTCCCGCCCGCCCGTGTCAGCGCACGATCGCCTCGTCCTTGACGAACATGTTCGCCCAGGCGCGGTCGATCAGGTCCGGGCTCATCTGATAGGGGATCCCTTCGAACTCGCAGATCGAGATCATCTGGTCGATCAGGAAGATCGGCTGATAGTTCGCATAGATGCTGTCGATCTCGGGATACTTGTTCTTCATCAGGTGAACGAGCGTCTCCTCGTCCAGCGGCATCTTCCGCTTCTTCGCGACCATGGCGAAGATCTTCAGATAATCCTGCTGGTTCGGCCCGTCGATCTTGATCTTGAAGAAGATCCGGCGCAGCGCCGCCTTGTCGAAGATCTCGTTGGGGTGGAAGTTGGTGGAGAAGATCACCAGCGTGTCGAAGGGCACCTCGAATTTCTCACCCGATTGCAGGGCGAGGATATCCTTGCCTTCTTCCAGCGGAACAATCCAGCGGTTCACGAGCGCCTGGGGCGGCTCTTCCTGGCGACCAAGGTCGTCGACGATGAAGATCCCGCCGGTCGATTTCAGCTGCAGGGGCGCCTGGTAGGTGCGCGCCGTGGGGTTGTAGACGAGATCGAGCATCGACAGCGACAGTTCACCGCCGGTGATCACCGTGGGACGTTCGCACAGAACATAGCGCGTGTCGTACCGCCCCGACGTGCGGCGCAGCGAATTCGGGTCGTCCACCTGTTCTTCGGCGGCCGAATGCACGATCGGGTCATAGACCGTGATCACCTGGCCTGCATATTCGATCGCGCGCGGCACATAGATCTTGTCGCCCAGCGCGTCGCGGATCCCGTTCGAGATCGACGACTTTCCGTTGCCCGGAGGGCCATACATCAGGATCGAGCGGCCTGCGCTCACTGCGGGGCCGAGGTGATCCATCAACTCGTCGGGGAGGATCAGGTGGCCCATGGCCGCGGTCAGCTGATCGCGGGTGATCTGGATGTTCCGGATCGATTGCCGTTTCACCTGCTCGCGGTAGACGTCGAGCGGCACGGGCATCGCGCCGTAGTATTCCGACTGCGCAAGCGCATCGAGGGCGCGGCTTTTCCCGGCCTCGGTCAGCTGATACCCCATTTCGCCGCCGGAGTTCGCGTGCAGGGTACCCGTCGCCTCGACCAGCTTCTGTTCACGGGCCAGGTCCACGAGTTCCTGGGTGACCGACACCGGCAGACAGATCGACTTGGCCAGCTCCGTCACCATGTCGAGGTTCATCCGGAACATCGTTTTCAACAGGATGTCCCGCATCATCACGATGGGAAGCTGCATCTCCGCCATGCCACGCGGTGCCGGCGGAGCAACGACATTCGAGGTCTGCATATTCATGGTGCGCCCGGGTCCTTTTTCACACGCATCGTGCCGCGCCGGACATACCCCGGGGATTATGCGTCCGGGGTCCGACAAACGGCGTTCTCGACGGCACATTGACCCGCTATTGTGGCCAAAAAAGGGAAAGAGAGAGGGATGAGCGGGCCAAACCCCACAAAACTTGGCTTGATTCTTACGGGTCTCGTGCTGGGCGCGACCGGCCTGATCTTTCTTAAGGGCGGGATCTATACCAACAATCACGCCGGTGACGTTCTGCACATGATGGATATCGTGATGCGTATGGCGGCCGGGGAGCGGCCCCATATCGACTTCATGACGCCCCTTGGCTGGCTGGGATTCGCGCCGGTTGTCGCGTTTCTGAAAGCGGGTTTCGCCATGGGCCATGCCTTTGCGCTCGGGCAGGCCCTCATGGCGCTCGTCCTGATCCCGGCGATCCTGCGTGCGTCGGCAAGCCGGTTGCCGCCTGTGACGGGCGGGGTGTTCGCCGCTCTGACGGTGCTTGTCGTCGTGTCGCTGGGTCAGGGCCTCGGCGGCGGCGATCTGTCGGTTTCGATGTTCTACAACCGCTGGGGATGGGCGGTGGCCTTCGTCGCCGTGGTTCTGGCGATGCTGCCCGACCGGGGCAGGCCGCGCCCTGCGCTGGATGGCGCGATTCTCGGGATCGGCCTCGGCGCGGTTGCAATGGTGAAGATCACCTATCTCGTGGCCCTGGCGCCCGCACTGGCGCTCGTCCTGGTCCTGAGGGGCGAACGCGCCATGCTTTTCTGGGCACTCGCCACCGGCACGGCCACCCTTCTCGTGTTCGTCGTGCTCCTTGGCCCTGCGACCATGCTCGCCTATCTTGGCGATCTCCGCGCCGTCAGCGAGGCGCCGCTGCGACAAGCACCCGGGAAGGCGATCAACGATATCCTCGCCTCACCGCTGACCCTCGGTCAGACTGTGGTGACTGTCGGCGCCGCCCTTGCGCTGCGCCGGTCGGGGCGCCGGATCGAGGGATTGGGGCTTTTGATCCTGTTCCCGGCCTTTACCTTCCTCACCTGGCAGAATTTCGGAAACGTGCCGTTCTGGCTGATCCCCGTTGCGGCCATATTCGCCGCTCTCTGGGACAGGGATCGCTCTTTGCGTGTCGCAGGCGCGGGCGCGATCGGGGCGGGTATCCTCGCGCTGCCCGTCGCCTTCGTTCACTCGGTGACGCCGCTCCAGCATGTCGCGACACGTGCGGATCTCTTCGTTCCGGTTGTGCCGGGCGTCGCGGCACTGGCCGATATTTATCAGCCTGCGAACCAGGCCTTTCTCGTACAGACCTCGCGGGATCTGAACGGGCCGGAAGAGCCTTATCCGGCGGACGATCCGCGCATCCGCCGCCCGCTCGATGCCGAATTCGCGGGCCGGCGTTTTCCCGATTGCACGGCGCAAAGCGGCCTTCAGGCCGCCTTCGCGCGACAGGGGGCCGATATGCCTGCAGAGGCGCAGGTTCTTGTTGCCGATATCCTGTCGGTCGTCTGGCTTTACGGGCCGTCCGCCCCGGTTCGGGGAGGAGCGCCCTGGAACTACGGAACGCTCGACGGGGCGGAGACGGCGACCCATCTTCTCGTCCCCGTCTGCCCGACGAGCAACATGGCGCGGGCCTTCGTGCTCGATGCGCTGCGACCCATTGAAAACAACCTCCGGGAAGTCGCCCATCGGGAAACATATACGCTCTATGAAATCGTCCGCTAAAGCATCCGGCCTTTAACCTGAGACATATCCGGCAGCCCTGAAGTAGTTCCAACACTCTTCGGGTGAGTAT
>NZ_JAWHTE010000041.1:0-25745 GCF_032586175.1 Ovoidimarina sediminis
GGCTACACGAGCACCGAGATGACAGTGGGCGGTGGGGCCGCGGCCTCCGACCTCTGGATGCAGATCCATGCCGACACTTCGGGCCTGCCGGTCCGCATCCCGGCATCTGCCGACGCGCCTTCGACGGGTTCGGCCGTGCTCGCCGGAGTTGGTGCGGGCCACTTCGCAACCATCGACGAGGGCATCGCGGCCATGGTCCGCCCCGGCCGATCCGTCGATCCGATCCCCGCCAATGTCACCCGCTACGAAGAGATCTACGCACGCCACCGGGAAATCTACCCGGCGGCCCGCAAGATCCTGACGGACGGCTGAGGGCGGTCAGTCCCGCTCCACCAGCCGCATGATCGTCTCGATGTTGAAGGCAAGCCGCTCCTTCAGGGCGCTCTCGGTCATGAAGTCGCGCTCGAAGAGGATCGCGCCCGTGAACCGGTTTGTCAGATAGTAATACCCGATCGCCGCAATCGTGATGTTCAGCTGCACCGGATCGATCCCGGGGCGAAACACGCCCTCCGCCTCGCCCCGCTTCAGGATATCGCCCACCATGCCCGTGAACCGCCGGCTCGCATCCTGAAGCCGCTCCGATCCTTCGATATGCCGGGCGCCGTGCAGGTTCTCGCTGTTCACGAGCCGGATGAACTCGGGGTTGTCCAGGTAATAGTGCCAGGTGAAAGTGACCAGCTTGATCATCGCCTCCCGCGGCGGCAGATGCTCGAGATCCAGCGCCTGCTCGGCTGTCCGGATATCCAGATAGGCCTCCTCCATCACAACCTTGAACAGCTCCTCCTTGCTGCCGAAATAGTGATAGATCATGCGCTTGTTGGCTTTCGCCTGGTCGGCGATCTCGTCCACACGCGCACCGCCCAGGCCAAGCCGGGCGAACTCTTTCTTTGCCGCCTCTAGGATTCGCGCCTTGGTCGCATCCGCATCCCGGATCCGGGGTTTCGTCTCCGTCATCGTCTCTCCAAGTCCTCGCCTGCCGGAATGATCGTCAGTCCGATCCTTGCCCCCAGCTAACACAGTTTCGCCCCTTATACCCGACTTGACAAAAGATGTAATCTGAAAGTAACTAAATAGTGCGTTACTAATCGAATCGCCTAACTGCGCACAGGGTTTCAACAGCAAGGGAAGTTCCCCGATCCGGGGAAAACTGGGAGGACAGCATGTCGTTCATCAAGAAATTCATCGATCAGGAGACGGTTAACCGCCGCGATCTCCTGTTGGCCTCGGCCTATGGCCTTGGCGGTGTCGCGGCAGCTGGCCTCATGGGTCCGGGCATGGCCCGCGCGGCCATCGCAGATCCGGCCATCGCCTGGTCCTACCGCAACCGCACCAACCCCTACTGGAACGAAATCGTCTCCGGCGGCGAGGCCTTCGTCGAAAGCCTCGGCAAATCGAAGGACTTCCTCACCCACCTGATCAACGAGGGCTCGTCCGAGAAATCCCTGGCCGACGTCAAGGCGCTCCTGTCGAAGACAAACGGCGACCTTGCACTTGCCATCGACACCAACGACGCCCCGAACGCCCGCCCGGTGGTCGAAGCCTGCGTCGAGGCCGGCGCCTACGTCTCCACCCTCTGGAACAAGACCGACGATCTTCACCCCTGGGATTTCGGCGACAACTACGTCAGCCACATGTCCTGGTCCGACGAGGGGCCCGCGGAACAGACCGCGCGCATTCTGATCGAGGCGATGGGCGGCAAGGGCGGCATCGTCCACCTCGGCGGTATTGCATCGAACAATCCCGCGATCGAACGCCTCAACGGCCTGAAAAATGCGCTGAAGGATTACCCGGATGTCGAGCTTCTCGACGCCCAGCCGGCCGACTGGGACACCCAGAAGGCCAACCAGGTCATGTCGTCCTTCCTGACCCGCTACGGCGACGAGATCACGGGCGTCCACTGCGCCAACGACACAATCGGCTACGGTGTGCTCGAGGCGCTTCGCGCCGAAGGCATGTCGATCCCGATCGTCACCTATGATGGCAATCCGCAGGCGGTGGAACTGGTGGCCAAAGGCGATATCCTCGCCACCGTCTTCACCAACCCTCACTGGGGCGGCGGCATTACGGCATCGCTCGCCTACCACGCTGCGACCGGCGCCTTCAAACCGTCGGAAGAGCCGAACGAGCACCGCGAATTCTACGGCCCGACGATCATGATCACGCCGGAAGATGCGCTGGAATTCAAGGCGAACTACCTCGACAGCGTGCCCGAATACGACTGGACGGATTTCTGGGGCCCCTCGAACGGCCCGATCCAGTACAAGTGACGCAATCCCGCGGCGGCCGGCGGACCGGCCGCCGCGCACCGGTCATCCGAACAGCGCCCCGCCGCCGCGCGGGCAGTGCAACCGGCGCCCGCCAGCGGCAGGCCCGGCCACAGCGCGATCTGTGAAAGGAAGAGGCACGACATGGCGGATGTAACCGTCTCGCGGATCGGCACCACGGGGGCCCTGTCCCGCGACCGCATCATCAAATGGGCGCCACTTCTCGTTCTCGCCTTTCTGATCCTTCTCTTTCCCTTCTTCGAATGGCTCGAAGACGCCCGCGCGGGCGAGGCACATGTCTACCTGCTCGACTCGCGCTTCTTCTCGATCCGCAACGCCGCCCGCATCGGCATCTCCGCCGCCCCGGCGCTCATGGTCGCGATCGGCGTAACCTTCATCATCATCATGGGATCGATCGACCTTTCGATGGAAGGCACGGTCTCTGTCTGTGCGGTAATCTTCGCATTTGCCTTCATCGCAATGGGCGGTACGATCCTCAGCTGGGCTTGGCTCGCCATCCCTCTCGCGATGCTCGTGGGCGCGGCGATGGGGTTCCTCAACGGTCTCGTGCACGTCAAGCTCAAGATCCCCTCCTTCATGGCCTCGCTCGCCATGGGTTTCGTCGGCACCGGGCTGGCGCTTCTTCTGACCGGCGGTGACAGGATCCGCGTCGAAGATCCGATCTTCCGCGCCCTTCTCACAGAACGCTGGCTGGATTTCCCGGTGATGTGCTACGTCGCCTTGGGCTTTCTGCTGATCGCCTGGTTCATCCAGTCGCGCACCACGCTCGGCCGCAACTTTTATGCCGTCGGCGGCGGCGAGGAACTC
Organism: Ovoidimarina sediminis; assembly: GCF_032586175.1. Classification (NCBI taxonomy): domain Bacteria; kingdom Pseudomonadati; phylum Pseudomonadota; class Alphaproteobacteria; order Rhodobacterales; family Roseobacteraceae; genus Ovoidimarina; species Ovoidimarina sediminis. The sequence goes on from NZ_JAWHTE010000041.1 coordinate 3,093, forward strand.
GCCCACGCCTCGGGCCTCAACACCGCCCGCGTCCGCCTGATGGGGTTCACTCTCGCGGGCGTCTTCTTCTCGGTCGGTGCCCTCCTCGCGGTCGGGCGTATCGGGATCGCGGAAACCGCCACGGGCAACAATTTCATGTTCGTCTCGATTACCGCGGTCGTCGTCGGCGGCACGGCCCTCTGGGGCGGGATCGGCGGGGTCTGGAACACGCTCGTCGGCGTGCTCATCGTCAACGTGATCAACAACGGAATGGTGGTGATCGGACTCCCGGGCTGGGTGCAGGATGGCACGCTCGGCCTTCTCGTCATCGCCGCGGTCGTCCTCTCGACCGACCGCAAATCCGTCAGCTTCGTGAAATAGGGGGCGGCGCGATGTACGAACTCCAGGCGGTCGACAAGACATTCCCCGGGGTCCACGCGCTGAAGGCCGTGGATTTCAAGGTCAACCGCGGCGAAATCGTGGGCCTCGTCGGTGAAAACGGGGCAGGCAAATCCACACTGATGAAGGTGATCTACGGCGCCTACCAGCCCGACGGCGGCACCATCGCCGTCGACGGCAAGACAGTCCGCTTCCAGAACCCGCGCCAGGCGATGGATCACGGCATAGGCATGGTCTTCCAGGAACAGTCCCTGATCCTGAACCTGACAGTCATGGAAAACATCTTCCTCGGCTACGAACAGCAATTCGTCAGCTTCGGCGTCATCAACTGGAAGAAGATGACCGCCGCCGCCCGCAAGCAGCTTCAGAAGGTGAAGCTCGACATCGATCCGGCCACCATCACCTCGGATCTCAGCTTCGCCCAGCGCCAGCTCGTCGAACTCGCCAAGGTGCTGACGCTGGAAGAGCGGGTGGACGGCGATCTGGTGATCCTACTGGACGAACCCACCTCTGTCCTCGCCCGCGAAGAGGTCGAGCTTCTCTTTCGGCTCGTCCGCGAACTCACCAGCCGCGCCAGCTTCATCTTCGTCAGCCACCGGATGGACGAAGTGCTGGAACTGTCCGACAGGATCTATGTCATGAAGGACGGCGCGGTGGTGGATGTGGTCGACCATGACGCCGCCGATATCAGCACGATCCAGCACAAGATGGTCGGCCGCGACGTCGACAAGGAATATTACCGCGAACAGAAACAGAAACCTCACGGCGGCGAGGTGCTCGTCTCGTTCAAGAACGTCAGCGACGGGCGCAGGTACCATGACATCTCCTTCGATCTCCACCGGGGCGAGGTGCTCTGCCTCGTCGGCACCGAGGGCTCGGGGCGCGAGGCGATTCTGCGAACGGTCTTCGGCCTCGTCACGCCCACCGAAGGCAGCGTGACGATCAAGGGCAAGGACATCACCCGCTTCACCGCCCAGAACGGCGTGGCGCTCGGCGTCGGCTATGTCCCGCGCGAGCGCAAGATCGAAGGCATCGTGAACGGCATGAACGTCTTTGAAAACATGACGCTCAGCCAGATGCCGAAATACGCCTCCGCGGGGCTTCTCCGGACCGGCGAGGAAAAGGCCCTCGCCCGCGACTGGATCGAACGCCTCGCGATCAAGACCCCTGACATCTACAAGGATTGCGGCGGCCTATCAGGCGGCAACCAGCAAAAGGTCGTTCTCGCCAAGTGGCGCTCCGGCGGCTCCGACATCATCCTGCTCGATCACCCGACCCGGGGCCTCGACATCGGCGCCAAGGAAGACGTCTACGAGATGGTGCGCGGCATGTGCGACGACGGCGCGGGCATCATCCTCGTTGCCGACACGCTGGAAGAGGCGATCGGCCTCTCCCACACGATTCTCGTCCTGAAGGACGGGGAATTCCAGAAACGCTTCGACGGGAAACCGGGCGACAAGCCGTCGCTCTACGATCTCGTGCACCACATGATCTGAGGCCCGCGAGGATGAACATGGACCGCCTGAAACCCTATCTGCCCTGGATTACGCTGGTGGTGCTTGCGCTCCTCGTGGGTATCGCCAACCCGGCCTTCTTCAACCCCGTGGGGCTCGTCGATCTGGTGGCTGATATCGTGCCGCTCTTCATCATGGCGCTGGGGATGACCTTCGCGATCTACATCGGCGGTATCGACCTTTCGATGCAGCAGATGGCGAACCTCGTCACCGTGATCGCCACGGTCTATCTCGCACAGTTCGGCATCTGGGTGGCGGGCATCTGCATCCTGACGGGCTTCGTCTTCGGGGCAATCTCGGGCTATGTCACGACGCGGCTCTATGTACCGTCCTTTGTCTCCACCCTCGCGATGGGCTTCGTTGCCCTGTCGGGCGCAAAGTTCCTCTCCGGTGAACGCGCTCTCTCGATGGATGCAACGCTCCGCAACGATACCTTCGGCTGGATGTTCGGCACCGTCGCCGGCATTCCCGGCGAACTCATCATCGCCGGTGTGCTCCTTTTCATAGCCTGGGTCCTCCAGACCCGAACGACCTTCGGGCGCGCGCTGAAGGCGGTGGGGTCGGGCGAACTTGCGGCTGTCGCCTCCGGCCTCAACGTCGATCGCATCAAGATCATCGCCTTCGCGATCTCCGGCACCTTTGCGGCCATCGCGGGGCTGATGTTCTCGGTGAAGCTGTCGGGCGGCGACGCGAACCTCGCCAATGGCTTTCTGCTTCTCGCCATCGTCGCGGTGCTGGTGGGGGGCACGCCTCTCACGGGCGGCGTCGGCGGCGTCATCAACACAGTGATCGGCACGCTCATCGTCGTGGTGATCCGCTCCGCAATGATCTATCTCGAGGTCGACGCCACACAGCAGCAGATGGTGTTCGGCCTCGTCCTCATAGCGGCCATCGCACTCACCATCGACCGCTCGAAACTGAGAGGGATCGTCAAGTGACAACCATGCGCGCCGCCGTCCTCACAAAGCCCGGCACCTTCGACCTGCGCGAGGTGCCCCGCCCCGATCCCGGCCCGGACGAGGCGCTGATCCGCATCGCACGCACCGGCATCTGCGGCACCGACATCCACATCTTCCACGGTCATTACGCCGCCGACAGTCTGCCGATGATCCCCGGCCACGAATTCACCGGCCACATCGCTGCGCTCGGGCGCGATGTGGCCGGACTCACCGAAGGCCAGCCGGTGGTCGTCGACACCAACATCGGCTGCCAGCGCTGCTACTGGTGCCGCCGGAACGAGATCCTGAACTGCCCCGAGATGCGGCAGATGGGCATCACGATGGACGGGGGGTTTGCAGACTACATCGCGGTCCCCGCGCGTCTCGTGATCCCCGCACCCGAGGATGTGCCCGCGAGGGTGCTTGCCCTCACCGAGCCCCTGGCCTGCGTCGTCCGCGCCGCGCGCAAGGCGCGCGTTACCTTCGCGCAATCGGTCCTCGTTCTCGGCGCGGGTCCGATCGGCAACCTCCATGTCCAGCTTCTCCGCACCATCGGCGCAGCCCCGATAATCGTCACCGATCTCAGCCCCGATCGCGTCGCCCTCGCGGTCAAGGCCGGCGCCGATTTCGGCGTCAGCGATCCCGCCGAACTTGAAAATACGGTGATGGCCGCAACCGGCGGGCGCGGCGCCGATATCGTGATCGAAAGCGTGGGCCACCCAGCGCTCTACGCCCAGGCCATGACGCTGATGCGCAAGGGCGGACACCTCGCCGCGTTCGGCCTCACCGGCGCAGGCGAGACACTGCCGGTCGATATCCTCGAGACCATCCTGCGCGAAACCTCGATCAAGGGGTCAGTGGCCGGCATGGGGCCCGATATGCACGACGCCCTGACGCTCCTTGCGCACGGGCGCATCAGGACCGCCCCCTTCACCGGGGCCGAATACCCGCTCGAGGATATCCAGACGGCCTTCGACACATTCGCCGACCGGCCGCAGGATCTGAAAACCCAGATCGTCATGGGCTGAAAAGCGGCCCGAGGGAGGAGGACCGATGAAAACCGAACGCTACAGCTCGACACCCCGGGGCATGATCCCGAACAGCCGATTTCCGCTCCTCGTTCACCGCGGGGCGATCCCCGACGGCGGCACCGAGGCGGTAAAGGCCCATTTCCGCAAGAACGGCTGGAGCAACAACTGGGAATATCCCGGCGTCTACCACTATCCCCATTTCCACTCCACAACACATGAATGCCTTGGCTGCGCGGCGGGCTGGATGGAATTCAGCCTTTCGGTGGGCGACGCTGGCTGGACGCGACTGCGCATCGAGGCGGGCGATGTCATCGTGATGCCCGCAGGCGTCAGCCACGAACATGTCGATGCCTTGGATGACATCATGATGTGCGGCGGCTACGCCGGCGGGCGCGACTGGGACAACATCCAGGAAGCACACTTGACGCCCGAGCTTTACGCCCAGGCGTGCAAGCGGATCATGGCACTCCCGATCCCCGATCGTGATCCGGCGACGGGAGAGGCAATGACCGATTGGCACGCCGCCCCCTCCTCCGTAGACGGCGGCTGGAACGACTGGCGCGACGGGCTCGACAAGACCGCCTGAGCGGCGTCAATCGATCGCTTGCGCTTGACGTAACCATATAGTTACTTGTATGCCGTGACCAACGCATCAAGGGCTGCCATAAAAAGGATTCGCCATGGACAAGGCATCGTCGCACCTCGCTCCGCCGGAAACGCCCCGGGCATTCGGCTTCTATCTGGATGGCGGCTTCGTTCCGGCGGGCGAGCGCGAAACCTTCCTGCGCACCTCTCCCGGCCACGGCGTTCCGGTCACCTCCATCCCCACCTGCTCGGCGGAAGATGTCGACACCGCCGTTGCCTCCGCCCGCGCGGCCTTCGAGGATCGCCGCTGGTCGGGGCTGAACGGGGCCGACCGCGCTGCGGTTCTGCTCAGGACGGCCGAGATCATCCGCCGCCGGGCAGAGGAAATCGCCTATTGGGAAACCCTCGAAAACGGCAAACCGATCAGCCAGTCGCGCGCCGAGGTCGGCGGCTGCGTCGGTATGTTCGAATACGCCTCGGGCCTCGCCCGCTCGCTCCACGGCGACAGCTTCAACAACCTCGGTGACGGCATGTTCGGCATCGTCACCCGCGAACCGGTCGGGGTCTGCGGCGTCATCACGCCCTGGAACTTCCCGTTCCTGATCCTCTGCGAGAGGGTGCCCTACATCCTCGCCTCCGGCAACACGCTCGTCGTCAAACCCTCCGAATTCACCTCCGCCACCTCGCTCATCCTGGCCGAGATCATGACCGAGGCGGGCCTCCCCGACGGCGTCTTCAACGTGGTCACCGGCCCCGGGCGCACTGTCGGCCAGGCGATGATCGAGCATATGGATATCGACATGCTCTCCTTCACCGGCTCCACCCGCGTGGGGCGCTCGGTGGTCGAGGCGGCGGGCAAGTCGAACTTCAAGAAACTCGGGCTCGAACTCGGTGGCAAGAACCCGCAAATCGTCTTCGCCGATGCCGATCTGGAAGATGCCGCCGACGGCGTCGCCTTCGGCATCGCGTTCAACACCGGGCAATGCTGTGTCTCGGGCTCGCGCCTGATCGTCGAACGCTCCGTCGCCGATGCCTTCGGGCGCATGGTCGCCGACAAGCTCGCCAAGGCCGTCGTGGGCGATCCTCTCGACGAGGCGACCCAGATCGGCGCCATCACCACCGACGCCCAGAACGCCACCATCCTCGGTTACATCGCGAAGGGGCAGGACGAGGGCGCGCGCCTTCTCTGCGGCGGCGAGGCGCTCGACCTCGGCCAGGGGCAGTACATCGCCCCCACGATCTTCTCCGACGTCACCCCGTCCATGTCGATCGCCCGGGAAGAGATCTTCGGGCCCGTCCTCACCATCCTGCCGTTCGACACGGTGGAGGAAGCGATCGCCATGGCGAACGACACCGAATACGGCCTCGCCGCAAGCGTCTGGACAAAGAATATCGACAAGGCTCTGATGATCACGCGCCGGGTGCAGGCTGGCCGCTTCTGGGTGAACACAACCCTCTCGGGCGGACCCGAACTGCCGATCGGCGGCATGAAGGCCTCGGGCTGGGGCCGCGAAGCGGGGATCTACGGGGTCGAGGAATATACGCAGGTGAAATCCGTCCATATCGAACTCGGCAAACGCCAGCACTGGATCGAATGATGGCAGAGGCGGGCTATGACTACGTCATTGTCGGCGGCGGCTCGGCCGGCTGCGTCCTGGCCAACAGGCTCAGCGAGGACAGCACGGCGCGCGTCCTGATGCTCGAGGCCGGCGGACGCGACTGGCACCCGCTCATCCACATGCCCGTCGGCTTCGCGAAGATGACGACGGGCCCCCACACCTGGGGCTTCAACACCGTTCCACAGAAACACGCAAACGAACGCGAAATCCCCTACGCGCAAGGCCGCGTGCTCGGCGGCGGCTCCTCGGTCAATGCCGAGGTCTTCACCCGCGGCAACCCCGTCGACTACGATCGCTGGGCCCAAGAAGAGGGCTGCGACGGCTGGGCCTTCGAGGATCTCAAGCAGTATTTCCTCCGTTCCGAGGGCAACACGATCCTCTCGGGCGACTGGCACGGCACCGAGGGGCCCCTCGGCGTCTCGAACATCCCAGATCTTCAGCCGATGACCCGCGCCTTCGTGCAGTCATGCCAGGAACTCGGCATTCCCTACAATCCCGACTTCAACGGCCCCGTACAGGCGGGTTGCGGCGCGTACCAGACGACGACGAAGAATGCGCGGCGTTGCTCTGCGGCGGTGGGCTTTCTGCGCCCGGCGATGAAGCGTCCCAACCTCACGGTCGAAACCGGCTGCCTCGTCAACCGCATTACCTTCGAGGGCACCCGCGCCACCGGCGTCGAATACGTCACGAAATCGGGCTCCCACACCGTCCGTGCAGACAGCGAGGTGATCGTCGTCTCAGGCGCCATCGGCACGCCTAAACTGATGATGCTATCCGGTGTCGGCCCCGCGGCGCACCTCAAGGAGCACGGGATCGACGTGGTGGCCGATCTGCCGGGCGTGGGCTCGAATCTCAACGATCACTTCGGCATCGATATCGTGGCCGAACTCAAGGGCCATGACAGCCTCGACAAGTACAACAAGTTGCACTGGGCGGCCTGGGCCGGGCTGCAATACGTCCTCTTCCGCTCCGGTCCGATCACATCGAACGTCGTCGAGGGCGGTGCCTTCTGGTACGGCGACACCGGCGCCGACGTCCCCGATCTCCAGTTCCACTTTCTCGCCGGCGCGGGCGCCGAGGCCGGGGTGCCGAGCGTGCCCCCGGGATCCTCGGGCATCACGCTGAATTCCTACACGCTCAGGCCCAAGGCCCGCGGCACCGTCCGCCTCCGCTCCGCCCGCCCCACCGACATTCCGCTTGTCGACCCGAATTTCCTCGGCCATCCGGATGATCTGATAACCTCCGTCGAAGGCGTGAAGATCAGCCGCGAAATCTTCTCACAGCCCTCGCTTCAGAAATACATCCGCCGCATTCGCTTCCCCGATGACAGCGTGACGACGCAAAGCGAGTTCGAGGCCTATGCCCGCCAATACGGCCGCACCTCCTATCACCCGACCTGCACCTGCAAGATGGGCACCGACGAGATGGCGGTGGTCGATCCCCGGCTCCGCGTCCGCGGGCTCGATGCGATCCGCATCTGCGACAGCTCGGTGATGCCAAGCCTGATCGGCTCGAACACCAATGCGCCGACGATCATGATCGCCGAAAAGGCCAGCGACCTGATCCGCGGCAATCGGTAACGGTTTCTCCCTGTCAGACTGGGGCGCCATGAGTGGCGCCCTTTTTTCTTTTCCTCATGCTCCGGACACATCCACCGAATTGACGCCGATCAAGAAGCATCTCGCTTTGCGCATGTAAGATTGCGCTTGAGGATCAAGGATTTGGGGAGGGGATCCATGACATCTATCAAGGCGAAATCACACCCGATCCTGGCGCTGGCCGCGGCTGCCGTCCTGGCGGGGTGCGCCGGCGTTCAGGATACGACCGTATCAGTGCCGTCCCACGCCGCCGACGCTTCGGGCAGCCTGCTCGCCAGCGTTTCGAAACGCGCGGTCACCGTTGCCCCCTTCACGATCGACCGGGGCGTCGGCGAACTCCCGGGCCGGATCGGCGAGCGCACGACAGTTGGCGACGTCACGATGGGCTACGTCACCCTGACACCGCCCCCCGAGGTGCTCTTCACCAACGCCATTTCTGCCGAACTCGCCGCCGCCGGCCACACTGTCTCCGGTGGCCCGTCCCGCGTCAGCGGCACCGTGACACGTTTCGCACTCAGCACCCCGGCCACTGCGCTCTACTGGGATGTTACCATCGATGCGGCGGTGGCAATGAACGTCAACGGCACCAGCCTGTCTTACGCCGACCGCTGCGTTCAACGCACCTACAGCTGGCCGTCGGACGAGCTGATCGGCAAGCTCTCCCGCTCCTGCATCGCCAGCATCGCGTCGAAATTCAGTCGCGACCGGAGGGCTGCAAATGCCCTCTGACGGATCACCAGGTCGCGCCACTCGGGGAAAGTGCTCTGTGCTTCTCCTCGCTGCCGCGCTCGCATTGTCCGCCTGCGCGGCAAGCCAGACGGGCGTCGGCAGCGCCGATCGCAGCCGGTACACGTCGGTCGCGATCGTCCCCGACATCAACGACAGGCTAGTCACCGTTTACTGGGCCAATGCCCTGTCCAGCCCCTCGTCCTCCGAAGCACGGCTGGGCTGGAACGCGGCAAAAGGGGCAGGTCAGATTTCGGCCGAGATATTGTCGCACACGGGTGCATCAGTGACCGTCAGCTCCGACCCGACGGGTTCAGCCGCCAGATCGGCAGAGGTCGCGGTCATCCTGCGGCAGACACCCCTCAACGCTCTGGCGCAAAGCTACAACCCGGGCCAGGATATTCTTCTGTCCGGCGTCAGCGTGGCCGGCGCCGCCGCAGCGGGGGGTATGGCCACAGTCTCGATTCGTGGAGAGCGCGGGTTCCAGCCCCGATCGGTCCTGCACGTGAAAGGTGGCGGTGTGAGAGGCCGATCACAACTCGATCTCTGCGCGGTCGGGATCACACCCTACCTGGTCGATCCAAAAACCGGAGAGACGTTGAAGAAAGGGCGGCCCCTGACGGGCATCGAAAAGATCTCGCTCGGTGCGTCCGGGCGCAGCTGGCAGTCCTTCTCGGCAACCGAGCGTGCCACGATCCTCGCCTACTGCCAGTCCGCTCTCCGACGCGCGATTTCGCAGGCATTCGTGGAACTCGACATCGTGGATTGACGCTCACGAGCGGCAGCACCAGAACCTGTAGAGCAGTAGGTTCCGCCGACGACGGGAGGCCGACATGAACGGCAAAAGCGAACAGGATCTGATCGAAAGCATCATGCATCAGATCGAGGACGGCGCCCTCCGCCAGAAGCACGAAATCGATGCTCTGCTGGAGTGCCTGCTGGATTGCGTCCGCGAACTCACCCGGCTCCGAAAGCAATCCGCGGCCGAAGGGGACGCCGAAAAAACCGCAGACGCCATATGCCAGGCGGAAATGCGGGCAAGACGCACCCTTGCATCCCACCTCAAGGGCCTCAGCGATGCGGAACGCGAAGGCTTCTGCCTGGGCAAGATCGACCCGGCCGACGTCTGGCTCGGCGTGGGCCATTCCGCCACCGGCCACAATAGCGCGGGCTAGGTTCCCATATGTCACTGAACCGTGCCTGCCATGCAATCCGGCTACGGGGCTCGCCATCATTGCCGAAAATGTGCGACACTGTCCCCAAGCAGAAACGGGGCAGGACATGGAGCGAAAGAGATCCTTGGCTGAAAGGATCTGTGCCGATATGGGCTGGGATTTCGGCGCCACCTTCCGATATCAATTCCGGCTATCGAGACACCGATGGCAACCGCATGAGACATGGCAGGCCAACCGGATCGGTGACTGGCATCTCGCCCACTGCCCCGACCTTCCCTGCCACGACGTGATCCTGTCGGACGGAACCAAGGCCGGTCTCGTGCTCGGCACCGCGGTGGATGCATTAGGACAGATGCTGAACGGCGAGGCCCGCATATCGGAGGGTGCCAGTCTCCAGCATGTGCAGGCATATATCGAAGGCCTCGCGGGGCGGTTTATCGCCATTCTGCACCTCAACGCCGAGAACCGCGTCTATTTCGACCCGACCGCAGGCCTTTCGGCGGTTTATTCCCGGCAGGACCGCGCCCTCGCGTCGAGTGTTCACATGCTTCTCGACCGCGACATCATCCCCGAGCCGGCAGTCGGCGCGGATGCCGTCCTCAAGCGCGAAGCCCAGTTCCTCCTAGGTGAAACCTGCGACGCCGAATGCCGGCGCGTCATGGCCAATCACTTCCTCGATCTGAATACCTTCGAACTTGGCCGGCACTGGCCGAAGCCGGATGAACGCTTCGACCAGGGCGGGCGTGACCGCGCGGCGGTCGCACGCCAGATTGCCGACCGGCTGTCGCAGATCCTCGGTGCTCTGGCCTCCGGCGCCTCGGTCGCGCTCCCCCTGTCGGCCGGCACCGACTCCAGGATCCTGCTGGCTGCGGCAACCCCGCACCTGTCCCGGATCGATAGCTTCTACACCCACGACATCTACCGGGTGACCCGATTTGACCGGCAGGGCGCACAGTTGCTCGCCGACCTGACGGGCGTATCGCTGCAGGTGATCGACCGGGCCGCGCCGGAATTCACTGACTTCATGAACGACGAAGACCTGGAGGACTTACGCAGCAGGATGGCCGTGCGAACGGGGCTGGCCTTCAATGGAATAGATGCGGCAACCACCCGCGCAGTTAGTCTGACACCCGGCACCGACCTCGTCCTGCGCGGCAACGTCGCCCATATGACCCGCGCGAACAAGTGGACGCTCCAGTCAGCTCGCCACGGCGCATCGGTCGAGGATGGGCTGGCGGCCCTGTTGAACGTCCGAGCAGAACATTTGTCTGACCGGCTTGAACCGGCCCGGCTGAAAAGCCTGCGCGCCCGCTACGCGGCCTGGGCAGAAAGCCTGCCCGAAGGCGTGCGCACCCGCCTTCCGGATCTCGCCCATGCCGAGGTGTTCATGCCAACGGCCCCGAACAACGTCTACTACGCTTTCACGCGTAACTTCTACCTCAACCCATTCAACGACAGGCACCTTATCAATCTTACTGCGTGGTTTCACCCGCTTGCGCGGAAGAAGGGGCGCCTCGTCATGAAGATCATTGGCCATGCCAACCCGGCACTGAACGGCGTACCCTATCTCCGCGACCTGAAGCGTGCGGCCCGAGGAGCAATGGCGGCCGGCTAGGTGTTCAGCCCCCGCGCCAAGTTCCCGGCACCTCAGGCCGGCGCGGTTTGTGACTCTACTCCGTCAGTCCCACTTCGGCGCCCAGGGCACCAGGTCCTCCGTCACGATCCGATACCCCGTCTGCGTCAGCGCTTCGATCCGCGCCATGTCCACGTGGCTCAGCGTGAAATCCATCGTCTCGAAATTCGCCCGGATGTTCTCTGGCTTCGTTGACATCGTGTTGATGCTGACGCCCTTCTGCAGGATCCAGCGCAGCACCACCTGCGCGGCGGATTTGCCGTAACCAGCGCCGATCTCAGCGAACTCGGGATGCTTGAATACCTCGCCCCGCGCGACCGAGCAATAAGACGCCAGCGGAATGCCAAGCGCAGTCGCCCCTGCCATCAGCTTGCCCTGGTCGAGCAGCGGGTGAAATTCCACCTGGTTGGTCACGATGGGCGCATCGACGATCTTCACCGCCTCCTGCATCATCGCGATCGTATAATTCGACACTCCGATATTCTTCGTCAGGCCCCGCTTCAGGCAATCTTCCAAGAGTCTCAGGGACGGAGCGACATCACCACCGATGGGCGGCCAGTGCAGCAGCAGAACATCGACATGGTCGAGCCGCAGATCCTTCAGGCTCTGCTCCACCGAGGCCACGAAGCGATCCTCGGAAAAGTTGTCGGGATGCACCTTCGTGGTGACGCAAAGCTCCTCGCGTGCGATCCCCGTGGCCGCCAGCGCCTCGCCGGTTTCGGCCTCGTTTTCATACATTTGCGCGGTATCGAATGCGCGGTATCCCACCTCCGCGGCAGTCAGGATCGCATTCCGCGCCTCGTCGCCCCGAAGCGGAAAAGTCCCGAACGACCGTTGGTGTGTCTTCTCGAAATAAATGCTCATTTCTGCGCTTCCTCTGCAGTCTGAAACTTTGTAACCTTTTGGTTACTTAATGGGAAGACCGAACTTTGTTCGCCGATGTATGTCATGGGCCTACCGGTGCACCATAAGCCGGTTTGCCCCGGCCTGCACGGTCTCGCCCCGCTGGTTCACCACGTCGAAGTCCAGCTCGAGGATGCCCCGCGCTCCGTCGGCCACCGCACGCTTCCCCGCAACCGTGATCGTGGCGTTCAGACGGTCACCGATCAGCACGGGCTTCGAAAACCGCCATGTCCAACCAAGCGAGGCGATGGCGTCGAACTGCGCCGGCGCGGCGTTCTTCAGGCCATCGATCAGCGACAAGACCAGAAGCCCGTGCGCCACCCGCCCCGGAAACCCCTTCTCGCGGGCGGCGGCATCTTCCATGTGAATGGCGAAGCGGTCGCCGGTCAGCGCGGCGAAGGCGTCGATCATGTCGCTCGTCACCTCGACCGCACCTGTAGAGATCCGGTCCCCGGTTTCCACGGCGTCGAACCGGTGGATACCGGGCGGCAAGTCCCGTCCGCTCACGCGGGCGTCGCCGCGTCTTCGCGCAACAGGCCCTTTTGCTTCAGGTCCGCCCAGAACTCGGCCGGGATCGGGTGGCTGAACCAGTCGAGGTTCTGCTCAAGCTGCTCCACCGTCCGCGTGCCCGCGATGAAACTCGGAATGGCCGGATGCGCCACCACGAATTGCAGTGCGGCGGCAGGCAGGGGCACGCCGTGCTCGGCACAGACGGCCTCCATCTCCGCGACCTTCTCCATGATGTCGGCCGGCGCCGGGGCGTAGTTGTACTTTGCCCCCTCCTTCGCCCCCGTGGCGAGGATGCCGGAGTTGAAGCCCCCGCCCACGACGACTGCCGCCCCCCGTTCCTCGCAAAGCGGCAGAAACGCGTCCAGCGCCTCCTGTTCGAGAAGCGTGTAGCGCCCCGCCAGAAGGAAACAGTCGAAATCCCGCTGCTTCAGCGCCTCGTGGCACACCTCCCACTCGTTCACGCCCACGCCGATCGCCTTCACCACGCCCTGGTCGCGCAGGGATTCCAGCGCCCGCCACGATCCGTCCATTGCCTGCCGGAACACCTCGGGCTGTTCGTCGCCGCGCGTGAACACGTCGATATCGTGGATGAAACAGATATCCATCCGCTCCAGCGCCATCCTCTGCAGGCTGTCCTCGAAGGCCCGCATGGTGCCGTCATAGGTATAGTCGAACTCCATCACGAAGGGCGCGGCGTTCGTCCAGGGCGCAAAGTCGATCTCGCTCCGCTTCGCCGGCACCAGTCGCCGCCCGACCTTGGAGGAAAGAACGAAATCATCCCGTTCCTTCCAGCGCAGGCTCTGCCCTGTGCGCAGTTCTGCAAGCCCGTGGCCGTACATCGGCGCGGTATCGTAATAGCGCACGCCGCGATCCCACGCGGCCTGGATCATCCCGTCCGATGTCTCTTCATCGATCTCGCGGAAAATATTGCCGATGGGTGCTGTGCCGAAGCCGAAGGCGGTCACCTCAAGGTCGACACGGCCGAATTTCATCATCTGGTCGGGCTGCATGGGTCTCCGCCTCCATAAGTAACCAAACGGTTATTAACAGTGTACCCGGCCCGCTGGCAAGGGCGAAAATGTCCCATGGCGTCTTGACCCGGGATGGTCGCAACGCCTAAAGTAACCGAACAGTTACTAAATGGAATCACGGGATGTATCTTACCGAAACCCATCACCAGGTCCGCGAGATGGCGCGCGATTTCGCAGATGGCGTGGTGCGACCCCTGGCCGAGGAACTCGACCGGGACGAACGCTTTCCCGCCGAGATCTACGACCAGATGGGAGAGCTTGGCCTCTTCGGCATCTGCGTACCCGAAGAGATGGGCGGCCCGGGTTTCGACACCGTAACCTACGCGCTTGTGATGGAAGAACTTTCGCGCGGCTATTCCTCCGTCGCCGACCAGTGCGGCCTCGTCGAACTGATCTCCACCCTCCTCGTCCGCCACGGCACCGACGCCCAGCGCACCCGCCACCTGGGCGACGTGATGCGCGCGAAAACCAGGGTCGCCTATTGCATCACCGAACCCGAGGCCGGCACCGACGTCTCCGGCATCCGGACCGAGGCGGTGCGCGACGGCGACGGCTGGGTGCTGAACGGTGGCAAAATCTGGATCCACAATGCGCCCGTGGCCGATCTTGGCTTCGTCCTCGCCCGCACCGACAAGGCGGCAGGCAACCGCGGCATGTCGATCTTCATCGTCGATCTGCATGCAGGCGGCGTCGAGCGCGGCCCCAAGGAACACAAGATGGGCCAGCGGGCGAGCCAGGTCGGCGCCCTCACCTTCACCGATGTCCGCCTCCCGTCAGACGCGCTTCTCGGCGAAGAAAACCGCGGCTTCCACATGATGATGAGCGTGCTCGACAAGGGCCGCGTCGGCATCGCGGCATTGGCGGTGGGGCTCGGCCAGGCCGGGCTGGAAGCCGCGCTGGACTATGCCCGCCAGCGCAAACAGTTCAATCAGGCCATCGCGGAATTTCAGGGCGTCCAGTGGCTCCTCGCCGACATGGCCAAGGATATCGAGGCCGCACGCCTTCTCGTCCATTCCGCGGCCCACAAGATCGACATCGGCGCCCCGGCGACCAAGGCCTGCTCGATGGCGAAGTGTTTCGCGGGCGATATGGCGGTGGCCCGCACGGCGGATGCGGTGCAGGTCTTCGGGGGCTCGGGCTATATCCGGGGCTTCGAGGTCGAACGCCTCTACCGCGACGCCAAGATCACCCAGATCTACGAGGGAACCAACCAGATCCAGCGCATGATCATCGCCCGCGAACTTCTGCGCAACGGTGCCGCATGAGCGCGCCCTCCCGCAACCAGCCGGTCCTCACCTACACCGCCGCCGCGCGAATGGTTGCGGCCGCCGTCGCTTATGCGGAACAGAACGGCTGGTCCGTCGCCGTCGCGGTGGTCGATCCCTCGGGCCATTTGCTTGCCGCGGGCCGGATGGACGGCGCCCCCGCCCCGATCCTCGATTTCGCCACCGACAAGGCCTTCACCGCCACCCTGGGCAAGACGAGCCTGGCCTTCGGCGAACGCATGGCCGAGCTCAAATCCCTAGAACTGGGCCTCGGCACCCGCCCCCGCCTCCTCGCCTGGGAAGGCGGCGTGCCGGTCCGCGAAAACGGCGCGCTGATCAGCGCCATCGGCGTCTCCGGGGCGTCGGGTCACGAAGACGCAGCCTGCGCCCGCGCGGCAATCGGGGCGATTGGCCTCACGACCTGACCGCCCGCTCACTCCGCCGCGGGCTTGAGGCTCGCCATCAGGTGGTGGAATTTCTCTCCCTGCACCGCGACATGGGCGCGGATCGCCTCCGCGGCCCCCGCACCGTCGCCCGCCTCCAGCGCCGCGACGATCGCCTCGTGCTCCGACATCGATTGCCGAAGCCGTCCCCTCAGCCGAAGCTGCACCCGCCGGAACGGCTGTAGCCGACGGTGCAGGCGCAGGCATTCCTGTTCCAGAAACCCGTTCCCTGACTGGCGATAGAGAATGCCGTGGAAGCGTTCGTTTTCACGGTAATACCCATCCGCATCCTGCGCCTCGACGGCGGCGTTGCAGCGGGCGTTCGTCTCATGCAGGTCCTTCAACGCGGCATCGGTGATCCGGCTCGCCGCCAGCCGCGCACAGACGGCCTCGAGTTCGGCCATCACCTCGAACATCTCGATCAGCTCGACAGGCCCCGGCTGGCGCACGAAAACGCCCCGGCGCGGCAATTGCTCCACCAGCCCCGATTGCGCCAGCCGCAAAAGCGCCTCGCGCACCGGCGTGCGGGAGACCGAAAACCGCGTCGCAAGCTGCACTTCGTCCAGCCGCTCGCCATCGGCGAAGGTGCCGTCGAAAATCATGCCTTCGATCGCATCGGCGATCAGATCAGAGCGTTTGCGTTCCATGGGGCGCATGTTATCCACCCCCCTAAAAAACGCAAGATCGCAATTCTTGTATACAAAATTATTGACATCGAACACACAGGAAGTATGCCAAAGGCAGGCCCGGTCACGAATCGGGAAACAACGGGAGGACTTCCATGACACTGAAACTGACCGCAACGGTCGCCGCCGCGGCGCTATTCGCCACCACCCTCTGCGCGGGCGCAACCGAACTCCGCCTGTCCCACCAGTGGTCCGACAAGGACGTGCGCCACAAGGTGGCCCAGATCATCGCAGACGACGTGGCCGCGGCGGGCGTCGATCTCGACATCAAGATCTTTCCAACCCAGTCGCTCTTCAAGGCGCGTGAACAGTACAAGCCCCTGTCGCGCGGCCAGCTCGACATGACGGTCCTGCCGCTCAGCTACGCGGGCGGCCAGCAGCCGGCCTTCAACCTCACCCTGATGCCCGGCCTCGTGAAGAACCACGATCATGCCGCGCGCCTGTCCGAAAGCCCCTTCATGGAGGCCCTAGAGGCCAAGATGGCCGAAGACGACGTGATGGTCCTCGTCCACGGCTACCTCGCCGGCGGCTTTGCCGGGAAGGACAAGTGCATCACCAAGCCGGAAGATATCGCCGGGCTCCAGACGCGCGCGGCAGGCAAGGCCTTCGAACAGATGCTCGCCGGCGCGGGCGCCTCGATCGCCTCGATGGCCTCCTCGGAAATCTACAACGCGATGCAGACGGGCGTCCTCGACGCGGCCAACACCTCGTCCTCGTCCTTCGTCTCCTACCGGATCTACGAACAGGTCGCCTGCTACACTCCGGCCTCCGACGTTGCGCTCTGGTTCATGTATCAGCCGCTCCTGATGAACAAATCCACCTTCGACGGCCTGAACGAAGACCAGCAGAACGCCCTTCTCGCCGCCGCCGAAAAGGCCGAAAGCTTCTACCTCGACGAGGCCAAGAAGGAAGACGCGGCCTCCGTTCAGGTGTTCCGCGACGCAGGCGTCGAGATCGCTCAGATGAGCGACGAGGATTTCCAGGCCTGGCGCAAGGTCGCGCAGGAAACGTCCTACAAGGCGTTCCTCGAGGACGTGCCCGACGGGCAGGCGCTTCTCGACATGGCCTTCGCCGTCGAGTGATCCCGGCAGGGGCGGCGCACACCGCCGCCCCACCCCATCCCAAGCCAGAAAAGCACTGACGGAGGGTCCCATGGCGGTCCAGACTTCGGCTGCTGTCGCGCAGACCGGCAAAAATCCCTTTCTTCGCGCCGTCGCGGCTGTCTCGACGCTCGCGGGGTGGTGCTCGGCCGCCATGGTCGTCGCGGCGGTGCTAATCACCTGCCAGATGATCTTCATCCGCTTCGTCCTGAACGGCTCCACCGTCTGGCAGACAGAGGCGGTCGTATACCTCGTGATCGCGGCAACCCTGGTCGGCCTGCCCTATGTCCAGCGCCTGCGCGGGCATGTGAACGTCGATCTCGTGCCGCTCTGGTTCGCCCCGAAAGCCCGCTTCGCCCTCTGCATCTGCACGCTTTCGCTCTCCATCGCGATCGTCGCCGTGATGCTCTTCTACGGCTACGAATATTGGCATTTCGCCTGGGAACGCGGCTGGCGCTCCGATACCGTCTGGGGCGTCCGGCTCTGGATCCCCTACCTCGCGCTCCCGGTGGGCTTCGGTCTTCTTCTTCTGCAACTCGTCGCCGATCTCGTGGCGGTCCTCATCGGCACCGACAAACCCTTCGGACTGGAGGAAGGCTGATGGATCCCCTGCTGCTTGGCGGCCTCGTCGCACTGGCCACGATCTTCGTCCTCTTCTCCGGCGTCTCGGTGGCACTCGGCCTCCTGATCGTCTCGGCGGGCTTTCTCATCGCCTTCGATGGGATGCGCTCGCTCGAACTCATGCCTGAAATCCTGTTCGGCAAGCTCGACAATTTCGCACTCCTCTCGATCCCGATGTTCATCATCATGGGCGCGGCCATCGCCTCGACACGGGCGGGCGCGGATCTTTACGAGGCGCTCGAACGCTGGCTCACCCGCGTCCCCGGCGGGCTCGTCGTCTCGAACCTCGGGGCCTGCGCGCTCTTCTCGGCCATGTCCGGCTCCTCGCCCGCCACCTGCGCGGCGATCGGCAAGATGGGCATCCCCGAGATGCGCAAACGCGGCTACCCCGATGCGGTCGCGGCGGGCTCCATCGCCGCCGGCGGCACGCTTGGCATCCTTATCCCGCCCTCGGTCACCATGATCGTCTACGGCATCGCCACCGAAACCTCGATCGGGCGGCTCTTCCTCGCTGGCGTCATTCCGGGGCTGCTGCTTGTCGGCCTCTTCATGGCCTGGTCGCTCTACTCGACCTGGCGCTCGGGCGACGCATCCGTCCTCTCGGCGGGCAGCTACAGCTGGCGCGAACGGTTCGAAATCCTGCCCCGCGTCCTGCCATTCATCGCGATCATCCTCGGTGTCCTCTACGCGATGTATGGCGGCGTCGCGACGCCATCGGAAACCGCCGCCGTGGGCGCGCTCCTCTGCCTCCTGATCGCGATGATCATCTACAAGCTCTGGAATCCTGGCGATCTCTGGGTTGTCTTGCGCGATTCCACCAAGGAATCGGTGATGATCCTCTTCATCATCGGCGCGGCGGGGGTGTTCAGCTACATGCTGTCTTCGCTCTTCATCACCCAGTCCATCGCGGAATGGATCGGCACGCTCGACGTCAACCGCTGGGTGCTGATGGGCGCAATCAATATCTTCCTCCTGATCGCGGGCTTCTTCCTGCCGCCGGTCGCGGTCATCCTGATGGCCGCGCCGATCCTCCTTCCGATCATCACAACCGCGGGGTTCGATCCGATCTGGTTCGCGGTCGTCCTCACGATCAACATGGAGATCGGTCTGATCTCGCCGCCCGTGGGCCTCAACCTCTATGTCATCAACGGGATCGCCCCCGACATCTCTCTTAAGACGATCCTGAAGGGCTCGCTCCCCTACGTTGCCTGCATGGTGCTCGCGATTGTCCTTCTCTGTCTCTTCCCGGGCCTCGCCACCTGGCTGCCCGATGCGGTGATGGGGCCCGCGATATGACGATGCTCAGCGATCTCCTGTCGACTGTCTTCGACCGCCGGGTGCGCTTCACCGGCCCCGCCGGGGAAGACAGCCGCAGTACCGAGGAGCTCACCGACGCCCTCGTCAGCGCAGCGGGAGAGATCTCGGGCCGCACCCTCGGCGGCCGCATCCTCGACCGTTACGACGACATGGACGACGCCGAAAAGCGCGATTTCTTCCGCCACCTCACCACGTCGATGGATATCATTCCCGGCGATGTGCGAAGCAGCCTCGCCCGTTACGAGGCCGAGCCGTCGAAATCCGCCTACCGCGCCTTCCTCGAAGCCGCGGAACCCCGGCGGCAGGAGCTGATCCGCCGCCTCAACGGCGTCCCCGGCGCCACGGGGCGGCTCGTGAACATGCGCGCCGATCTCCTGCGCCTCACCCGCAACGACGCAAGCCTCGCCGCCCTCGACCTGGATTTCCGGCATCTCTTCGCCTCGTGGTTCAACCGCGGCTTCCTCGTTCTGCGCCCCATCAGCTGGGAAAGTCCGGCCCACATCCTCGAAAAGATCATCGCCTACGAGGCTGTCCACGCAATCGACAGCTGGGACGATCTGCGCCGGCGTCTCGAACCCGCGGACCGGCGCTGCTTCGCCTTCTTCCACCCCGCCATGCCGGACGAGCCCCTGATCTTCGTGGAAGTGGCGCTCACCCGCGGCATCGCCGGATCGGTCCAGGCGCTTCTGTCCGAAGACCGTCCGGTCCTGGCGTCGGAAGAGGCCGACACGGCGGTCTTCTACTCGATCTCGAATTGCCAGGCGGGGCTCGCGGGCATCTCTTTCGGCAATTCGCTGATCAAGCAGGTCGCCGCCGATCTCTCACGCGAACTTCCGGGCATCAAGACCTTCGTCACCCTCTCCCCGATCCCCGGTTTCGCCGGCTGGCTCGCCACTGCGCGGCCCGGCGCCAATTCGCCCGACGACGACACGCTGCGCGCTCTTGGCGCGTACTATCTGACGGCGGCAAAACGGCCCGACGGCCTACCCCTCGATCCGGTCGCCCGCTTCCATCTCGGAAACGGTGCGCTCGTTCACAAGATCCATGCCGGCGCCGACACTTCGGAAAAGGGCCGCGCCCAGTCCCACGGGCTGATGGTCAACTACCACTACGATCTCCGCAAGATCTCCGAGAACCACGAGCGTTTCGCGACGGCCCACACCGTGGCCATGTCCTCCGAAATCCGCTCTCTCTCCGCAACCGCCGCGAAACTCATGACCGAGGAGGCGCGCTGATGCCGAACCCTCTCTATGACACCCTCTTTGGATGCCATGCCGGCAAGACGACGCCCTTCCTCTACCTCGCGGACGGCACGGCCATGACGCACGCGGCTTTCCTCGCCACCGCCGCCCGCATCGCCCATGCCCTGACCAAGGCGGGGCTCGAACCGGGCGACCGGCTCGCCGCACAGGTCGAGAAATCGCCCGAAGCCCTCGCGCTCTACGCCGCCTGCGTTCAGGCCGGGATCGTGTTTCTGCCGCTCAACACCGCATACACCACAGATGAACTCACCTATTTCATCGAAAACAGCGGCGCCCGCATGGTCGTCTGTGACGCGGCGGGCGAAGCCGCGCTCGCCCCCATCGCCGAACGCCTCGGCGCAACTCTCAAAACCCTGAACGCCGATGGCGGCGGCACGCTCACCGACAAGGCCGACGCCCACCCAGAGGCGTTTCCCACCACCCCGCGCGAGCCCGGCGATCTCGCCGCCTTCCTCTACACCTCGGGTACCACGGGGCGCTCCAAGGGGGCGATGCTCACGCAGGACAACCTTCTCTCCAACGCCCTCACCCTGCGCGACCACTGGCGCTTCACGGCAGACGACGTTCTGCTCCACGCGCTCCCGATCTTCCACACCCACGGGCTTTTCGTCGCCACGAACGTGACCCTCGCGTCGGGCGGCGCGATGATCTTCCTGCCGAAATTCGATCTCGACCAGATGATCGCGCTGATGCCGAAGGCCACGGCCATGATGGGCGTGCCCACCTTCTACACCCGCCTGCTGGAAGACCCGCGTTTCACGCGCGAGCTTGCCACCCACATGCGGCTCTTCGTGTCGGGCAGCGCGCCCCTTCTCGCCGAAACCCATATCCAGTTCGAGCGCCGCACCGGCCACCGCATCCTCGAACGCTACGGCATGACCGAAACCAACATGAACACCTCGAACCCCTATGACGGCGAACGCCGCGCCGGCACGGTGGGTTTCCCGCTCCCTGGGGTCGAGCTCAAGATCACCGACCAGGCCAACGGCGACACCCTGCCCGAGGGCGAAGTCGGCCAGATCGAGGTGCGTGGCCCGAACGTCTTCAAAGGCTATTGGCAGATGCCGGAAAAGACCGCCGCCGAACTCCGCGAGGACGGCTTCTTCATCACGGGCGACCTGGGGAAGATCGACGAAGACGGGTATCTCCACATCGTTGGGCGCAACAAGGATCTCATCATCTCGGGCGGCTACAACATCTACCCCAAGGAAATCGAACTGGTGCTCGACGATCAGCCCGGCGTTCTCGAAAGCGCGGTGATCGGCGTGCCCCATGCGGATTTCGGAGAAACCGTGCTCGGCCTGATCGTCCCCGAACCCGGCGCCACCCCGGATCTCGACGCCATTGCCGAGGCCACCCGCACCGCGCTCGCCCGCTTCAAGCATCCCCGCAAGCTGCTCGTCATCGACAGTCTGCCGCGCAATACGATGGGCAAGGTGCAAAAGAACATCCTGCGCGACACGTATCGCGAGATGTTCACCCCGGCCACGACCTAGACCGCGATGCGGGATCCCGGGGGGGCGGCGCCGTCCGCGATGCCCTGAAGGCCCGGCTCGCCGCAGTCCCCTGCGCGCGGCTTCAGGCGATGTTCGATCCCGATACGGGCACCCTTGCGGTGGTGGGTCACGTGCCCACCCTGTCCCGCGCCGATGCCGTCCTGGCCGATCTGCAGGCCGCCGTCGGCGTCCACATCCCCGTCCGTGGCGATCTGCGCCTCCTGCCCGAACCGCAGTGCAGCGCGCTCGCCGGCGTCGACGCGCTCGGCCTGCCGCAATCCAGCGAACAGATCACCAATCCCCGCGTCGTCGGCCCCGACGCCTTCGCCCGCACCTTCGATTTCGTCGAGAACGATCGCCTGCGCCTCGATCTCGAAACCCCGGACTACGAAGCCTACCTCTATATCGACTACTTCGATGCCTCGGGTCAGGTCATCCACCTTGCCCCGAACGACATCGTGCCTCTCACCCGCCACCCGCCCGAGACCGAACTGCGCATCGGCGACGCCACCGGGAACGGCCCGGCGCTCGATATCCGGATCGGCCCGCCCTTCGGGCAGGAAATCGCCGTCGCCTTCGCCACCTCTGCCCCGCTCGATACCGGCGGCCGCCCGCTCTCCGAACCCGCCGGCCCCTATCTCGACTGGCTGCGCACGGAAATCGCCCGTACCCGCGCCGCCACCCCCGATTTCCGTGGCGAATGGGCGTATTTCTTCGTCACCACAGCCCCGCGGAACGCCCCCCGCGGTGGTGTCAGACGGATTCGAACTTGTCTCCAAAGGGACAGAATGACTGTCCCTATGCCGCGCCAAGTTCGCGCCA
>NZ_JAWHTE010000042.1:0-23016 GCF_032586175.1 Ovoidimarina sediminis
TCTATACTCACCCGAAGAGTGTTGGAACTACTTCAGGGCTGCCGGATATGTCTCAGGTTAAAGGCCGGATGCTTTAACCATCCTGTTTCTCGGTGCAGAGGCGCATCTGCCGCGAGGCCGTGTGGCGCGCGTGATCGAGCGGATCGGTGATGCTTCATTCTCGATCTACCTGTTTCACTGGCTGGTCTTCATGGTCTGGAGGCTTGTCGGGCACGAGATCGCCGCCGCCCCGCTTTTTCTGGAAGCCGCCCGTTGGGCGATCCTGGCCATGACGGTTGTCGCATCGATCTGGGTTTACAGGAATGTGGAAGGCCCCCTCAACGCCGTGGCGATGCGATGGGTCAGGCGGAGCCTGCCACGCGCCGGCGAGGCGCCGGGCCGGCGGATTTCAGCGGAAGCATCGGCATCGGAACGGCAGCGCTATGGCGCGGGCGGCGCCCTTTCTCCCCGGTCATAGGCTTCCCAACCCTCGCCCCCGAACACGTCGGTTCCGAGCTGAGCGAGGACGTGCGGGAAATCGACCATGACCCAATTGTCGACGATCTTGCCATCCACGACCTTCCAGAAATCCATGTACCGGATTTCCACGCGTTTGCCCGTCGGAGGGATGCCCATGAACGTTCCGCCATGGGTGGCCTCCTGCCGCCCGAAGGCCGCGGCCCATTCCCCCATGTAGACCCGCGCCTCGTCGATGCAGACCTTGTCGTGGAAGGCGGCCTGAAACGGTTTCTGCCAGTTTTCCTGGAATTCCCGCAAACCGCGTTTCGTTCCGCACCCCTGGTTGCCGGACCAGGTGAAGGCTTTGTCGAAAAACTCGCCGATGTCCCCGATCCGGTGATCGTTGAGCCCGTCAACCATCGCTTCGATCACCGCCCGGGTTTCGGCGGTTTTCGACAGGTCGGTATCGCGCGAGAGCATGGCCTGCTCCGGTCGGGTGCGTTTCATGAGGGTCCCTCCGCTCTGCCCGCAGCTAAGGCTAGACATCGGGGGCAGCGTCGCGCAAGAATAATTGCATACGATTGCAAGGATCGCACATCATGCCGGTTTCCGGGATCAAGGCGCAGGCGCACGCCCTTCTTGCAGACCTGGCCCGCACGGGCGACGCGAACCGGGCCTATCACAGCGACGCCCTGGCCATGGCGAGCCATCCCTGGGGGGTGTTGGAGGGCGCTTCGGCCATCGGCCGGCTTTGGGCGGTGCTGAGGGCGGCGCTGCCGGATATGGAGCGTCGCGATCTGATCTTCGTCGGCGGGGAGAACCGGGACGACCCGCGCCTTGATGCGCCGCGGGCGCCGCATATGGTTGCCGCCCTCGGGCACCTGCAGGGCACCTTCGCCACGGATCTTCTGGGCATTCCCGCCACTCATGGCGTGGTTCATCTGAGGTATGGGGAAGCGCATTGGATTGACGGCGGGAAGATCCGGCGAAGCTGGCTGCATTTCGACCTGGTCGATCTGATGGAGCAGGCCGGGCTTTTCCCCCTGCCCCCGCCATTCGGGGCGCGGGGCATCTGGCCCGGTCCCGCCCCGCAGGACGGGCTTCGCCTTGGCGACGAGGCGTGGGACGGGCCGGATGCGCTCGACACCGTGTTCGCGATGCATGCGGCGCTTCTTTCCTTCGACGGCAAGAGCCTTTCCTCGATGCCGCATGACGCCTACTGGACCGGCGATTTCATGTATTACGCCGCGGGCGGGATCGGCATGACGCGCGGGTTGGCCGGGTTCCGCGCGCATCACCAGATCCCATTTCTCAAGGCGTTTCCCGACCGAACCTCGGAAGGGCATTTCATCCGCATATCGGATGGGCCCTATGCCGTGACGGGGGGCGTGGTTCTGGGAACGCATCTTGGGCCCTACCTTGGGATGACACCGACGGGGCGCCGGATCCGGATGCCGGTGATGGATTTCTACCGGCTGGAGGGCACACGTATCGCGGAGAACTGGCTTCCCATGGATGTGCTGGGAGTGGCGCACCAGATGGGCAATGACCTTCTGGCCCGTCTTGCCCATTACCGGGGCGATCCCGCGCGGGATCTTTGAGGCGCAGGACGCGCGCCGTTCAGGCGTCGTTCAGATCGCCGAAGGCGCGCCCGTTCTTCACGAGCTCCGAGAAAAGCGGCGCGGGCGACCAGAAGGCCGGATCGTCGCCGGCATAGGCATCGAGATCGCGTTTCACGCGGAGAAGCCCCGTCAGGTCTGCCGCCATCATCGGGCCGCCCCTCCAGCGGGGGAAGCCAAAGCCGAGGATCGCCGCGAGATCTATGTCGGAGGGGCGTTGCGCCACCTCTTCGCCCATGATGCGCGCGCCTTCGTTGGCCATGGCGGCGAGGCAGCGGCGCTGAATGTCGTCGGGCGCAAAGTTTTGAGCGGCGCGTTGCGACAGGGCGCGCATCTCGGCGATCACATGGGTGACCTCCGGGTCGTCGCGCAGGATCTCGCCCGCGTCATCGTAGAGGTGAAACCCGCGACCGGCGCGGCGCCCATCCCGCCCGAGCGCCTGAAGCCGTGCGGCAAGCGTCGTCTTCCGGGCCCCTGCGGCGGCATAACGGGCGCGGCGGGCGTCGCCTTCATCAAGCCCCGAAAGATCGGCAAGCTGGAACGGCCCTATCGGGAAACCGTAGGCGCGCATCGCCGCGTCCACCCCGGCGATGGTCGCCCCGTCCTCGACCAGATATTCCGCCGCCTGCTGATACGCGCCGAGCAACCGTTCGGTCACGAAGCCCTCGCTGACCGCCGAGAGGATCGGCACCTTGCGCAGCTTGCGGGCGACGGCAAAGGCGGTGGCGATCACCGCGTCGGTTGTTTCCATCGCGACCACGACCTCGACAAGCCGGATCACATGGGCGGGCGTCAGGAAGTGCAGGCCGACGACATGCGGGGCGCGGCCCGTACCGGCAGCAAGACCGTCGATATCGATGGTGGCGGTGTTGGTGGCCAGGATCGCCTCGCGCGGCATCACCGCGTCGAGAATCGCGAAGGCGCGGCGCTTGGCATCGGCATCTTCGGGCATCGTTTCGATGACGAGTTCGGCATCCGCCAGGGCTGCGGGATCCGTCTTGCCCTGCAGCCGCGCAATCCGGGCATCGCGGGTGGCGGCGTTGATGCGGCCGCGTTTTTCCTGACGGTCGTAGATGTCGATGATGTTGTCGACCCCAGCCTCGAGCCGTTCGAGATTGGGATCGACGAGCGTGACGTCGAAGCCCGCGTCGAGGCAGGCCGCCGAGATGCCGGTGCCGGTCAGCCCCGCGCCGAAAATGCCGATGCGCGTGACGGAGAGCGGGGGGGCCGGATCATCGAGCGGGGGGGTGCGTGCGCGGCGCTCGGCAATGAAGACATGGCGGAGCGCCCTTGACGCGGGCGAGGCGGCGAGATCCTCGAACGCCGTGCGTTCGAAGGTGAGCGCGGCCTCGAACGGCAGCAGCATGGCCGCCTGAACGCAATCGACGATCCGTTCCTGAAGGCTTCCCGCCCCGGATTTGAGAGCCGCGCGGCGCGTTTCGATTGCCTTGAGTTCGGATGGCTTGTCGGCCAGACGCCCCGGCCCGGCGCTGACCGGGCGGGGTGCGAGGCCCGTGCCGAGCGCCGCCTTGACCCATTTCATCGCGAAGATCGGCAAGGGCCCTTCCGCCACCTCGTCGATCAGCCCGATCTTCTTTGCGTCGGCGGCGCCGATCGTGCGGCCGGTCAGGAGAAGATCGATCGCAGGGCCCGCCCCGACGAGGCGCGGCAGGCGCTGCGTGCCGCCGGCGCCGGGGCAAAGCCCCACCGCGGCGTCGGGAAGTCCGAACTGCGCGCGGCGGTCGGCCAGGCGGTAGTGGGCCGCCATCGCGAGTTC
Source organism: Ovoidimarina sediminis (assembly GCF_032586175.1). Taxonomy (NCBI): domain Bacteria; kingdom Pseudomonadati; phylum Pseudomonadota; class Alphaproteobacteria; order Rhodobacterales; family Roseobacteraceae; genus Ovoidimarina; species Ovoidimarina sediminis. The sequence goes on from NZ_JAWHTE010000042.1 coordinate 3,835, forward strand.
CAGCCCGCCGCCGAGGATCGTGCCATGGACGGCTGCAATCACAGGAACCGGTGCGCGTTCGATCGCGAGGCAGAGTTCGCCCAGCGCCGCCGTTCGTTCCGGTTCGTCGAAATCGCGTATGTCGATGCCAGCCGGGAAGGTCTTGCCGCGGGCGGCAAGAACGATCGCACGGGTGCCGGAGGAGCCAAGCGTTTCAGCAAGCGCCGTCGTCAGTGCCGCGACCACCGCAGCGGACAAAGCGTTGGCCGGCGGATGATCGATCGTCAGCACCGAGATGCCCTCGGTGCTTTGCACGGTGACCGGCCTTTCCATCTTGTTGCCCTGCCCTGATGACAAACCGCCCTCTTTCCCGGTTCTACCGCGAAGGCCTCAAAACGCAAGCGACCCGGCCGTTTCGGGCCGGGTCGAACGACATGCTGAACATGTCAGGCCGTCAGACGGGAACGTTGTCCCAATAGTCGTCGGGATCTTCCACCGGGCGGCGTCGCGGCACTTCGCGCAGGCAGCTTGCGGGTTCGAGCCCGATCTTCCTGCGCAGCGCCTGCTTGAGGTGCTCGGCCCGCGCGGGATCGCGCGTCAGCTCCTCTGTGAACCAGTCGATCGCGTCCTGATTCCTTGCCGATGAAATGTGTTTCTCCAATAATGGTTCCTCCCAATGGCGTTTGTCCCTCACCCGGGACCGGTGGTCTAAGAGCCCCTTGGAATCGAGTATAGGATGAGTTTGATTGTTTCACGACAGGCGCAGAGGGCGGTTACGTATTCAATTTCCCAAGTCGCGGGAAATATGCGCAAACTTTTTGCATTTGCCTGTGGATAAGGCGCGACTTAGGCGCCTAGCGTGCACAGAACTCCGAATAGAGCACCTGTATGAGGGGTGTGATCCGTGGATCGGAGAGCCGGTAGCGCATTTGCCGGCCATCCCGCGTGGCCGCAACCAGCCCTTCCTCGCGGAGCCTGGCGAGTTGCTGACTGACATAGGCCTGCCCCAGGCCCAGAAGCTTTTCAATCTCGCCCACCGTGCGTTCGGTTTCGGCAAGCTGGCACAGGATCAGGAGCCGCGACGGGTTGGCAAGAGCCTTCAGAACGCCGGCGGCCTCGTCGGCTGCCTGCCACATGAAATCCCCGAAGTGTGCGTTCTGATCATCCATTCACAAACCCGTTGGCCGCAATCACATATTCAGATAGGAATATGTGCGTCATACACCGTTTAAGGCCCAGAAACCAAGAGGAAGTGTGATATGCACCCTGTAGTCAAGAGCTTCTTCGACCCGGCAACGAACACCATCAGCTATGTAGTGACCGCCCCGGAGAGCCGGGCGACGGCGGTTATCGACAGCGTTCTGGATTTCGATTACGCGAGCGGCCGCACAAGCACGGCATCGGCGGACGAGGTTATCGCCTATGTGAAGAGCGAGGGGCTTGAGGTCGAATGGATCCTCGAAACCCATGTGCACGCCGACCACCTGTCGGCGGCCCCCTATCTTCAGGAGCAAGTTGGCGGGAAGATCGGGATCGGCCGGAACATAACGGTGGTGCAGGATACCTTCGGCAAGATCTTCAACGAAGGCACGGAATTTCAGCGGGACGGATCGCAGTTCGACCGGCTTTTCGAGGATGGCGACAGCTTTCACATCGGCCAGCTTCGGGGGGACGTCATGCATACGCCGGGCCATACGCCCGCCTGCCTGACCTATGTGATCGGGGATTCGGCCTTTGTGGGCGACACACTGTTCATGCCCGATTTCGGGACGGCGCGCTGCGACTTTCCCGGCGGATCGGCGCGCGATCTTTACCAGTCGATTCAGAGGATCCTGGCCCTGCCAGACGAAACGCGGATCTTCGTGGGTCACGATTACAAGGCCCCCGGGCGCGAGGAGTTTGCCTGGGAAAGCACGGTGGGCGAGCAGAAGGCCAAGAACGTGCACGTGGGCGGCGCGAAGAGCGCGGAGGATTTCGTGGAAATGCGCGAGGCACGGGATGCAACGCTTGGGATGCCCAAGCTGATCGTACCGTCGCTGCAGGTGAATATGCGGGCGGGGAACATGCCGGAGCCGGATGAGAAGGGCGACGTCTTCCTGAAAGTCCCGGTGAACAAACTCTGAAAGGGACGACGGAATGCAGGCAGACTGGCTTTGGGGCCTTGGCGGGGGGCTGATGATCGGCAGCGCAGCGGCGTTGTTTCTGCTTCTGAACGGGCGGATCATGGGCGCCTCGGGCCTTGTCGGCGGGTTGATCGACGGAAGCGGCCACAGCAACGTGATGGAGCGGCTGGCCTTCCTGACCGGGCTGATCGTCGTTCCGGGCGTGATGGCGGTGCTGGCCGGCGGGGCCGAAACGGGGGCGACGACAGCACCGGTGATCCTGACCGTCGGGGGGCTGCTCGTCGGGCTTGGAACGCGGCTTGCCAATGGCTGCACCTCGGGGCACGGCGTGTGCGGCATCTCGCGCCTGAGCCGTCGGGGGATCGTTGCGACGCTGATCTATCTTGGGGCCGGGATGGCGACCATGTGGGTTGGCCGTCACCTTCTAGGGTTCCTGTAATGCGCGGTCTCTCGGCCTTTCTGTGCGGCGGGCTGTTCGGTGCCGGGCTTTACCTGTCGGGGATGACCGACACGACGAAGGTTCAGGGCTGGCTTGATATCTTCGGGGCTTGGGATCCGACGCTGGCCTTCGTTCTCGGCGGGGCGATCCTGCCCATGGCGCTGGCCTGGGCCGCGACACGCGGGCGGCAGCCGGTTCTGGGCGGGTCGTTTCCGGCGCGGCCGGACCCGGCGATCACGCCGCACCTGGCGATCGGATCCGCGCTGTTCGGGGCGGGCTGGGCGCTGGTCGGGCTGTGCCCGGGGCCCGCGCTCGCCTCGCTCAGCTATGGCGGCTGGCCCGGTCTGCTGTTCGCGGCGGCGATGGCGCTTGGCATGTGGCTGGCGCCCCACGTCACCACCCGCCGCGCCTCACCCGCCTGATCGGTTACAAAGCCGTGTCACCGAGATCGCCCGGCATGGCGATCTCGAGTGGCGGCAACGCGCCAGGCGGATTTTCCGGGTCCGCCTCGAAGGACATTGGCGTCGAGAACTCCGAAAGCTCCGGCGCGGGGGATGCCAGGGCGGGTTGCCCGGCATCGAGCTTGATCGCCTTGCGGCCCCGGCTTTGCCCGAGCCGGCCATGGGTAAGAAGGCGCCCGTCCTGCGTTTCGAGCCGTACCTGACCGGCCACGCCTTCGGGCAGCGCGAGCGTATCACCGGGCTTCAACTGGCTCAGCCACCGGAACGCCACCTTCGACCGGCAGAGCACCGCGTGCACCTCGACCTCGACCGCCAGTTTCGCGGGCGCCCCGCGTTTTGGCGCGGCCTTGGCGGCGCGCGGTGCCGCTCCAAGCGGCATGAGAAGGCTGAGCGTCCCGTAGCGCGCGCCCTCGCCGAAGGAAAACATCACCGTCTCTACCGAGAAGGCCCCCTGATCGATGGCAAGCTTTCCCGCGCGCGCATCCGCGATCCAGGGCCCTGTGCGCCAGATGTCGGAACTGCCGATCTGGGCACCGAAACCATCCAACCAGGCATCGATCACATGACCAGCCATCGCCGCGTCGATCGCGGTGGGGCTGCGCGGATCAGGCGTGCTGGTGCCGACGCGACCGGTGGTCTGGACATCGATGAGTGACGCGAGAGCGCCGGCATCGAGAATGGCGATGCCACGCACCCCGCCCTCGCCCTGAAGCGAGAGGTGCAGGGCGTGTTCATCCCAGTCGGCAAGGATCGCGTCGAAATTCGTGGCCGCGCTTTCGACGCCCGAAACCGAGGCCAGGAGCCCAACGCTTTCCTCGGACACGCGCGGCACACAGAGGCGCCAGGCCCGGGTTTCCGACATGGCCGCCGAAGCGCCGCCCGTCGACGGCTTCAGCAACTTCCTCAGGACATCCGCACCACTTGGCTCAGCCATCCAACGCCCTCCGCCTTTCCGGTCTCAAGCGGGGCCTTGCTGACAGATCATCGTTAACGTCTGATTGCGGCGCGTCAGGCGACCTCGCGCCGGATCGTGGGAAGCATGACACGGAACGCCGCACCGCCCTGCCCCGGCAGATAGTCGATCCGCCCGCCGAGCCGTTCCATCACCTCGCGACAGATCGCAAGGCCGAGCCCGGCGCTGCCCGCCGCGCTTTGATCGGAGAGGCGGGCGAACTTCTCGAAAATCAGATCCTGGCTTTCTTCCGGGATGCCCGCGCCGTTGTCGACAAAATCGACCCAGCGCTGCTCTGTATCCCCGCCGACGCGGACGGTGAGTTGCGGCACTTCCGCTTCGCAGTATTTCGCGGCGTTCGACATCACGTTGATGAAGACCTGCGCGAGCCTGTCTGAATCGGTCAGGAGCGCAATGTCCTCCTCATCGTGTTTGCGCTGGACTGTAAGCCTGGCGCCGATGTCGGAGGATTTGACCGCACGCTCCGCCCGGTCGATCACGGTGCGCAGCGTATCGGGCTGGACATTGAGCGACACCTGCCCGTTCTCCAGTACGGAGAGATCCAGGAGATCATCGAGGAGCCGCGTGAGACGCTGCGTTTCGTCGTGGATGATGCCCGAGTAATGCTGCCGCTCGGTCGCGCCGATCCGATCAGTTCCGCGAAGAATTTCGGAGAACGCCCGGATCGATGTCATCGGCGTGCGCAACTCGTGGCTGATCTGGCTGAGGAACGCGTCCTTCTGGATCGAGAGTTGCGTAAGCTTGGCGTTGGCCTCGCGCAGCTGGCGGGCGGTGCGCTCGAGCTCGGCAGATTTCGCTTCGAGCTGAACCTGCTGTTCCAGCATCTGCTGGGTTTCGTCCGCCACGCGCATGAGATCTTCCACCGAGACAGTGACCCCGCCGGTGAGCTGCGCGAGCATGGCGTGCGCGGTCGCCCCGCCCACCGAACCCGAAAGCTCGCGTTCGAGCCGTTCGAGGAATTCAGGCGTCACGTCCGGCAAATAGCCCGCCTTCCCCTGCTCGCGCGCGATCTGCATGAACAGCGACTGTGCATCCTGCGGGCCGAGAATGCGCTGTGCCATGACAAGAAGGTCTTCGGCCTCGACCCCGCTTTGCCCCCAGCCGCGCGCACTTTCGGAGTAGCGGAAGATATTGATGAAGGTCGCGCCCTGAAGGCGTTCCAGCGGCTGAGGGAAGCTCAGGACGCTGCCGAGACAGAAGGCCAGCGTGTTGAACGCAAGGCTCCAGAACACCGCGTGGACGAGCGGATCCATCCCTTCGATCCCGAACAGGGCCTGGGGCCGCAAGGCGGCGATGCCGAAGGGCCCTTCGGCAAACATCTCGGCCGAGACGATGACGCCGACACCGAGGCTCGGGAAAAAGAGCGTGTAGAGCCAGATCGCGAAACCGAGGATGAGACCCGCAGAAGCTCCGACGCGGGTTGCGCCGCGCCAGTAGATGCCGCCGATCATCGCCGGCAGGACCTGGGCCACACCGACGAAGGCGATCAGACCCATTGCCGCCAGCGCGGCGCCGCCTGAATACCGGAAGTAAAAGTAGCCCAGAGCGAGCACACCGGCGATCGACAGGCGGCGCGACAGGAGCACGACGTTGCGCACATCGCCCGAAAGCTTTGCGCCATCGCCCTTGATGCTGAGCCAGATCGGCAGAACGATGTGGTTCGACACCATCGTCGAAAGCGCGATGGAGGCGACGATCACCATCGAAGTGGCGGCCGAGAAGCCCCCGAGAAATGACAACATGGCCAGCCATTCGCGATCGAAGGCGAGCGGGACGGTCAGGACGAAGAGATCGGGATTTGCGTCCTCGGGCATCACCGCGAGGCCGACCACGGCAATCGGAATGACGAAAAGCGAGATCAGGAGGAGATAGGCCGGGAACGCCCAGGAGGCCGTGCCGAGATGACGCTCTTCCGAGTTCTCGACGACGAGGACGTGAAACATGCGCGGCAGGCAGAGAAGTGCCGCACCGGAGAGGAACGTGAGGGTGATCCAGCGCTCTGGCTGAACCTGCCACTGGGAGATCGGTGAGGCCTGGATCACGCGGGCCGCATCGCCAAGGCCGCCGGCCACGCCCCAGACGACGAAGATGCCGACGGTGCAGAGCGCCACGAGCTTCACCACGGCCTCGACCGCGATGGCGATCACGACCCCGTGGTGGCGTTCGTTCACGTCGAGGTTTCGGGTGCCGAAGATCACCGTAAAGACGGCGAGGCCCACGGCGACGAGCAGGCCCGTCGATGACCCTTCCTGCTGGTCCGTGGCGAAAACGTCGAACGCGAGAGTGACCGACTGAAGCTGAAGCGCGATATAGGGGGTCGTGCCGGCGACCGCGAGAAGCGTCACGAGCACACCCAGCAAGGTCGACTTGCCGTAGCGCGACGAAATGAGATCGGCGACCGAGGTGATGCGTTCCGTGCGGCCGATCCGGACGAGGCGGCGCAGAAGCGCCCACCAGCCGATCATGACGAGGGTCGGGCCGAGGTAGATCGTGACGAATTCAAGCCCTGACCGGGCGGCGTATCCGACCGCGCCGAAGAACGTCCAGCCGGTGCAGTAGATCGAGAGAGAGAGGGTGTAGACCCACGGGCTTCTGAGCCAGCGGTTCCGCCCCCGCAACGCCCGCTTTTCGGCGATGAAGGCAACGAAGAACAGCATGCCCACGTAGACGAGGCATACGGCAACGAGAAGGTTGAAGGACAGCATTCAGCCGCCCACCTCGTCATCCACCCTGTCGCCCTGCGGACCGGGACGGGCGAGCACCCGCGCGATAACGGCCGACAGGACGATCAGGACCGCCCAACCGATGAATAGATAGATCAGGCCCGACAGCGTACTGACGGCCCCGCCCCAGATGGCCGGCACGAGAAACAGGAAGACGCCGAGAAACGGCAGGATGCGGGCCGCATCCATCATCCGGCGCCGTCGATAGGTTTCGCGTGCCAGAAAGAGCGGTTCGGGATCGCGTCTCACGGGCCCTCCGCGCGCCCAGCCAGCTGGCGAACCGACGCCACCACTTCGGCATTGGAAAACGGTTTCGTCATGAAGAGGCTCGCCCCCGCCCGCTCGGCCATGTCGCGATCCTTTGACTGGCCGCGCGCGGTCAGCATCAGGACCGGAAGATCACGGGTCGCATCCCCGGCACGGATATCGGCCAGAATATCGAAACCCGAGCGATTTGGCAGCATCACGTCGAGGATAACGAGATCGGGCGCACGCTGAGCCACCGCATCGGTGGCCGTCGCCCCGTCGGAGTGAACATCCACCGTCCAGCCATCGCGCGACAGGATGAAGCGGATGGCCTCGATGATGTTCGGCTCGTCTTCGATCAGGAGAACCCTCCCCGGCATCCCGATCCCTCCCAGATCAATTGTTATTGTTGTTTTGCCCAGACTATTGCCGATGCCATGGCCTCTGTCAAAACTCCGATGCCGTCCATCAGTCAGACGCGCTGAGGATCGAGGGCTCGCGGCGGGCGACGCAGTGGTCGCGGGGACAGACACGGCAGGTCGGGCCGATCGGGATGACCTGAGCCTGGCGCTGCGGCGGTTGCGGTTCCGGCAAGATCAGCATGGTCGCCTCGAAGACGACGGGGCCGTCGAAATCCGCGGGCTGCCCCGGCTGGCTGATCGCGTAGGTCAGGAAGCGCGCGGAGTGGCGGCCGGCCTGTTCCACGATGGCGCGTACAGGCGACATCGGGCGGCCGAGCGCCTGATAGAGCGGAAGAAGCGGGCAGGCCGCGCCGAATTGCGGTAGGGCGAACCCGGCGATCGGCTTGCGGAAAACGAGGGTGCCCGACGCATCGCAGATGGCGAGCCCGACGGGCCCTGCCCCGGCCTCGTCCGGCAGTGTTGCGATGCGGCGGAACACGGTTGCGAGATCGACCCCGAACGCCTGCGACAGCGCGGCGGGATCGAGACCGTGCCTGGCAATCGCGTCGCGGAGGGCGCCAAGGGGCAGAGCCTCGGCATCCTTGCGATAGCGCGTCGCATAATCCGCGGCGAGCCGCCGCGCCGCGTCGGAGCGAAGCGCCTCGGCCCGCTGCACGAGCGATGCCGCGGATGGCGGAAGCGCGCGTTCGAGATCTGCAAGATGCCAGCCCTCGGCGCTGAGCCAGGCCTCCAGATCCTCCTGGGGTGTCGCCCGGGCACCGTCTGCCGCCGTCTCGGCATCGAGATAGCGAACCAGAGCCTCGCTGGCTGTGACGAGGCGGTGGGAATCCTCGTTGATATTGCGGAGGAAGCGGGCCTGCCATTCGGGATCGACCTCTTCCTCGCCTGCGAGGATGCTGCTGGCGGAACGGATTGCCGTGACCGTCGACAGAAGATCGTGCAGGGCCTCGGAGAGGTGGGGGTCGTGCGCGAGGCGATCGCTGAGGGTTCCGACGGTACGTTCGAGCGAGGCGATGCGGCGGGCCTGCGCGGCGATCAGTTCCGCCCACCCCGGGAAGCGGCCCGCGAGTTCTTCGGCCCTTGCCGCGTCGGCGGCGTTCAGCGCGGCGGCTTCGGCCGCTTCGCGCAGCGCGCCGAGAAGGGCGATATCCGCGCCCTCGCTGAGACTCGTCGGCTCGACCTCGAGCGCCGCGGCGAGATTGTTGAGAAGCTTGCCGCCGATTCTGCGCCGATTGTGCTCGATCAGGTTGAGGTATGACGCCGATATCCCGCAGGCTTCGGCCAAGGCCGCCTGACGCAATCCGAGGTCAAGCCGGCGCTCTCGGATCCGGCTTCCTGTCAAAGGGAGTTTCGCCACGAGCTTTCTCCTTGCAGTTCAATGAGGTTCTGCGCTTGCGCGAAAATTTCTTTACACTGTACTCTATGGCATTGTGTATTCGTTTACAAAAATATTCCGCAATTTAAAGCGCTTGTTGCTTAGTTTTCCAGATTTGGACGATAGTGTGGCAGCCTTTACTCAGGCTGGGTGCGACAATGGGAGTGTCGGGCCCAAAGAATCAATGGGAGGACATGAATGTCTAAATCCAATCTGACCCGGCGCGGCCTTCTCAAGACATCGGCCATCGGCGGCGCGGCACTCGCGACGCCTACGATCTTTACCAGCAACGTCTGGGCCGGCGCCCACTCGGGCTTCACGAACGCGCCTCAGGGCGACACTGTAACGCTTGGCTTCAACGTGCCCCAGACCGGCGCATATGCCGACGAGGGTGCGGACGAACTGCGCGCCTACGAGCTTGCGGTCGAGCATCTCAACGGCGGCGGCGATGGCGGGATGATCCCGACCTTCTCGTCGAAGACGCTCGAGGGCAACGGTATCCTCGGCAAGAAGGTCGAGTACGTCACGGGCGACACCCAGACCAACTCCGACGCAGCCCGCGCCTCGGCCCGCTCGATGATCGAGAAGGACGGCGCGATCATGATCACCGGCGGCTCGTCCTCGGGCGTGGCCATCGCGGTGCAGGGCCTCTGCCAGGACGCCGGCGTGATCTTCATGGCCGGCCTGACCCACTCCAACGACACCACGGGCAAGGACCGCCGCGCAAACGGCTTCCGCCACTTCTTCAACACCGAGATGTCCGGCCGGGCTCTCGCTCCGATCCTCGAGGCGAACTACGGCAAGGACCGCAAGGCCTATCACCTGACGGCGGATTACACTTGGGGCTGGTCCCAGGAGAAGTCCATGAAAACCTACACCGAGGCGCTCGGGTGGGAAACGGTTAACTCGGTCCTCACTCCGGTGGGCGCGGGAGATTTCTCGTCCTACATCACGCCCGTGCTTCAATCCGGCGCCGACGTGCTGATCCTGAACCACTACGGCGGCGACATGGTGAACTCGCTGACCCAGGCGGTCCAGTTCGGCCTGCGCGACGCCCAGGCCAACGGCAAGGACTTCACGGTTGTCGTTCCGCTCTTCTCGCGCCTCATGGCACGCGGTGCGGGCGAGAACATCAAGGGAATCTTCGGCTCCACGAACTGGCACTGGTCTCTGCCCGACGAAGGTTCGCAGGCGTTCACGCGCTCCTTCGGCACTAAGTACGGCTTCCCGCCGTCCCAGGCGGCGCATACCTGCTACGTGCAGACGCTGCTTTATGCCGACGCCGTGAACCGGGCCGGTTCGTTCAACCCCTGCGCGGTTGCCGAAGCGCTCGAAGGGTTCGAGTTCGACGGGCTCGGCAACGGCCCGACGCTCTACCGCGCCGAAGACCACCAGTGCTTCAAGGACGTGCTCGTGGTGAAGGGCAAGGAAAACCCGACCTCCGAGTTCGACCTCCTGGAGATCGTCGAGGTGACGCCGCGCGAAACCGTCACCTACCCGGTCGACCACCCCGACTTCCAGGGCGGCTCGCTCGGCACCTGCAACCCGGGCGCATGATCGCCGCTTCGGTGAACTGAACCTCGCCGCGCGCCCGCAAACCGGGCGCGCGGCATCCCGAAATTCTCAGGGGGCTTCGCGATGGAAGCGATCATCCTTCAGATTCTGAACGGACTGGACAAGGGCTCGGCCTATGCGCTGATCGCGCTTGGTCTGACGCTGATTTTCGGCACGCTTGGCGTGGTCAACTTCGCCCACGGGGCGCTATTCATGATCGGAGCGTTCTGCACGGTCACCCTGAACAAGGTCCTGTCCCTGTCCCACACGGTGATCGACGAAACCCAGACCGACTTCCTCGGCAACCCCAAGAAGGTCGATGTCCCCTATGTCTACGACTGGTTCGGCGAGACGGCAGGGGCCGCAATCATCGACTGGTCGGTCCCCATTGCCATCCTTGTTGCGATCCCGGTCATGGTCCTCATCGGCGTGGTCATGGAACGCGGGCTGATCAAGCATTTCTACAAACGCCCCCATGCAGACCAGATCCTCGTGACCTTCGGCCTCGCCATCGTGCTGCAGGAGATCGTCAAGGCGTTCTACGGCGCCAACCCGATTCCCGCGCCCGCGCCGAGCGCCTTCACGGGCTCGTTTGACTTTGGCGTCATGCTCGGCTTCGACCCCTACCAGATCATCTATCCGTACTGGCGCTTGGTCTATTTCGGCTTCGCAATGGTCATCATTACAGGCGTCTTCGCCTTCCTCCAGTTCACCACATTCGGCATGGTCGTGCGTGCAGGCATGGCGGACCGGGAGACCGTGGGGCTTCTGGGCATCAACATCGACCGGCGCTTCACCATCATGTTCGGTGTCGCCGCGGCTGTGGCGGGGCTAGCGGGCGTGATGTACACGCCGATCCTCTCACCCAACTATCACATGGGCATGGACTTCCTTGTCCTCAGCTTCGTGGTGGTGGTCGTCGGCGGCATGGGCTCGCTTCCGGGCGCGGTGCTGGCAGGCTTCCTTCTCGGGATCCTGCAGAGCTTCGCCTCAATGAGCGCCATCATCGACATCATCCCCGGCATCAACCAGGTCATCATCTATCTGGTCGCCATCGTAATTCTGCTCGTGCGACCGCGCGGCCTCATGGGCCGCAAGGGCGTGATGGAGGAATAAGCCATGCTCGGTTTGACCCGTAAGGACGCAATGCTGTTCCTGATCGTGATTGCAATGGTGGTGTTCGCGCCTTTCTTCCTCAATCCGTTCCCGGCGGACTCCTCGCTGGCACAGTTCAACGCGGGATATCCCGACTTGATGCAGCGCTTCCTGATTTTCGGAATCTTCGCGATCGGGTTCAATATCCTCTTCGGCCTGACGGGCTACCTTTCCTTCGGACATGCTGCGTTCCTCGGCGCGGGTTCCTATGCCGGCGTCTGGATGTTCAAGCTTCTGGGCATGAACGTGCTCGGCGCGATCGTCGCCTCCGTAGCGGTCGCTGGCGTGTTCTCGCTCCTGATCGGGTACATCTCGCTCCGGCGTTCGGGTATCTACTTCTCGATCCTGACCCTCGCCTTCGCGCAGATGAGCTACGCGCTCGCCCTGTCGGTCCTCAGCCCGATCACCAAGGGCGAATCCATGTTGCAGGTCACGCATACCGACCCGCGGGTACTTGGCGTAAGCATGGGGCCTGACGGTTCCCTTCCGGTACCGCATTTCTTCGGCATCGAGATGCGTGACGGGTTCGAGATCACTCTCGGCGCGTGGGAATTCACCATCAATGCCGGATACTATCTCTGCGCGCTCTTCATGATCGCCACCTTCTACATCTCGATCCGAATCTTCCGGTCCCCCTTCGGCATGATGCTGCGTGCGGTCAAGTCCAACCAACAGCGGATGAACTATACCGGCCTCAACCCGCGCCCCTACACGCTGGCCGCATTCGTGATCTCGGGGATGTTCGCTGGGCTTGCCGGCGGGCTCATGGTCTCGATGGACCCGCTCGCAGGGACAGAGCGGATGCTCTGGACGCGGTCCGGTGAGGTCGTGCTCATGACCATCCTGGGCGGCATGGGCACGCTCATCGGACCGGTTCTTGGCGCCGGGCTGATCAAATATCTCGAGAACATCCTGTCGAAAATCAACGACGCGATCCTGCACCAATGGTTCGCCGCACTCCCCGACGGGCTGGAGGATTTCCTTGTGACCATAGTCCATCCCTTCATCGGCAAGGGCTGGCACCTGACACTGGGACTGATCTTCATGGCCGTTGTGATCTTCCTGCCCGGCGGCCTCGTGGAAGGCGGGCAGCGCATCGCACGGCTGTTTCGAGGACGCAAGGCGCGCGAGGCCGAAGCGGAAGCGGCCAAGCAATCCCAGACGCCTGCGGAATAAGGAGAAAGAGCAATGGGCATTCTCGAAGTCAAGGGCGTCAACAAGCGCTTCGGCGGGCTCCAGGCCCTCGGTGACGTGAACCTCTCGGTCACGGAGAACACCGTTCACGCGATCATCGGCCCGAACGGCGCCGGGAAATCGACCTTGCTGAACTGCCTCGTCGGCAAGCTGATCCCCGACACCGGATCGGTGATGTTCGATGGCCAGTCGGTGCTGGGCCGCAGCCCGCACGAAATCAACCAGATGGGGATCAGCCGGGTGTTCCAGACGCCCGAGATCTTCGGCGACCTGACCGTCTTCGAAAACGTGATGATCCCCTGTTTTGCGAAGCGGGACGGGGCATTCCGGCTGCATGCGCTTGAGGGAGTGGGCGCCGAGAAGGACATCGCGCAACAGGCAGAAGAAATGCTGACCGATGTGAACATGATCGAGAAGCGGGATATGCACGCGGCGTCCCTGTCGCGCGGCGACAAACGGCGGCTGGAGATGGCGATGTGCCTGGTGCAGAACCCGCGGCTGCTTCTGCTTGACGAACCGACAGCGGGTATGGCGCGCGCCGACACCAACAACACGATCGACCTTCTGAAGGAGATCAAGGAGAAGCGCGACATCACCATGGCGATCATCGAGCATGACATGCATGTCGTGTTTTCGCTGGCCGAACGGATCACCGTTCTCGCCCAGGGCACCCCGCTGGTCGAGGATACGCCCGAAAACATCAAGGGCCACCCGAAGGTTCAGGAAGCCTATCTGGGCCAGGCGCATTAAGGAGAAGACCCATGAACGAACGTCCAGACTTCTCCCAGCATGCCAACAAGGCATCTACGGCGCCGGCCTATTTTTCGGTGCACGACATCCACGCCTATTACGGCGAAAGCTATATCGTGCAAGGCGTGAGCTTCAACGTGCATGAGGGCGAGATCCTTGCACTTCTGGGACGGAACGGCGCGGGCAAGACCTCGACCTTGCGGGCCCTGGCGCGGGTAAGTTCGCCGCAGTTGACCCAGGGCGAGGTGTGGCTTGACCACCAGCCGCTTCACAAGATGGCAAGTCACGAGGCGGCGCAGGCCGGGCTGGCGCTGGTGCCCGAGGACCGGCGGATCATCCAGGGCCTGACGGTGGAGGAAAACCTTCAGCTTGCGCAGATCGCCCCGCCGATCGGGTGGGAGCTTGACCGGCTTTACACGCTGTTCCCGCGCCTCGGCGAACGCCGCAAGCAGGACGGGACGACGCTGTCGGGCGGCGAGCAGCAGATGCTGTCGATTGCACGGGCGCTGGCCCGCGATGTGAAGGTGCTTCTGCTCGACGAACCCTATGAGGGCCTTGCCCCCGTGATCGTCGACGAGATCGAGAAGACGCTTATGGAGATCAAATCGCTTGGGATGACCACGGTGATCGTGGAGCAGAACGCGGTGCGCGCGCTGCAGCTTGCGGACCGGGCGATCATCCTCGACACCGGGCGCGTGGTCTATGACGGCGAGGCCGAAGAGGTGCTGAACGACGAAGCGCTTCGCGCGGAGTATCTTGCGATCTGACGATCGGTATCCGGGATTTCTGATGGAGAGGCCGGGCCGGGCGCCCGGCCTTTTTCCTTTTGAGACACGGGTCCCTCCTGTCGGCGGGCGCGCCCGCGCGGGCCGCCCAACGGGCGGGCATGAGAGACCCCGAGTGATGGCCGCATCTTGATCCCAAGGGCAAGCGGCGTATCTGAACCTGCATGACCGCACCCGTTCTGAAATCAACCGATCGCGGGCTCTACTGCGAAGCGGGTGATTTCTTTATCGATCCGTGGCGGCCGGTAGATCGCGCGCTGATCACCCACGGGCATGCCGACCATGCGCGGCCGGGGCACGCCCGTTACCTGGCGACGGAGACCGCGCTGCCGGTGATCCGCCACCGGCTTGGCGATATAACCGCCGAGGGGATCGCCTTCGGAGAGGTCCGGCGGATCGGCGATGCAGAGGTCTCGTTCCACCCGGCGGGCCATGTGCCGGGATCCGCCCAGATCCGGGTCGCGGTCGGGGGCGAAGTCTGGGTGGTTTCGGGGGATTACAAGACGGCGCCCGACCGGTTGTCGGAACCGTTCGAACCTGTGCGGTGCCATGCCTTCATCACGGAGTGCACGTTCGGCCTGCCCGTCTTCACCTGGGCACAGGAGGCGGACGTGGCCGGTTCGATCAATGCCTGGTGGGCGGCAAATGCCGCTGACGGGCGGATCAGTGTGATCGGGGCTTATTCCCTCGGCAAGGCGCAACGTCTTCTTGCGTTGCTGAACGATGGGATCGGCCCGATCCTGACCCACGGCGCCGTCGAGGGCACGAACGCGGTGATGCGCGCCCAGGGCCTTCCGTTGCCCGATACGGTGCCCGTAACACCGGAGACGCGCAGCAAGGATCATCCCGGCGCCCTTGTGATCGCACCGCCCTCCGCGCTTGGCTCTAGCTGGATGCGGCGGTTCGGGGCCGTCGCGACCGGGATCGCCTCGGGATGGATGGCGTTTCGCGGGGTACGGCGCCGCCGCGCCGCGGATCGCGGGTTTGTTCTGTCGGACCACGCCGACTGGCCCGGGCTGAACAACGCGATCGCGGCGACGGGGGCGGAGCGCGTTTTCGTTACCCATGGCTATACCGCGATCTTCCGGCGCTGGCTTGAGAGCGAGGGGTATGACGCACAGGTGCTTGGGACCGAGTTCGAAGGCGAGGATCTCGACGCCCGGGACGACGACAACGCGCCGGCACAGACAGGCGATTGAGCTTCATCCCCATGCACCGTTTCGCCACCCTCTTCACCCGGCTCGATCAGACGACCAAGACCAACACGAAGGTCGCGGCACTTGCGGCGTATTTTCGCGAGGCGCCGGAGGACGATCGGCTGTGGACGATCGCGCTTCTGTCGGGGCGGAGACCGAGGCGTACGGTGACGACGACGCTTCTGCGGGAATGGGCCGCGGAGCGGGCGGGCATCCCGCTGTGGCTGTTCGAGGAAGCCTATCCGATCGTTGGGGATCTGGCCGAGACGATCGCGCTGGTGCTGCCCCCGCCGGAAACGCGGATCGAGCGCAGCCTGGCGGATTGGATCGGCGAGATCCGCGCCCTCGCGGAGGTGGACGAGGCGGAGCGCAAGAGGGCCATCCTTGCCGCTTGGAACGGGCTGGAGACGACGGAACGCTTCGTCTTCAACAAGCTGATCACCGGCGGGTTCCGGATGGGCGTCAGCCGGAAGCTGATGACGCGCGCGCTGGCGCAGGCCACGGGGCTAGACGAGGCGGATCTTGCGCATCGGCTGATGGGCGACTGGACGCCGGAGAAAGTGAGCTTTTCCGAGCTTATCCACGCCCCCGATCCTGCGGCGGATCTGTCGCGGCCCTATCCTTTCTATCTGGCCTATCAGCTTGATGTGGAGCCGGATGCCCTTGGCGCGCCAGGGGACTGGGCTGCGGAATACAAATGGGACGGGATCCGGGGCCAATTGATCCGCCGGGGCGGGACCTGGCATCTTTGGTCACGCGGCGAAGAGCTGATGACCGACCGGTTTCCGGAGCTTGCAGCCGCGCTTGATTTTCTGCCCGAGGGAACGGTGATCGACGGCGAGGTGCTGGCCTGGGCCGAGGGGCGCCCCCTGCCCTTCGCCCGCCTGCAGAAGCGGATCGGGCGGAAGACCGTGCCGAAGAAACTTCTGGCGGAAGCGCCCGCGATCCTGCACGCCTACGACCTTCTGGAATGGGACGGACGCGATATCCGGGCCCTGCCCTTTGCCGACCGGCGTGCACGGCTTGAAGAGATGCTGGCGGATGTGCCGGATACGGCGCCCTTCCTTGCTTCGCCCCTCATCTCTTTCGAAAACTGGGAGGCGCTGGCCGAGGCGCGCGCGGCCTCGCGCGACCGCGCCGCCGAGGGCGTGATGCTGAAGCGGCGCGACGCGCCCTATCGTGACGGCCGCCGAAAGGGAGATTGGTGGAAGTGGAAGGTCGACCCGCTGGTGATCGACGCGGTCATGATCTATGCACAGCAAGGGCACGGACGGCGGGCGAACCTGTTTACCGACTTCACCTTCGCGGTCTGGAACGGCAACGATCTGGTGCCCTTCACCAAGGCCTATTCCGGCCTGACCGATGCCGAGTTTCGTGAAATCACGGCGTGGGTCAGAAGGAACACGTTGGAGCGGTATGGCCCGGTGAGGGCGGTGCGCCCCGAGCATGTGTTCGAAATCGCATTCGAAGGCATTCAGGAAAGCCCGCGGCACAAATCCGGCATCGCCTTGCGTTTCCCGCGAATGAACCGGTGGCGGAAGGACAAGCCGCTGGCCGAGGCCAATACGCTCGACGATCTGAAAGCCATGCTTGCGGCCTACGGTTAGCCTTGGACCTTCCAGATATGTTCAAGGGACGCGTGCAGCGGCCGGATTACTCTTGATACCGCGATCGGTACCTTGGCGTTGTCAACCGGGCATGGCCGCGGGTGCGGTTTGCAATTGGGGCTGTATCCTGATCGGAGACTTCGGGGGGCGCCTTCGGGAATGACCGTCACCCCCTGCGACTCTGTCGCTTGCCGCACGTCATGTCTCTGCGCACTGCCGAGGGAGGCAGGAATTCGACCCTGGCCCCTTGTGCCATACCCGGCTTACGCCCTATCTCCCCGAGACACGCCCCCTTTTCAGGAGCCATGATGCCAGTCTTACCCCGCCCCGTCTTCGATGCGAACGCGACCCAGACCACTGAATTCGGCGAGCTGCCGAACTGGGATCTGAGCGATCTTTACGCTGGAGAGGACGCGCCCGAACTGAAGCGCGATCTCGACTGGCTCGAGGCGGAGTGCAAGAGCTTTGCCGAGGATTACAAGGGCAAGCTCGGGGATCTGTCGTCGGCGGACATGCTGACCTGCGTGAAGCGGGACGAGAAGATTTCGAACATCGCCGGGCGCATCATGTCTTTCGCAGGCCTGCGCTATTACCAGAAGACCACCGATCCCGGGCGCGCGAAGTTCATGTCCGACTGTCAGGACAAGATCACCATGTTCACCACCGGGCTGGTATTCTTTTCCCTAGAGTTCAACGAGATACCGGAGGAGGCTTATACGGAAACCTTCTCGGCAGATCCCGAACTTCAGCGCTACAAGCCCTATTTCGACCGGATGCGGGCAATGAAGCCCTACCAGCTTTCCGATGAGCTCGAGCAGTTCTTGCACGATCAGTCCACGGTCGGCGCGACCGCATGGAACAAGCTTTTCGACGAGACGATCGCCGGTCTTACCTTCGAGATCGATGGCGAGGCGCTTGGGATCGAGCCGACGCTGAACCTTCTGACCGATCACGACCGCGACAAGCGCGAGACAGGCGCACGGGCGCTGGCCGATGTGTTCGGGCAGAACATCTCGCTCTTCGCCAGGGTTCACAACACGCTCGCGAAGGAAAAGGAGATCGAAGACCGCTGGCGCGGCATGCCGACGCCCCAGACCGGGCGGCACCTGTCGAACCATGTGGAACCCGAAGTCGTCGAGGCTTTGCGCAACGCCGTCGTCGCGGCCTATCCGCGCCTGTCGCACCGCTATTACGAGTTGAAGCGCCAGTGGCTTGGCCTCGACACGCTTCAGGTCTGGGACCGGAACGCGCCGCTTCCGATGGAAGACACGGCGACCGTGGCCTGGGATCGCGCGAAAGCGCTGGTGCTTGACGCCTATGCGGGGTTTGCGCCCCAGATGGCCGATCTGGCGGCGCCCTTCTTCGAGAAGGGGTGGATCGATGCAGGGGTGAAGCAAGGCAAGGCGCCGGGGGCGTTCGCCCATCCCACGGTGACGAACGTGCACCCCTATGTGATGCTCAACTACCTTGGCAAACCCAGGGACGTGATGACGCTTGCACACGAGCTTGGGCATGGCGTGCACCAGGTGCTTGCCGCGGATCAGGGTGAGCTTCTGGCCTCGACCCCCCTGACGCTGGCGGAGACCGCAAGTGTGTTTGGCGAGATGCTGACCTTCCGCAAGCTTCTCGGCGAGGCGAAGGATCCAGCGCAGAAGAAGGTGCTTCTGGCCGGCAAGGTCGAGGACATGATCAACACGGTTGTGCGCCAGATCGCGTTCTACGACTTCGAATGCAAGCTACACGACGCACGCCGCCAGGGGGAGCTGACGCCCGATGATATCAACGCGCTTTGGATGAGCGTTCAGGGGGAGAGCCTGGGGCCGGCATTCACCTTCATGGAGGGGTACGAGACCTTCTGGGCCTATATCCCGCATTTCGTGCACTCGCCGTTCTATGTCTATGCCTATGCGTTCGGCGACGGCCTCGTGAACGCGCTTTATGCGGTCTATGAAGAAGGCGGCGCGGGCTTTCAGGACAAGTATTTCGACATGCTGAAGGCGGGTGGGGCCAAGCATCACAAGGAGCTTCTGGCCCCCTTCGGCCTCGACGCATCCGACCCCGCCTTCTGGGACAAGGGCCTTTCGATGATCGAGGGCTTCATTGACGAACTGGAGGCGATGGAGAGCTAAAGCATCCGGCCTTTAACCTGAGACATATCCGGCAGCCCTGAAGTAGTTCCAACACTCTTCGGGTGAGTATA
>NZ_JAWHTE010000043.1:0-22682 GCF_032586175.1 Ovoidimarina sediminis
CTTGATGGTTCAGATGAGCCAGAAACCCTCCGTTACGAAAACCCTTTAATCAGTCCCACAGGTGCTGATCCCGGACAAGCCTGAGTTCCGGCTTCATCTTTTGCGGTTTCGCGAGATCGTATGTACCCCTCGTTATCTCGCGCCAGAACTCGAAAGAGTCTTGAGCGGAAAGGTCTAGTGTGGACAATCGATGCATATCGCAAGGTTACTCTCTTAAGCTGCTCTGTGAAAGCCCTCCCCCCCCATGTAATACGGTCTTCGCGATTCAAAAATCCTTCAAAAAAATGACTTTAAGAGAATATCGCGAAACTTCGGTACATCAATGTTATGGCGTCCCAAAGACAGTAGGTAGCCGAGGCACTCCGCACGGAATGCACGCGAACCGGACGCTTCAAAGAGCGATGCGAACGGAGATAATCAATCCGGAAGCTGGTCGCAGGGGCAGGCGCTGGGAGCCACCAACTTAGCTTTGAGTAATATCATCTTTATGGGCTATCCAGCGGAGCAGGATCTGGTAACAGACGGCGACAATTACGGGGCCAAGGAACAGGCCGACAATTCCCCAAGTGATCAGCCCGCCAACCGCTCCAAGGAAAGCCAGGATCGCTGGAAGCTCCGCGCCGCGGGAGAGCGCCAAGGTCTTCACCAAGTTATCCGACAAACCGACTACGATCAGACCCCAGGCAGAAAGTCCGATAGCGAGCCCAATCTGATCGTTGCTCCAAAGCCAGATCGCCAGTGGCAGCCAGATGAGGATTGGTCCGATCTGAATCATCGCCAGCATGAAAGTCAAAAGCGAAAGCACCGGCCAATGAGGTGCCTCAATATACCAGTATGCAAGCGAGGCCAGTGCGGTCTGCACGAACGCCGACCCCAGCAGTCCGAATACTGTGGATCGGATTGTCACCACCGAATGGTGCGCCAATTCGATCGCCAATGGGCCGGCAACGCGCCCGAGCACTCCAAAAAACGCCTCGCTCAGCGGAGCGGACCTGTTCAGCAGTAAACTCGCTATCAGCACGCCAAGGGCAAACTCGATAACGAAGGTTCCCACCAGACGTGCCTCTCCAATCAGCCAGAAGGCAAACGGTCGTATCTCGTCCTTAAAATGATCCCGGATGTACGTGATGTCTGACAGAATGGTCGACCAGAGGGATTGTGATCCACCTGGAATAGCTATTCCACCGCCCTCAACCGGAATTATGATTGGTTTGTTCGTATTACCCCAGGCCAGAAGCTCCGGGATGAAGGCGAGAACGGCTTGCGAAAGCCCAATCATCGGCAAGACCAGCACAAACGTCATCATCAGCCCGACAATGATCGAAGCTAGTTTGCGTCGGTTGCCAAAGCGCGCCACGAGAAGGTCGTGTGACGGCTGAAACGCCACGGCGAGTATCAAGCCCCAAACGAGTGCCGGCAGAAAAGGTTGCAGCGTATTGAAAGCCAGGAAGAAGAGGACGAGAAGGACGATAAGGGGAAAGGCATCCTCGACCAGAAGCCGTGTCTTGGAGGGCTTCATCTGCTGGTCGTATCCCGAGCCTTCAGGATGGCATCGAATACGAGTGCCAAGATCACGGCGTCCCCTGCGCGACTTGTGTGAGCGCCACTTGCATCAGCGTTTCGTTCCGGCCCAAGAAGCACGGCCAGAGCGGCCAGTAGCGGATCCTCGCCAGACCGGCGTCTGCGCTGCCTGAGCTTTCGTATCCCGAGCATCGCAATGCAAAGAAGGAACGAAACTCCCGCCAACACCAAGGCGCTTTGAACGGCGGTGAAACGCATCTCCAACTGATAGAAGGTCGCAGCAGAAAGCCAGACCAACGCCATCGCAGCAAAAAACACAGCGAGCACAATCAGGAAAAGGCCCTTTAGCCAAGCAAGCATTATGCGCTGCTCTGCCTGCCGCAGTGCGGATAGTAGCTCTACGAACATTACCGCCGACCTCTGAACAGAAGGGCGCCGAGCAGAAAGGCTATAGCCGCGGCTCTGACGGGATGCGTTTCGATTAGTTCGAGCATAGCGCTCGCCGCGCGTCTGAGGTCAGGGTGAGCCGAAAGCGTATGCTCTTCGTCGCTCTTGGCCGATTTGCTCTCTAGGTCTTCTAGCCTCGCGCGCAGGTGGTTGAGCTCTTCGACGACGCGAGCGACATCGTCTGTGTCTTCAACGCGGGACGCCTTTTCTGCGTGATCATCCATTCTCACCTCCCCGTTTCGCCAGCCTCAATCGAACGCAGCCCGATCGCGGTATCAACATGCTAAAGAACGTCCCAGGCTCATATCCAAGCCAAGTTGCAGCCTATTTGTCTAGTCCCCTCAAGTCGGTCAACCAACCGGTCTCGAGGACTGCCGTCGGGGGCCACCTCACAATCAAGTATAGTGCGCCGGTGTCTCCCGACATGCCACGTGCATGGACAACCGATGACGACAGTCACCGGGTTGCGAATGGCGCAGACCTTCCCCGGCAATCATTTCTTGCGCGAATAGAGGGTCGCTTTCGGTAACTCGCCATAGGCCTGTTTGTAGAGTTTGCTGAAGCGCCCGTGATGCTCGATACCGCACAGTGAGCAGACGTCCGAAACTGTTTTGGGACCATCTCGGTCGAGTAGCGCGAGCCTTGCGCAATGAAGCCTTTCCTGGGCAAGCACTTGCATTGGCGTGGCTCCACGAACCTTGCGAAAGGCGGCTTGCAGCGTTCGCACGGATACGCCGACATGGCGAGCTATATCGCGAAGACTGTGGATTACGTCGAGACGTTCGCGGATGAATTTTTCGGCCCTTCCAACGTAAACAAAAGAAAGGTCGTGCTCGTGGTCCGACAGCTCTTGCACGCCTAGATTGAGACATGCATCCATGCGGTTGTTTATCTGTTCGACAACTAAAGTCGTCCATGCATCCGCCAAACTCGATTTTATCACTTTATCCCCGGATCCCATTAGGGATATCTGCGAAGCAAGCGCGAGGGTGAGATAGGTAAGTTGAAGGTCTTCTTCCTTCGACACATCTCCGCAGAGAATGCCGCCCCGCGCTTCTGCGCGTTCTAGACGGTCACCAAGAAATTCGGGCGGCATGGACAGAACGAAAGCCTGGTAGCTGAATCCGCCCGCAGCCAAGACGGTCGTCTCGCGCGCGCCCCTACCAATTAGAATCCATGGTTCGTTCTTGTGCTCAAATGCCATGTGATCGTTTCGGGTTAACAGACCGCCAGTAACCAGGACCAAGAGGTTGGGCCTGTGGAGTTCCTGAAGAGCAACGTCATGTCCGGTCGATCTAACATAGGCCAGGCTCATCGAGCCGATATCGCTAATCGCTACGGCCGCCTCGCCATCCTTTGGATCGTGTAGACTGAGAGCGGCTTTCCCCGTGAACTGACGCCTTAGAAGCTTCGATTGTTTGGCGCTGTAGTACGAGCTTAATTGAAATCCCCCGATCCCCGTTGGGAGCGTATCACTACAGGTCTGTCGCAGCACACGGGGCGCGATTTCATACAAAGGTAGCATGCTCGTTCGGACCAATAAATTTTCTTGCACAACGTTTAATGGATAAAAGTTGCGCTTTCTGTATAGATCAACTCTTCGCTTGGTGAAACCTTATGAGGTGACTCAAGTTACGCCAATCTGGGCCATTCGTTCTTTTGTTATGTCAACACTAGAGGCATCGCCTCCGTTAATCACGCCTGAAAACATCTGGTAGGATCGGAAATGGCCGGAAGCAAAGGCCCCTTAAACAACCTTTTCGCCGCCGCCACACTTGCTCTGGCAGCAGTGACCTTGGGCGGCTATTCTCCAGCCGTCGCGCAGGATGGGGTGCGTACCGAACAAGTGCGGTTTGCCGCCGGCACATCTGGCACCACAATCAATGACTCGATTACCGGCTATGAGAGTGTTCTCTACAGGATCGGTGCCAAGGCGGGTCAGAGGATGAAGGTCCGACTCGAGCCGTCGAATACTGCCACCTATTTCAACGTCTACGTTCCCGGCAGGGGCCCGGGTGACGAGGCACTGGTCAACAGCCAATTCATGGGACCGATGGTGCCTGATATGAACATCTTCGACGGAGTTTTGCCCGTCTCCGGCGAGTACACCGTTTCAGTTTACATGATGCGCAGCGCGGCGCGCCGGGACGAAGTGTCCGACTACATGGTCGCGATCAGCATAGAGGGCGAAACCGGCGACACGGTGCAAGCCGATTATGCGGATGGCCTGCAAGGCGGCCCCGATTTCTACCAGGTAGCCACCTCAGGCAGCACATTGAACCTGCGTTCGGAGCCCACCTCAGGCGCGCGCGTGGTGGCGCGCCTCAATAACGGACAGAACGTGCGCAACCTTGGCTGCGGGATGGAAGAAGGCCGGCGCTGGTGCCGAGTCGCCACGCTTGCCGACCCGGGCGATGAAGGATGGGCCGCAGGAGATTTCCTTGTCGAAGGCACGAACGATCCTTCGGCTGGCATGTTTGCGGGTTCAGTATCGTCCGGCACCGACGCAGGCATCTCGGATGGCGGCGGCCAGAGCGTTGTCGTCAGGTTCCCCGCAGGTGCCTCCGGAACCGAACTCACAGGCTCTCTCTTGCCACAACAAAGCCGGCGCTACATTCTAGGCGCGCGCGAAAATCAGTTCCTTTACTTCCGTCTCGCCGCCAATGGACCCGGAATGACCTACGTGATCTACAATCCAGATGGTTCCGTGCTGCTCGATGAAATGGGCGCGGCGCAGGAGTATCGTGGTCAGCTCTGGCAGTCGGGCGACCATGTGGTTGAGGTCTACAACACTGCAAATGGCGCTCAATCGTACAATGTCATTTTCGGGATTGAATGACTGAAAGCCGGTTTATCAAAGTGGAAGAGATTGGAGTAAGCCAGCATCCGCCGGCTATTCACAATGCAAAAACTTCAAGTGAAAGGAACAAAGGGACGCCATGGCGAACACGATGAAAACACTTGCTATATCTGCTGGTCTGCTTGCTTTGACCGGATGCGTTGAAGACACTGGAAGTAGCGCATCCGGAACTCCCAGTGTTGGAAGCTCTACTGATCTGACTGCGTTCGAAGGTGCGCGCGCAGGGCAAGCCGAAATGGGTATTCAGAACCTTGGCTATGAATTGATCCGAAGCGATGGATTGACAAGCTACTGGTTTAACCGTGCCACAGGTGCATGCGCCGCGATAACCACGTCGGACGGCCGCTACAGCAATGTCACCATGTTGCCTGCCGGAGATTGCTGATCCTGTGTAAGTGGGCAATTCGGATCGTCGGGGTATTGTACCTCGTTGCCCTGGCGTTGCTCCTGATCGGAACCTTCGGGCTTTTCGGTCAGGAGCGTGACCCTTTGGCAGGCGTCTTTCTGATACCGCTTGGCCTGCCATGGGTTCTTTGGCTTGACGGATTCCCCGAACCGTGGCTCCCGTGGCTAGCGGCTCTGGCACCGTTACTTAATCTCGCAATCCTTACATTGCTTTGCCGCTACTATCACGGCGGCAGAACCGGCAAACAAAAAACTCAGTAAGGGAGGGTCGGATGCACTTTGATCTAGCACATGCGCTCGTAACGGGCGTTCTAATTTTTCTCGTCATGATCGGGATGCACAAAGCGGGTCTATATGTGCCGCACAAGGAGGGTGGCCCAAGGTGGAGTTGGCCGCTGTTCTTCGGAATTGGTGCCGCCGTGTTCATCCTCAATTTGATCTGGCCCTGAGGGCCGCCGCTTCTGAGTAGGGAGAGAAGATATGGGTAAAGTTATCATCGGAATTGTTGGGCTGGTGATTGGCCTGGTTGTCGGAGGATTTTTTGGTGGAGCCATCATGGGCGGCACGGCAGCGGGCGTGGGCATTGCAACGGGAATGTCGGCAGGTGTTTGCTCGACTGTGATCGCTGCGCAGGAAGAGGGACTTCTGACGCCCGAACAAGTGGACCAGGTGCTGACCCGCGCGGCGGCAGACCTCGCCGAGATGTCCGGTGAAGCTGCACCGGATGCCGTAGTGGGGAGTGCATCCGACTGCGAAGGAGTAATGGACCGAATTCGTTCGGCTGCAAGTTAATGGGCCGTAGTACGGACGCACCCTAGTTGGTCATCGCGCGGTGAATCTCGGTCATCCTGCTGCGGAATGTAGTTCAGATATGCGGCAAGGAATGTTGGCAACAGCTATGATGCGGCTACTAGCGATCGGTTACCCCACTATGTTGATCAGCGGGCTGATTGTCAGCGCCAGTGTTGCGCAAACATTGGATTCTGTCGAAAGCGTGCTCTGCCCTAACGTTGTCGCCCAGACAGTGACCGAAGTCGAAGGCGAGACCTTTGCGTGCGGTGTCGTCCGCGTGCCCGCCGATTACGATGATCCCGAAGGCCGGCAGATAGAGTTGATGTATGGAGTACTGCGGTCGACCAGTCTCTCGCCAGCAACCGATCCGGTCATCTATCTACACGGCGGACCCGGCGGAGGGGAACTCGCCAGCATGACGAACGTGCTCGCGGAACGGCTGGCAACCCTCCGCACTCGCCGCGATATCTTTATTTTCGATCAGCGTGGGTCGGGGTTCTCCCCAGGAGAGATCGAATGCAACGAGGTCTTCGCTGCCAACGGCGATGCGGCCTTTGAAGCCGCCGATGAGATTGCCGACGCCTCAGGCATGAACCTGGGCGCTGCCGCGAGTGAATACCTGATCCCCCTGTGCGCCGCTCATCTGAATGGGCAAGGGGTGGACTTGTCACAATACAACACCGTCAACAATGCTCGCGATGTCGTTCGCCTTGCTGAGGCACTCGGCTTTGACCGGTACAATATCTACGGCCATTCCTACGGCACGCGGCTCGGGCTGGAAGTCCTTCGACAGGGCCCTCCGGGTCTGCGAGCTATCCTGCTCGATTCCGTGCTGCCGACGGATGTGGCATGGCGCGAGCGCCTCCCCGAAACCAACGAGGAAGCATTCCTAGGCATCTACGGAATGTGCCTCGAGGACCCGTCCTGCGCCAACGCCTACCCCGACCTCGTTAAAACGCTCAACGGTGTGTTCTCGGCGCTCTCGTCGCAACCTTTGACGACAGAGAGCGGGTTTCTGGTCACGGGCCGGGCCTTGGAACAGTTGATCCTCTCTTCAGCGAACCAGGCAGGTACGGAGTGGCGCGTTCGGTATCTTCCTCGGATGATCCACAATCTGGCGGAAGGCAACACTGAACTCTACGAGGCCCTTTATATCATGCTCTATGCCGAGGCTGAGACTGCGGCGCCGCCTACATACCGACTCGAAGCGTCAAGCATTGCAGCGCGTTTGCTGCTCAATCGCGCCAACACGCTTGCTTCACAAAGCGATGCACTCCAGCAAAGTGCAGAGGCTCTGGCCTTACAGGCAATGGACTTGGCGAGCGAGGCGGAAGAGACACCAGCGGCTGTGTTTCTGCAGACAGTACGCCAGCTCGAGGATGTCCCTTACAGCACTACCCTCGATGCTAATTATGTCTCCGATCGCGTCGCGTTGCCACTACGCCCCGCGACATCCGGCGAACTCGGGCGGTTCGTAAAGCGACACTTCTCGGGAGTTGATGCAGAGATCCTGATGGCGCTTGTGGAACCAATGACTCCGGACGACATCGCCGATGTCTATCGCCGGCTGCGGAACGAGGACCGCTATACACGGCAGCTCCAGGAACTGGCCTTCGCCTTGCGCCTTTTTACCTGCAATGATTCCGTGCCGTTCAACAGCAGCGGTCGCGCATTGGCTCGCATGGCCGACTACCGCATCCCCGGACTGACACAGCGGGAAGCGCGCATAATGGCCTACGAGCTTGGCGCGTGTGGTGGACTTCCGACCGGTTCCGTCAGAGAGGACTTCCACGCGCCTGTGACTGGCGATGGGTCCGTTCCCGTCATGGTTTTCACTGGAACGAACGACATCCAGACCGCATCTTCATGGGCGCAACATGCTAAAAACAGCCTTGTTGGATCACAATTCGTACGTTTCCCGAATACAGGACACGGGGCCACCTTATTCTCGCAATGCGCAAAGGACGTCGCCGCAGCCTTTTTTGATCAACCAAACGAACCAACGAATACGGACTGCAAAAAGGACCTTATCCCAACATTCGTTCTGCCCGAAGACCCGATCCCGTGAGAGATCCACATCGACATCACCGACGTCTTGAGCCGACTTCAAGCTGCGAGCAAGTGTTAATAGCAGAAGGAGCGTCGATGGCGCTGCACGCTGAAAGCCTAGGCGCCTCGACGGTACAATACGAACGCAACCGTCTCCTATGGCTAGACATTGCGCGGACGGCGGCGCTTGGCGGCATGATTGCCTTTCATTTCGTTCGTGACATGGAGATGTTCGCGCTCGTTCCTCAGGGAACGACGCTTGTTGGCTTCTGGGCCATGCTCGCGCGACTGGTCGCAGGATCCTTCCTGCTTTTGTCGGGGGTGAGCCTGGTTCTCTCGCACGGTCGCGGGCTTCGCCCCGCTGCGTGGGCCAAACGCTTCGCGGTCGTCGCCGGGGCGGCGGTTTTGGTATCACTGGCGACCCGCCTCGCAATGCCACAGGCTTGGATTCAGTTTGGGATTCTGCACGCCATAGCGGTGGCCAGCGTCGTCGGGCTTTTTTTCTTGCGGATGTCCGCTCTATTCTGCACGGCGGCGGCAGGCGCGGTTCTTTGGGCTTCTGTCGCCATAGGGCGCAGTCTCGACCTTCCCGGCTGGATGGCCTGGACAGGGCTCGGCGCGACGGTCCCGCCGGCTCTCGACTACATTCCGATCGTCCCTTGGCTTGCCCCATTCCTGCTCGGGATGGCGCTTGCGAAAGCGATTGACCCCACCCGGCTTGAGCCGCGCTGGAGTGCGCCGCCGCCGCGGCTACTAACTCTGCCTGGAAAGCACAGTCTTTTCGTCTACCTCATGCACCAACCTGTCCTGATCGCAGTTCTGGCAACGTATTCCTGGGTTATTGGGTAGGCACGAAGAAACGAACTTCAACAAGGAGGAAGAAAATGAAGGCAATCAAGATTACCGCGGCGTTCTTTGCCGCGTTCGTTCTCGCGGGTTGCGTCGAGGAGTCCGGTAGTGGCGCCGCATCATCGGCCCCGACGGCGGCGGAGCAGGCATGCCTCCAGCGCGTATCAATCGAGACCAACAACGGCGACGTGTCTGTCATCCGGTCGAGCTTTTCAGAGGCAGGAACGGAGGTCATTGTCGGCGTCGGACCACAGCGCGCACCGTGGCAGTGCGTCGCCTACAGCGACGGCTCGACCACGCGTCCGATGTCGATGACGAACGAGGGCTTTCTCTGAAGCCTACGCCCCGCCACATGAAGTGGCGGGGCGTTCACGAAAGGGAGGGAAGAACAGTGAAATTGACTTTCTTCAAGGCGGTTGCACTTGCCATGTTCGCATCTTTGAGCACTGGGAATATCGCCAATGCCGATGTCACTGCCCGCGATGGTGGTCCGTCTCGCTCGGCAATGCTCGCACGCAGCAATCCCGGCGCCCCTGACGGCACTGCTTTTTTTCGTCCTGTTCTTGACGGGGTGCTGTATCGCGGGGGTTTTTCGGGTGGAGACAGAGATCGAACAGGCCTCTCCTCGTTGCAACGACAGGCGCTCTGTTCGGACGGCTTCTCCAAAGGGTTTTACGCCGATTTCGGAAAGAACACCGAGTACGGGGCGACATCCTGCGGAACTGGCAACTTCGACTATCAATCTGCGCGGTCCTCGAGACCCGCGAATGTCATGAAGGCAATCCACGATGTGATCAAAGGCGGTGACGGACCGGTTTATGTCCATTGCATGTGGGGTGTTCATTCGTCAGGCGCTTTGTCAGCAATGGCGCTGGTTCAGTTCTGCGGCTGGTCCGAAGCGCGGGCAAAGGAGTACTGGAACGACGCGCGTAACGGTGCCCCCTGTTCTGGTGGTTGCGATAAGTGGATCGACGCAAAGTTCGAGCGCTTCTCGATTGACCAGAGCCTGTCGATCAGCGACGCCGAACGCGCCGCGATTTGCCCCAAGTAGGACTCTCGAAATGCGCCTTGTTCTTATTTTCGCAGCCTTTGTCATCCCGACAGCTGTTGTCGCCTCGGATGCAGTCCAGGGCGTCGCAACCGTCTACCAAAGCCCGAACGGCGTGACGGAACGCTGCGTCCGCATCACCCCGCTCCCCGGCGCGGAATATTCCACCGATGACCTCGATGACGAGGCCGCTTTCTGTTCGATCAATTTCTACGCTGCCGATGTCGCCCTTTGTCCCAAGACCTGGAGCACCAGTCCAGGGATGATGGTCTACGACATCAGCGAAGGGCCTTACGCGAACGACCGTGCTGCGTTCGAGCGCAATGCGTGCAAAGAGGGCAAGTCGGCAAAAGATTTGGCCAAGGACAATCTGGCGAAGTTCAAGGTCACGATGAACCAGAAGGGCACTAGCGGCACCTTCGCGCCGTCTTCGCTCCTCTACTACCACTTCTCACGCCACTTCGACATGACCGTGAAGGTCCCAGTCGCGGTCTGGCGTTCGATGGACAAGGAGCGTCATGCGACCGAGGTCGCCAAACCGGGCCTGGCAATCTCGGGCAACCACGCGCGGATGAACCACGAAGGCTGGCGCTGGCTGGTTGAGAGCGAAGCCAACCCGGCCCGCTATTCTCCGACCGACGATCTCTTCACCGCCGACCGGAGTAGCATCTACGGTGTCATGGTCCTCAGCCCGGGGCACCGCTACGGCTCCGAGATCAATGGCACGCGCCGCTCCGGTTGGGGCAAAGGGCAGAACCGCGATTTCCAGGAAACGCCCGCCTTTCTCGCGCTTCGGACCAAGGCACCGCTACGTGATGCCATTGCGCGTGGACTGAGCGAAGGTCGCAAAGACAGCACGATCTCGAAGGATCTTGGACCGGATGTCAGCGAGGAGCAGATGGTCTACTGGATGCGCGAGTTGTCCGAGATTGTCCTGCTCGATTTCATCTTCAGCCAGCAGGACCGGGTCGGAAATATTGACTTCACGCCCTATTACTATTGGGCCGAAGCGGGAGATCTCGAACACAAAAAGGCCAAGCACCACGAGGCGGGAGACGGAACCGTACCCGCAGATGCGCAGCTGATACGTCGCACCAACCTCAACGACAACGACGCGGGCGGTCGGGTTCAATACGCAAACTTCGCCAAGTCGACGCAGATGCTCGAGAAACTCCGCCACTTCGACGCAGGGGTCTACCAGAAGCTTATGGCACTAGACGCAGACCTGCAGTCGCAGGGGCCGATCTACCAATGGACGGCGAACAGCCTTGGCTTGAGCGACGGAGAGGTTTCCCAAGTCGTTAAAAACACGCGGCTGGCCACAGGCATTCTGCAGGAAAGTTGCCGACGCGGTGACCTTATCTTCGATCTCAACCCGAAGAGCTTCTTCCTTACCGGTGATACGACCCCCGATTACGTAGATTGCGATGCGGGCTAACCCGATTCTTGCGGGCGCCTACGCGCTCTTTTTCGTATCACCCGCTGCCGCGTTGGAGGTGGCCGTAATCTCGGACCTCAACGGATCCTACGGCTCGACCGATTACCAGGCCCATGTATCGGACGCGGTGGCGGCGATCGTTGAACTCGAGCCGGACCTTGTCCTCGTGACGGGCGACATGGTTGCGGGGCAGCGAACGCCTGTCCTCGCCCCGGATGAGGTGCGCGCGATGTGGTCGGCCTTCCACGCAGCCGTCACCGATCCGTTCGCAGCCGCCGGCATCCCGGTGGCCGTAACGCCTGGAAACCACGATGCCTCGGCCTATGAGCAATTCGTGGCGGAGCGCGCGATCTATGCGCAGGAGTGGCGTGAAAGGAAACCGGACGTCACGTTTGTCGCCGACGAGGATTACCCATTCTTCTATGCTTTCGACGTCGAAGGGGTCCGTTTCGTGTCGCTTGACGTGACCACGGTCGGGCCGCTCTCTTCGGGCCAGATGGCGGAGCTCGGCAGCGCTCTCGACGGCGCGGGTGATGCGCGTATCGCCTTCAGCCATCTTCCCTTGTGGGAATTTGCCCAGGGCCGCGAAACCGAGATCATCGGGGATCGAGACCTGGCAGAGGCGTTCGGCTCTCTGGGTGTCGACCTTCATCTTTCCGGTCATCACCATTCGTTCTATCCCGGTGCTTCTGAAGGGATCGCCTATGTGAGCCAGGCCTGTCTCGGTGCAAGCCCACGGAGACTTGTCGGAGCAACGGACCGCGGCCCGCGCGGGTTTACCCTTCTCGATATCGACGTCAAAACCGGAGATATTTTCATCGATTTCCGGGCCGCGCCTGACTTCGCTACCGAGTTCGACATAACTACTCTTCCACCCCGGATCGACGGCTTCAAGGGGAGTCTCATCCGGGTCGATTTGGCTGAACTTCCATCTGTCCACTTGGAGACCCGCGAGTGACAAAGACACTGCTAGTTTTTCTTGCTCTAACCTTCCTTGCCGCACCCTCGCTCGCCCAGACGGTTGAGGGTGCGATAACGATCCCGAGCGAGTTTGACATTTACGACCGCGGCTGGTCGCAGTTGCGAGACTTGGAAGAGGTCATCGAGTTCCTGCTCGGTCTCGTCGAGGCGATGGCGATGACAGCTATCCTCGCCTTTCATCCGCGCAGCATAGCGCGTCGCCGTCGCAGCAACGACTGGGATTTGCCGCGCTCGATGTTCCTTTATGCGTTGATCGGCCTAGTGGTCGGTTTTTTGGTCATCCATCACGGCGTGCTGATCGGCTTTGTCGTCTTCGGAATCGGTAGCCTGTTCCGATTCAGGATGGAAACACTCAGCACTTCGGACACTGCTCAGATGATCTTCGTGGCGCTGATTGGTCTGTCTGTCGGTCTGGATCTGCCCGTGATGGCCCTGCTTCTGACGATCGCAGCGGCGCTGGTGATATACGTATTCTCCCGGAAATCCCACATCTCGGTCGAGATCAAGTTTGATACCTCAGAGGATTTCACAGAAAAGGTCGCGAGATTACGGGACGCCCTGTCAGCAGCGGGTTTCGCGACGCGAACGGTCACAAAATCGAAGTTCAAACCGGTTGCTGAGATCGTGCTATCGACGTCCGAGGTGAACCCTCGTGAGGTATTGGTCGAGACGATGACTGCGCACCAGACCAAGCCGGACAGCGGGATTGAGGATTGGCATATCGAATAGCGGCACTCGCTTGTGCGATTCTCGTTGCGATGGCGGCGTCGGCTCAGGACGCGCCATTGAGCCTTACCTTCATTGACAGTACCCGGCTTCACCATCGTGAGGCCGGCCTCACAGAACCGTCGGGGCTGTCGATCCGCGATGATAGCAGTTTCTTCGTCGTCAGTGATGACACTTCGGCCCTTTTCGCAGTCCATGCCGACGGGCGGATATTGAGCCGTCAGGAAATTGCGCACGAGGTTCAGGATCTCGAAGGCGTTGAATATGATCCTGAGCGACAGCGCCTTCTGGTTTTATCGGAAAAGATGCGAGCAATCATCGATATCGACCCCGACAGTGGTCAAACTAACACAATCCATCCTATTTCCGGAGTAACAGGCGGCGCGGGAATCCGTCTGGGCGAGGACGGTCCTGAAGGGTTGGCCATCGGGCGTGAGGGAGAAGTTCTGGTCTTGATCGAGTACCCGCCCCAGTTGGTCCGCATTTCACCAGAACTAACCAAGGTTCTGGAGGTCGTGTCACTGGATGCCGGTGTAGGCTTTGCATCGTCGGTCGCGCGTCGGACCGATGGGTCCGGCCTCGCTTATGATCGAACCCGTGATGCTCTTTGGATTCTAAGTGATACTGGCAAGGCGGTGTTCTTTCGCCCGGTCGATGGCGAGGTGTTCTTGCGGTTCGAACTGGTATTCTCTGATGAGAGTGAACGCGTGTCACGCGTGCATAACTCAGAGGGAATAGCCGTGTCCAAAGATGGAACGATGTTATTCGTAGCAACCGATGATGGTAAGTCTTCCCGCCTCCTCAAATATCACATCAAGTAGATGCCGTCTGGCACATCTGCATCCCAAGTGACCGGCTGAAGTGAACGCTATCAATTCTGTTGCCGGGGCTCCACAACTCTACGAAACCGGCTTGGATCGCAGACAGGCGAGTGGTCTCTTCCCAGTCACCTCGGTCCAACGCGTTTGCGAAGTGAGCGTCCGCTGTGGGCCGATTGTGTTGAAAAACACGGTGTCCCGTCTCGGAAGGTCGGATTGGCAGAACATCTTCCCGCGAATTTTCCTAATGGCAAACCACGTTTTCTATGAGGATATATGCCAGAACAGAGTTCCAGATTTTCAACGCGAATTTCGAGTTGCAGAGTTTTTCAACACAATCGGCTCATAGCGGACATCAAACGATTTACGCCAAACGTCTGCCAAGCGGATGAAGCTGCCGCTTTCGAATGAGTGATCTCACAGTGTCATCTCCGTCCGCGCATGGTTTTCTCTTTCTCAATAATGCGCGCGTTCCTATGCTTTTTCGTAGCGGTGGCGGACCCTTCCGCCAGTTTTCGACGATCAACGGAGATGGTGTCATGAGGATTCTAGTAGCGGTGATGCTCTTTGCGCTTTGCATGCCAAGGGCTGTTTTGGCTGATCCAGCAACGGAGTGCGGTGGGAGTAGCCAGGTCGAGATCGGCGCATGCGTTGCCGAGACACTTCAGCGGGTAGACGCGACAGTTGACATATACCTTGGCTTTGCGATGCGCTCCGCGGAAGAACTGGACACGATTACGGGCCGCGCCATGGCTGTGCCCGCGCTCGAAGCGTCACAGGCGGCCTGGTCGGCGTATCGGGATGCGCATTGCGACTACGTCGGAGCGACCTTCGGCGGCGGTTCCGGAACCGGCATTGGGATTGACTCCTGCAAGATCGAGCTCGGCCGAGACCGTGCAGAAGACTTGATGCGCTACGTGCAATGAGGCCGGTACGAAAAGTGGCGTGCGGCTTGTCTCAGGCAAATGTATAGCAAGAGCGGTTTGAACATGCGAGCAACGACACTCCCTTCGATCCTGACGGTCTTGGCACTTATATTGGGTGTCGGCACGATGGGCGAGGCACAAACCGCTGGCGCGGACGTGGCAGGGAAGGGCAGTTGCTCGGCCGCTTCCTCAGCCCCTCCCGATGTTGAGGAAGCGCTAGACGCCGTGCTCTTGCAGGTACTCGAGTCCCCTTTCGGCTCTGCTGCCGGCGCAGTGATTTCGGTACGCGGCGCAGATTGGCGGTATGTCGCCTCTGCCGGCTTCGCGGATCCTTTCGCTGGTGCACCGATGGATTGCGCAATGCCGTTCCAGATCGGAAGCAACACCAAGATGATGACTGCGGTCGTCCTTCTGCAACTCTTCGAGGAAGGACGGCTTGGGCTAGACGATCCCCTGTCGAGACACCTGCCCGAGATCGCATCCCGGCTTCCGAACGGCGGTGCGATAACCCTTCGTCAGCTTGCGCAGCATACTGCGGGCGTGTTCAGCTACACCGACAATGCTCCGGACGGCACACCGGGGCTGATGGAGGGCGGCGTCTCGGATCGCGATGTCCTGCGACGCAGCCTCGAGCCGTCTGAGATGATCAACTTTGTTGTCGAACACGGCGAGCCCGTTTTCGCCCCGGGCGCGGAGGGTTCCTGGAGCTACAGCAACACCGGGTATGTGCTCCTTGGGATGGTCATTGAGACGCTTGAGGGGCGTCCGCTTTCAAAGTCTTACGAGGCCCGGATTTTCGCCCCCCTCGGCATGGAGCGCACCTATCTTTGGAACGGGATCCCGAAACCCGAATTTGGACTGCCACGAGCCTTCCTTGCCGGCAGAGATTACGAGACCACCGATTGGAACATGTCCCAGGGATGGGCGGCCGGTGGTGTCATCTCAACCGTGGACGACATGCACGTGTTTATCGAAGCATTGGTACGCGGTGGTCTTTTTCAATCTCCCGATACGCTTGCTGAGATGCAGGAGACAGTGCCGACCACGAATCCTGCATTGTTGGGCTACGGATTGGGTTTGGCGTTGAAGGGCCAGGATCTTTGGGGACACGGCGGCCAGACGCTTGGCTATGAGTCCGACATCGCTGCGAGTGAGGATGTTTCGCTCGTCGCCTTCGGCACATCCTCCAGCAACTTGATGGCACTGGGCGCAGCAGTGATCTCCGGTGCGCTCCAGTCCGCGGGAGTCGTGCCGGAGTGAGCCGGAAAGCGGATAGCGTAGCATTGAGGGCGGTACCGCATGAAACGATTGGCTTCGAAAGCTACATGTTAGGCTTGACCGAAGATGGGCGCATCTCCCGTCTCGTTCAGTATTTATCTTTAGCGCGCCCTTAACTTGGCACCGACGATTGCTCCGGACTGATTGTGTTGAAATACTCTGAGGCTCGAAGTTTGCCACTCTGGAACTTTGTTCTCGCAAGTAGCCATTAAGCAAACGTAGTTTGCGATAGGGCGCTTTCGCGGGAAGAAGTCTTGCCAATCCGTCCCTTTCAGGCGGGACGCCGACTTTTTCAACACAATCGGCTCAACGCGGTCATCTGATCGTTTGTCTCAGATGACTGCTGTGTTGCTGTAGGCGGTCGTTCGTGGCCGTCGAGACGCGGTTTCGGCCATGGACGGCCGCTTCTGCCGAAAGCGTGCCTTCGCAGGAAAAGGCTCGATGTCCGAGAAGCAAATGGGGAGGATGGCTCCTGCTCCAACGGCGTCGTGATGCGCCAAGATGCATGTGTTGTCATCTGCGAGAGAGGAGCCACCCCATGCAAGTTACCACTGTCGGTCTTGATCTGGCCAAGAACGTCTTCCAGGTCCACGGCATAACTTCTGCAGGAACTGTTGCCTTCAACCGGTCTTTGCGCCGAGCCCAGATGCTCAGGTTCTTCGAGCGGCTTGAGCCTTGCGTCGTGGGAATGGAGGCCTGTTCGACGAGCCATCACTGGGCGCGTGAGCTGACACGGCTGGGACATCAGGTGCGTCTGATCCCTCCGTCGTATGTGAAGCCATACGTTAAGCGTGGGAAGTCGGACGCAGCGGATGCGGAGGCGATCTGCGAAGCGGTCACACGACCGACCATGCGGTTTGTCGAGGTGAAGTCCCGCGAACAGCAGGCGATCTTGTCGCTGCATCGTGCGCGTGACCTGATCGTCCGCCAGAGAACTCAGACCATCAACATGCTGAGAGGGCTGTTGGCCGAGTTCGGGATCGTGCTGCCGAAAGGCGTCGGGCATGCCATCCGCTTTGCGCGACACGGAAGCAGCCAGGCATCCACGGCCCTCCCAGAGGATGCGCACGGGGTGATCGACGATCTGTGCGACGCCCTTGTGGCTCTTCACGTGCGGGTGGCGTCCTACGGCCGGCAGATAGCGGCGCTGGCAAAGCACGATCCGAACATTGCACGCTTGCAGACTATACCCGGCGTTGGGCCGATCACAGCATCGGCGATCGCTGCCACGATCGGATCGGCCCACCAGTTCAGAAGCGGCCGGGATCTCGCGGCCTGGCTCGGCCTCACACCTCTCAACCGATCCAGCGGCGGCAAGGAGCGGCTAGGACGGGTTTCCAAGATGGGTGACAGGTACATCCGGCGCCTGCTTGTTGTCGGCATGACCTCCCGGATCAAGCAGATCAAGCGCAGGCCCGAGGCATACGATCCATGGTTCTCGTCGATCCTGGACCGCAAGCCCGCAAAGCTTGCCGCAGTGGCAATGGCGAACAAGACTGCAAGGATCGTCTGGGCGGTCCTCTCGCGCGGTGAGAACTACCGACTGCGCGCCACCTGAGGATCTGGAACAACGAACGGCAAGACCAGTGATGTGATGGAATACGGATCAGACCGGAGACCGAGACACCCCGTGCTTTGTCCTGAGCGATCTCTGTTCGATATGCAGGATGGGACTCGGTTTGCGGAACCCATCAGGGCCAGCGGTCACATGCACCGCGTCAACAGGCCGGACACAAGACCGCTTCTGAAACCGCACCGATCACATCAGAAATGTCTTGACTCGCAGGAGCCATCCACACAGGACGAAGCAGCCCGTTGCAGGTGCAGCATCTGAGTAGGTTGACCAAAGCTTGCAAGATGTCTCCTCGTGTCAGAAAGTACCCGTCAACGTACTCAGGGAGAACGCGAACATGGGTTTCGTTGAAGCCACCAAGACGTGCCTCGGGAAATACTTTGTTTTTTCGGGGCGCGCGGTGCGGTCCGAGTACTGGTGGTTTGTGTTGTTCGTGATTGTCGTGAGCGTTGTCTTGGCAGTTATCGACGCCTCCCTGTTCGGCATGGATCCAGAAACTGGAGAGAGCAGCCAAGTCCTCACCCCGATATTCCAACTTGCCGTTGTCGTACCCATGCTTGCCGCTGGATGGCGTCGACTGCATGACACCGGAAGACCAGGCTGGTACTTGCTTTTGCCTGCAGCACTGAGCATCGCGACCATGTTCATGTTGTTCAGTGGCATCGCTGTATTTTCAGTCCTCGAGCAAGGGGCTGACGACCCTGAAGCATTGAGAGGCCCAGCGGCTCTACTTGGCGTCACCGGTTTGATGGTTGTGGGAGTTCTCCAACTGATACTCTCTGTGCTGATGATCTGGTGGCTAAGCCGACCGTCACAGGAAGGTACAAATGAATATGGTCCACCCGCAGCTTGAACTTATGACGTGGATCATCAGTGCTTTCGCGGCGGAATGACGAACTGTGGCTTAGTTGCTTGGAGGTTACTCATGAAGACACATCTGATTACCGGCACAGTCCTCACATTCATGATGTCATCTCCTGCCATGGCTGACTGGAATTTCAGTGGGCCGCCCAATGCCAACGCCTTCATTCAGACGGGCGACATGACTCTGGAGTTGCAATGCGACCGGGTCCGTTTTGCGCCAGCAGGCTATGAGGACTCGCAGGATATTATCTCCAAGCAGGGCCTGTCTTTTCGGTTCATGAAGGATGGTTCGACCGAGGTAGGTGCGTTTCAGGCAGGATCAGTGAATGCGGATATCTCGCTCGTCGACAACTATCCTGTTGAGGTCCGTTTCTTCGATCAGGGCGACTATGATTTCGTTTTGGATCAGATTGCGCAGAACGCCGTTCTGAACCTTTCGATGGCTGATCAGGATGTCTCTTATGGCATCTTTACGCTCAAAGGATCGTCTGCAGCGGTCAGATCCCTGCGCGAGTCCTGCGGCGCCAACGCGTCGACATCACAGGGCATGGAAGCGCCAGAAGGCATTGTGTATTGCGGTGGCGGTGCCGTGCAGAGGGTCATCGAATACGCGATAGTAGGTCAATCAGGCGACCAGTGGGATGCCATTGTGACCGTAAATGGTGAGACCGTTCGGGCGATGACCTCATATAGCTTCTTCGGAAACTCCGAACCACCAGCAGGCTTCCAGCTGGCGCTCTTGGGTGAAGATAGGTCAGAGTTCCTCGTCTTCAGCGATGGGGGCCGGAACTGGATCGAGTTTGGCGATTACAACTACGATCAGTGCAATTGAGCCGCATGAGAAGGCCGGAAACACAGACATGGCGAGCCGACTAGCTGAAAAGAGGCAACGCGCTGGTGCCGGCACAAGAGTGGTTGTTTTCTGTGCGATCTCCGCAGCTCTTAACGCTGCTTCGGCCCATGCGCAGGACTTGTCCGGTCTGCCCACACAGCTTCTTGAAAAAGTCGAGGCCGCGCAGCAGGCATGCTCCGATTTCGAAAATGGACAGTTCGCCCTTGAATTGGGAGCCATTCACCGCGTCGATCTCGATGGAGACATCCACCGGGACTGGGTTCTGGACGAGGCGGGGTTTGCCTGTTCCACCGCTGTGTCGCTCTATTGCGGGACAGGCGGTTGCATGTCTCACTTCCTGATCAAGGATCGTATGTTTTCGCTTCTCAATCAGGGGTGGGACATGGCGAACATTGGCCCATTCCGCGTGCTTTTGTCGGGTGTGCATGGCTCACAATGTGGTGGGATCAACCCAACGCCCTGCGTCGTGGCCAGTGTTTGGGATGCAGATGAAATGGTCTGGCGCAGCGCAGGTGCAGAGTGGGAGTAGAATTTATGGAAAGGCGCCTCGAAAAGGTCATGCGTTCCATATGTGCCTGCGTTTTGGTCCTGACCGTGACGGGATGCGTCGAAACCACTCCAGAGGTCGCGATCAGCGAGCCTGACCCGGAGCTGAACTTCGTTCGTGGTTTCCGAAACGCTGCAGATGAATGCCAGCTTGTCGGCGAAACGGCGTTCACTGTCGATTTCCTCGACGATGCGGCCGATCTTGTGGCCTGTCCGACGGGAAGTGCCGCAATGGCAAGCCTAATGGCGGAAACGGGAGCGCCCGTAATCACCCAGACGAACAGCTTCACGTTCTTCCGAATTCCCTACCGCTGAACTGAGCAGCCCCATCTGATCGGTCCAAGTTGAGAGCTAGTGCATGACTGGGCTCTGTCAGAGAAACCTAGCTTGAGGCGGGGCCGGGTGCTGGCTAGCGTCTGCCAATGACCAAAGACAGTCCATTCAAGTGGTTCAAAACCAGTCCCGAGATCATCCGCCTGGCGGTTATGATGTACGTCCGGTTCCCGCTCTCCCTCCGCAACGTCGAAGATCTGCTACACGAGCGCGGTGTTGAGATCAGCCACGAAACCGTGCGGTTCTGGTGGCATCGTTTCGGTCCGAAGTTCGCGTCCGAGCTCCGGAAGCGGCGGATCGAAGGGATGAAATCGAGCGGCTGGCGATGGCACCTCGACGAGATATTCGTGAAGATCAACGGTGAGCGGCACTATCTCTGGCGGGCAGTGGACCACGAAGGCGAGGTGCTCGAAAGCTTCGTGACGAAGACACGCGACAAGAAGGCAGCTTTGAAATTCCTAAAGAAAGCAATGCGGAGGCACGGTCAGCCTGAGGTGATCGTGACGGACATGCTCCGGTCCTATGGTGCCGCTCTGAAGGAAATTGGATCGAGCGAACGGCAGGAAACAGGTCGCTGGCTCAACAATCGCGCAGAGAATTCACACCTTCCGTTCCGACGACGGGAGCGGGCAATGCTTCGGTTCCGGCGCATGCGAAGTCTTCAGAAATTCGCCGCCGTCCACGCCTCCGTTTCGAACCACTTTAATCAGGAACGCAGCCTCTCCAGCCGACCGCACTTCAAGGCCAACCGTGCCGCTGCTCTGGCCGAGTGGCGCGGTCTCTGCGCGGTGTAAGGGGCAGTCCGACTGCCATAACGGAGACGTGTTCGAATTCGTCTGCCAGCACCTTCATCCGGGGTGGACGCGCGCACCTGCGAGAAGCCCTTTACATGCCGGCGCTCACCGCCATCAGGACAAACCCCGACTTCAAACGCATCTACGCCAGACTCACAGACAGCGGCAAACCAGCCAAGGTCGCCATTACTGCCGTCATGCGAAAGCTCGTCATCCTCGCAAACGCGCTCCTACGAGATAAACGAAGTTGGTCGCCCGTTGCGCCTTGACCAAACACGGATACTCAGATGACCGGGAAGAGCCCATTGCTGACTTCGCCATTCGGCAAATTCAACACCGTCCGGAGCCGAAAGTGCTTGTCGCTTTGCCGTTCGGACACTCGGGATCATCAGGTTGGCGCGTTCGAACCGGAAGCCAGCAGGAAGGTCATATTCGAACTGACGTTGCCTTGGTCCGAAAATTGTTCGATGCAGTCCCTGATTTCGGCCCAAGCCAGATCGCGTGCTTTGTCGTCCAGATCCCCTAGCACGGCGCGATAGGCACCAAAAGCTTCTTGCATCATGGTTATCGCGTCATCGACCGATGCGATGGACAATCGGACGGCGACCTCTTCGACCCTGGTGTCAATATATCCCGCCGCTTGAAATAGGCTTTCTAGTCTCGCAGGATCGGACAGTGCAAACAGCCCTGGTGACCCCGGCGGCGGCGGGGTCTTCCCTGCATGTTTTAGAGCGATAATCATGGTCCTTGAAAACAGTGGATTGTCCTGCGGCGACCCCACCACAAGCACAGCGAAACGCCCGTTTTCAACTAGAACATTTCGCACGGCTGAGAGCGCGTCTTGAGGCGACTGAAACAGCATCAGGCCAAGCCGGCAGGTTGCCGCATCGACGCACAGCCCGCTTTCGGAAAGGTCTTCCGCCGGTCCGTGCAGCGTTTCGACATTGGTCAGTCCCGCGTCGGCGGCGTTTGATGTCGCAAAGGTCAACATTTTCGACGCGATGTCGTTTGCAACCACCCGGCCAGTCGGCCCAACACGCTTCGCCGCTTGAATCGTTTGGCTGCCTGCGCCACAGGCGAGGTCCAATACTTTCATTCCCATTTCTACGTTGGCCGCATCCAGCATTTGTTCCGTAGCCTCGGCGGCGGCGCCCATCAAAGCGGCTTCCCATTTTGCCCAGCCCGGAGCCGCTGAATCCCAGATGCCCTCATTTTCATGTTTGCCATTTCCAGCCATTGCCCGAATCCTCCCTCCAGGTGCGACTTCAGGTTACACAACATTCCAAGTTGCCAAAAAAATCTTGCGAAGCCGGTCCTGAGGACAAAGACGT
This sequence comes from Ovoidimarina sediminis, assembly GCF_032586175.1. Classification (NCBI taxonomy): domain Bacteria; kingdom Pseudomonadati; phylum Pseudomonadota; class Alphaproteobacteria; order Rhodobacterales; family Roseobacteraceae; genus Ovoidimarina; species Ovoidimarina sediminis. The sequence goes on from NZ_JAWHTE010000043.1 coordinate 22,433, forward strand.
GTCGTCCGCGCAAGGTTCAGAAACTCACAATGGACTGTTACAAATAGATGGCGACCTTGTCCGTATGGCGGTCCTTCGCGCCCAAAACGCGCATCGTTGTCCTTCGATGACTGCTCTACACCCCAGACCAGACATCTGGTGAAAAGACTCAGATGACTGCGTTGAGCTGATTGTGTTGAAAAACTCGGCTTGAGTGAGGCTTTAGCTCCTGATTCACTTCTCCCGAGGCAAGGGAGGTCTGGCGATGATG
>NZ_JAWHTE010000044.1:0-22012 GCF_032586175.1 Ovoidimarina sediminis
CAGTCCCGCCATTACTCGCAGTTCCTGTCGCTCCAGTTGAAGGCGCGGATGGAAGGGATCGACACCCCCGTCTACAAACTCGCCGAGGTGCATCATACGGGCTGACACCGGCGCGCCGGGGCGCCTGCACGCGCCCTTGCACCGACTTCGGATCGCCCCCAGCGGGGAGGCGGTCCGGCCCGGGCAGAGGAGGAACAGTTGCATGAAAGCCGTGGGCTACACAAAATGCCTGCCGATCGATGATGTAGAGGCGCTGATCGATTTCTCGATCGACCAGCCTTCGCCCCGGGCGCGCGATCTGCTCGTCCGGATCGAGGCGGTGTCGGTCAACCCGGTCGACTACAAGATCCGCCAGAAACAACCGCCACCAGCGGACGCCCCCGGCGTCCTCGGCTGGGACGGCGTGGGCGAGGTGGTGGAAACCGGGGCGAAAGCACGGCTCTTTGCACCGGGCGACAGGGTCTGGTTCGCCGGCGCGATTGACCGGCCGGGCAGCAACGCCGAATTCACCTGCGTCGATGAGCGCCTTGCCGGGCGCGCGCCCGCGGGCCTCGCCGCCGCCGATGCGGCGGCGCTGCCGCTCACCGCGCTTACCGCCCACGAAATGCTCTTCGATCGTCTCGACGTAGCACGCGCGGTGCCCGGCGGGGCCGAGGCAATCCTGATCATCGGCGGCTCCGGCGGCGTCGGCTCTATCGCGATCCAGCTTGCCCGCGCGCTGACGGGGCTTCAGGTGATTGCAACGGCCTCTCGCCCCCAGACCCGCGACTGGGTGCTCGCCATGGGCGCCCACCACGTGGTCGATCACAGCGCGCCGCTGGCCGCCGGGGTCGCCGCCCTCGGCATCGGCGCCCCGTCCTTCGTCTTTTCGACGACGCAGTCCGCCACACATGCCGCCGCGGCAGCGGAGATCCTCGCACCCCAGGGGCGCTACGGGTTGATCGACGATCCCCAGGGCTTCGACCTAAAGGCCTTCAAGGCGAAATCGGCCTCGGTGCATTGGGAGCTCATGTTCACCCGCAGCCGCTTCGCCACCCCGGACATGTCGCGCCAGGGGGAGATCCTGAACGAACTTGCCGCATTGGTGGAGGGCGGGCGCATCCGCTCCACCGCAGCCGAACATTTCGGCGCCATCACCGCCGCAAACCTCCGGCGCGCGCATACTCGGCTCGAAAGTGGGACGGCGATGGGCAAGATCGTTCTCTCGGGGTTCGACTGATGCAGGGGCGCGCAATCCAGACTTTGCCCGCCGCCGCGCGGCCATCACCCGTTGTGCACCACCTTAGCCGGTACCAGGCCCCAACAAATCAGAGGTACATGGATGACCTACTTCCTCACTGCCGACGGCGGCACCGAAAGCCTTCGGGCGCGGGTTTACGATCTTTCCGGCAACTGCATCGCCAGCCATGCCGAACCCTACGAGACGAAGTTCTCCCCCGGCGCGCGGGCCGAACAAAACCCCGAAGACTGGTGGGCCAACTTCGTCACCGCCAGCCGCGCGGCCATCGCGGCGGCAGGGATTGATCCCGCCGCGATCGAAGCCATCGCCTACGCCACCACTTCCTGCACGGTCGTCGCCCTCGACGAAGCAGGCCAGGCTCTGCGCCCCGCGCTCATCTGGATGGATGTCCGCGCCCATGCAGAGACCGACGCGATGCTCACCACGGGCGACCCCGCGCTGATGCTGAACGGTGCAGGCGAAGGCCCCGTCTCGGCGGAATGGATGCTGCCAAAGGCGCTCTGGCTCAAGCGCAACGAGCCCGAGGTGTTCGACCGCGCCTTCCGGATTTGCGAGTATCAGGATTTCCTGACCTACCGGCTCACCGGCCGCTGGGCGGCGAGCCTCGATAACGCGGGGCTCCGCTGGCACTATCGCGCCGATCACGGCGGCTGGCCTGTGACGCTGGCCGAAAGCCTGGGCCTCGGCGCGCTGCTCGACAAATGGCCCCCCGAAGTTCTCGCCCCCGGCGAGGTGATCGGCACGCTCACCGCCGCTGCCGCCGACGCGCTGGGCCTGCCGCAATCGGTCAGGGTCGTCCAAGGCGGCGCCGATGCGCTGATCGGGATGATCGGCCTTGGCGTGGCCCAGCCGGGGCAGCTTGCGCTGATCACCGGCTCCTCCCACCTCCAGTTCGGCGTGACGGAAGCGCCGCTTTCCGCCCCAGGCGTCTGGGGCGCTTATGCCGATATCGTCTACCCAGGCCGCTGGATCGTGGAAGGCGGGCAAACCTCCACCGGCTCGATCATCAACTGGCTCGGGCGGCTCACCGGTGGGCTCGATTTTGACGAACTGAACGCCAAGGCCGCCGCCCTCGAACCCGGCTCCGACGGGCTTCTGGTGCAGGATCACTTCCAGGGCAACCGCACGCCCTATACCGATCCCCTGTCGCGCGGCGCGATCCTCGGGCTCACACTCGCCCATGAGAAACACCACATCTTCCGCGCGATCATGGAAGGGATCGGCTTCGGCACCCGCGCCATCCTCGATGCCTTCGGGCGAGCGGGCTACACGAGCACCGAGATGACAGTGGGCGGTGGGGCCGCGGCCTCCGACCTCTGGATGCAGATCCATGCCGACACCTCGGGCCTGCCGGTTCGCATCCCGGCCTCTGCCGACGCGCCTTCGACGGGCTCGGCCGTGCTCGCCGGTTTCGGCGCGGGACACTTCGCAACCATCGACGAGGGCATCGCGGCCATGGTCCGTCCTGGCCGATCCGTCGAACCGATCCCCGCCAATGTCGCCCGCTACGAAGAGATCTACGCGCGACATCGTGAGATCTACACTGCAGCGAGAGGCATTCTCGGCTGATCCGATGGCGCGCACAACGGCGCGACGGTTGGTGTCAGACGAATGCAATCCTGTCTCTCCTAGGGCAGTGTTACTTTCCCTTATGCTGCGCGGGCGAAAATATAGTCGCATATTCTCAGGCCATACAGGCTCAAGTGCCTCGCCTGCGACCAACTGAATGCCGGTCAATCGCTGAGGTACGTATGGCTCGGGACGTGAGATTGCGTTCTGCGTTGAAATGCTTGGTGATCGAGGCCTGAACAGCGGCGAGGGTTTGCAAACTTCGCATCCGCTGGAAGCGGAGCATCGCCCGCTCCCACCTTCAGAACGGAAAGTGCGAGTTCACACCCCGTTTATATAGCTAGCGTACTGTTTCCTACCCGTCGGCAGCACCGATCTCTCTCAATGCAGCACCGCAGGAGAGATGTTGTTCCGTCACGACAGCCTCAGGCCGACCGCGCTGCGCATTGCTTTCTTACCCACGCTTGCAGGGTCTTCTCAAGAAAGTCGCGCAGGCGTGAGAGAATGAAGCTACCCCTTAAATCTGCTGCAGTGTCGGATCGTGTGATGCCGGATATCCAAGGCCCTTAGGACTTGAGACATGCTGTCGACCTGATCGTCGTACTTCCCCTTCGGAAATGCCGCGACCTCAGCCTTAAAGGCCTCCAGAAAATGCGCGGCCTTTGGCAAACGCACTTGCCCTCCCTCGATCTTTGCTGACTGGGCAATCATTCGTTCCACCTTGCCTTTTTCCGGCGGAAGCCAGAATGCTTCCAAGACACCTATTCTGTTAAGATCTGGCTTGAGCGACAGCCCGGTCACCGCCTTTTCGATAACGATCAGGTTTGGCTTCCATTTTTCTCGAAGCACGAGCGCTGATTGTAGGATTTCAGGATACAAGAGCTGCTTACGGAAGACGTCGAGCAAGTCGACGTGGGGGCCAATTATGCCCCAAGTCGTACAAACCGTGTAGTCATTCGACTCGCCTGGAACAGCTGCGGTGTCCCAGCTCTGAATTACGGCCTCATATTGCGCTCTCTCCAGCGGCTGGTCGATGGCCTTGAACCACTCCAGCTTAATGAGGTTTCCGCCAGGTAGAACAGGACGCTGTTGGTACTCCGCCTCAAAGGCCAGATTGCCAATCTCTGCCCGAATTTTCTCCAGCTCCTCACGTCCGATACGACGCGGATCGAGAGGATCGTTCGGCTGCCTAATAAACACCATGTCATCGCCGAGATCGATGATCTGCTCTTCTATGGCGAGCGCAGGATAACTCAATACCTCCCAGGTGCCGCTTTGCTTCAAACGACCAAGGAGATCGTCTTCATGCAAGCGCTGGCCGACAATAACGATTGCTCCGGTCTTTTGATCATCGAGGCGGGTCGCGATGGTAGTTTGGTATGTCTCGAAAACAGCATCTCGCGCTGCCTCTGAGTACGTATCCTGCGCCTTCATGGGATCGTCGATAACAACGAGATCCCCACCTTTGCCGGTGATTCCCCCCTGCATTGACGTCGCCAACCGAAATCCCTTCTGAAGAGTGTGGAATTCGGTTACTGCGTTTTTCCCTTGATCAAATTGCATGGCCGGGAAGCATGACTTGTAGAGCGGCTCCTGCATCAAGCTGCGGCACTTGTAGCTGAACGACTGCGCCAAATCGTTGCTGTAGCTGACGCACACAACCCGCTTTGTTGGATCCCGACCAATTACCCAGGCAGGATAGACAATGCTTGCAATTGTTGACTTGAGGTGGCGCGGCGCGACCTCGATAATTAGCCGCTGGATCTCGCCGCGTTCAACCCGCTCAAGCGCGTGGCAAAGCCCGCGCAAGTAATACGCATCAGAAAGCTGTTTGCCTGGGTTCAGCGAGCGAAATGAGCGCCCGAGAAATGCTCGAAGCCGGGAATGGATAAGAATCCGGTAGACGTCGTCATTCGGGATCATCGGACGCCTCCGTGCTATGGGCCGCACGGACCTCTTCAAGCCAATCGAGTTCCTCCATTAGAACGTCATAGTCCGCATCGGTGAACGGGTTTGCGACCTGTTCCGAGCTCGATGCCTCGAAGTCTTTTTTTACCTCGAAGAGCAATTTCAGAGACTGAGGGCTCCCCTCGAACGCCTTGTTCACCAGCACGCGAACCGCCGCCTCAAACTTTGTGACGACGATCTTCTTCCCTGCGTCGGTCATCGGGATCTTCTCGCCGAGGATCTTTGAAAGGATGTGGTGGGTGTTCTTGCTGCCCTTCGGGCGGCCATTCGGATTGCCGCTCTGTCCAGGCTTGAACTGGTATTCCTTCGGCGGCTTGCCGTAGCCTCCGCCGTCGTTTTGGTCGTCATCAGACATCAGAAGTCCTCCTCGATAGGGGGTTCGGGTTCAGTTTCCTGTTGAAGAAGCCTGTCGAAGGGTGTGCCGGTCTGCGCATGCACAGCCGCCTTGCCGGTCATCGCCTGCCAGCGGCGGATCGCCAGATCGACGTAGACGGCGGAAACTTCGAGACCGAAGCAGCGGCGCTGCGTGCGTTCGGCGGCGAGAAGCGTCGATCCGCTGCCCAGAAACGGATCGAACACGGTCTCGCCCGCCATAGTGACATCGAGAATGGCTTCCTCGATCAGCTTGACTGGCTTGACCGTCGGATGGACGGTGAAATCGTCTGCATCATCCGCCCTGCCCCCGGTCGCGCCGGCGAATTGCCAGAGGTTGCTCCGGTTACGGCCATGCGCACCAAGCTCGATATTGTTGCGATGGGTCGCACCGGGCTTTCTCGCGATGTAGACATGCTCGTGCTGAGAACGATAGAACGACCCCATTCCGGGATGCTCCTTGGCCCAGACGCAGGTCTGAATGTGTTCCAGCGCGCAGCGCTTGAGGGCGGCCGAGAGTTCGTCGAGGTGGCGCCAGTCCATGAAGATATAGACGAGCCCGCCCACAACTAAGATGGATGCCGCGTTGCCGATCGTAATCGCAAGAAAATCCTCCATCTGCTTCGACGACATCTCACCCGATCCCTCATGGAACTCGGGATGGCGACCGCTTGAGGAGACATGGCCATTGATCGGGACGCCGTAGGGAGGGTCGGTGAAAACCAGTGCGACAAGCTGACCATCGAGGAGGCGTGCAATATCGGCCTCGGAGCGGGCGTTACCACACAGGATGCGATGATCGCCAAGGCACCAGAGATCGCCCGGGCGCGTGATCGCAGGGGCATCTTAATCGGGAGTATCAAAGGAGGTGTCGGTTTCGTCTGCTAGATCTTCCCCTGCCCCGATCTCAAGCACGGCGTCGACCTCCCAGGCCTCGAAGCCTGCAACCGAGATGTCCTGATTGAATTCGAGCTGATGGGCCAGTTCGAGCTTCAGTGCGGGCTCGTCCCATGCGCCCCGCTCCTGGAGCTTGTTGATGGTGATCCGGAGAAGTCGAATGTCGTCATCCGAGAGATGAGACACGTCGATACAGGGGATTGCGTCCAGACCCATGTTTTCGGCAGCGGCGGCGCGCGTGCACCCGTCAACGATCTCGTCACCACGAACCAGAATTGGCTGGGAGAAGCCAAACCGCTCTATGGAGGCCTGGATCCGCCTGACGTGCTTCCTTTTGACCTTCCGCACCCGGTGCGGGCTGCGTTTCAGCTCATCGGTTCTGCGATAGATGATTTCAATAACCGGGACCGGGTCGTTCCGCCTGGAAGGCGGAAACTTGGCAGACTGCGACTCCTTCTTGGTGACCACAACGGCCTCCATTCGTTCATTTTCGTCTCCAAGATTTTGAGATCGCGAGGATGTCGCTGCGCCAGGACAGAAGTTGTGGTAGCCGTCGCTATTGGTCGGTACGCTAAATGCCTGGCCAAGCGCGCCGATATGCGAAATGGTTAGCGCAGCCAAACTCGAAGATCAAGATATAACACATTGACCTTCAATCCGTTTGCCAACCCTGGCGCCCGAACTAAACGTCTGCGCTTGACTAGTCGCCTGGTTCAAGCGTGTGTGCTTTAAAGGGCCTGTTCGGCCGATACGGAGCACACCTATTGCCCGAGCTGAACGGCAGTTTCGCAGGCGAATGCAGACTGCCAGATGGATCACGGGCCGCCGCCAAGAGTTTGCAAGGCAAGACCTGGTTTCGGTAGCGCGGCGTGTCGGGCTCGAATTCGAGGGGTGACCGAGAAATTACCTGTTATTCCCTGTTCCTGTAACGGCGCTTCAAACCCGAACTCTCTGACTTGGCACAGAATTCTCGGAGCCGAAGGCTACTTTTCTACCGAGTTTTTCGAATTTCCCTGTAAATTTCCCTGTTACCAGGGAAAATTAGGTCAGACCGGATAGCTCCAGACTGGCTGCACAGCCAGCACCCTATAAGCCATTGCTATCATGTATTTCTTTATCTTTCTGCCCGTGGTTTCGGGTCTATTCTGAGGTAACAAAACACCCCAGACCGGCCGATTTCCGATATTCTGGCCGTTTCCCCAAAAAGTCTGGAATCGCCATTTCCGCGGTAGCAGTTTGGGCAAATGTGATGGTGGTAGAATCGCCCTTCGTGCAGTCATAGCCCAGTGGCACATTGCAGGAGGCCGAAGCCAGCGACGATCAGCGCCGCAGACGTAAGAATTGATTTTGATGCAGTGGCTTACAATGCGGCGAAGGCGTTGCGCTGCTCAGACCAGATCGGCGAGAAGGCATAACGCTTCAGCCGGTCGGACGTCATACCAACCGGCTGCCGGCCTTCGCGGACGGCTCTGATCACGTCCGGTGCCAGGAACGCCAGTTCGATGAGTTGCTGAACCCGGCGTTTCGAGACGCCTTCCGCCTTGGCGATCTCGGTGAAGGTCTTTCCCGACCGGACCAGATCGAAGTAGCGATGCGCACGGGCGATATTGCGTAGCAAAGTTGTATCGATCTCTGGCTGCGCGTCGCCGATAATGAGCCTGGTTTCGACGCCACGCTTGCGGTGACGGAACTGGGCCGCGAAGGAAAGCAGGTCTTCGTTGATGCGTGCGGCGTCCACTTCGAGGTGCTGCGCAAGATGCTCGGCTGAGAGCGCAATGCCAATCTCGCCGGGTTTGATTTCGATGCGTTCTACCAGTTTGAAGCAGGGACGTTTCGCATCTTTGTCTGCCGCAGTCTCAACCGCAGTCAGTCGGGACAATCGGATTGCGATCCTGGCGGTTTCATCTGTCGTTGCATCCACAAGGATGCTTGCATGCACTTCGGGCGTTTTGAGATGACCCCGGATCAGATCCGCCACCTTGTCTTCCAACTCGGGTGCCGGCAACCGCCACCCCGATGGATCGCGTGGCGCCGTTCCGCGCACCAGCCGATGCGATACATAGTATCTGAGCTTGCGGCCTTTGGCGGTTTTCGAGTGACTTGGCGTCAGGCGATCGCCGGTCTGGTCGACGATCTTGCCAGCCAGCGGCGAGGCAGAGACTTTGGCGCCCTTGCGGTTCCGCTTGGTGAAGGTTCGATCCTTGGCGGCATCCCCCTGAAGCTGATCCTGAATGCTGTCCCAGACCTTCGGAGCAATCAGCGGCGGGTGTTGGCCCGGATAAACTTTTGCATGGTGCCGGATGCGACTGGCATAAACCGGGTTGGTCAGGATGTAGTGGATGTGACCGTAGCTGAAGGGCGCGCCGCCTTTCACCCTGCCTGAGATAAGCTCTCTGATGGGCGTCTTCAGGCCGAGGGCATCAACCGCTTCTTTGACGACGCGTGCGTTCCGGTGGTTTAGATAGAGATCATAGATCGTGCGGATCACCTCGGCATCGGTTTCGGCGATCTTCAGAGACCGGCCATCAGCAGCGTAGCCCAATGGCACCGTCGCACCCATCCAGAGCCCCTTTTTCTTCGAGGCTGCGATCTTGTCGCGGATGCGCTCCGCGGTGACCTCACGCTCGAACTGGGCGAAGGACAGCAGCATGTTCAGTGTCAGCCGCCCCATGCTTGTGGCCGTGTTGAACGATTGCGTGACCGAGATAAACGACGTGCCCGCCGCATCCAGCCGTTCGACCATCTTGGCGAAGTCCGCCAGCGAGCGCGTGAGGCGGTCGATCTTGTAAACAAGGATCTGATCCACGGCACCGCGATCGATGTCAGCGAGCAGGCGCTGCAAACCCGGGCGCTCCATGCTGCCGCCCGAGAGTCCACCATCGTCGTACCTGTCCGGCAGCAGCACCCAGCCTTCCGCCTTCTGACTGGCGATATAGGCGGCACAGGCCTCGTACTGGGCATCGAGAGAGTTGAACTCTTGCTCCAATCCATCCTCTGAGCTCTTGCGGGTGTAGATGGCACAGCGGATCTTCTTCATGCGTCCGTCCCTGCCCTGCCGTTGAGGCCAAAGAACCGCGGTCCAGACCAGCTGGTGCCAGTGATCTGGAGCGCGATGGCCGACAGGGATTTGTAGTGGTCGCCGTTCATTAGGAAGCCATCGTCCCGCACCTCCACCTGGTACCGCCGCCCGTTCCATTCCCGAACGAGTTGCGTGCCGGTTTTGATAACGGGCGCCGGAGCTCTGACCTGCATGCCACCGGCAACGGATTTCAGGGCGCGCTTCACCTCTGTCGTCAGACCGCCAAAAGCCCGACATTGGGCATGCCAGATCAGCGCCTTGCGCATGAAGATCATCGACAGGAAGTGCGGCGGGGCGTCGCCAAACGCCTCCGCCCAGGCCACGCGCAGAGCTGCCCGATCCATCTGGCCGAGTTCTGCCCAGCGCGCAGCTATGTCCGTATTGTCCGCCATCAGGCGGCATCCGACGGTTGGGCCGTGATGCGGTAGCTCAGGGCGTTCCCCTGCCCCGGTTTCTCGGCGGAGATCTCGAATCCCGCCTTGCGCAGGCCTGTCAGTGCCGCTCGCGTTGTGTGCGACTGCCAGCCAAGCTTATCGCTGATCGTGGCAACGTCGACGCCGGATTTCCGGGTCAGCATCTGAATGAGTTGTTCTCTCTTCGTCTTGCGTTTCGATGACTGTGTCATCTGGCCTTCTCCATATTGTTCAGACAGGTCGGATTTGATCCTGCTACTGAGCAGAGCCCGAAGCCCGGGCGGAGAAGGCGGCACACAGCGCCAAGTGCGTCGCGACACAGACAGTACCGCTCTCTTCGCGCACCAAGTCCAGTGGAACAATGGCCGTTAAACGTGGAAAAGCAGTCATCCGACAAAAAGACTCGGATGACCGGGAAGAGCCCATACCGGAAGTGCCCTGGCCCTGACACTCGCGGACGCAGCAACGAAATCGACTGAAGCCTCAGTTGCGGCGCAGAATAAATAGCGGTCCTTCGTCGTCGGCGCAGCGAACATCGAGAAGCCGATGTCCGGATCGCGGACGAAGCTGCCGCCCAAACCACAACTCTCACTCGCCAACACCCAACCCTACAGGCATCCGGCCTTGCCACGGGAAAGGGTCCAGAAAGTGACATTTCAGAAGATTTGTGATACCGTGTTGAATGGCGGTAGTGTGTGCAGCCGTACTCATATGGTTCTGGGGGGGAAATCCAATGGGTTATATCAACAAAGGAAGCGTCTCATTGGCGCTCGGGCTAGCGCTTTTCGCGAGCAGCGTAAGCGCAGCGACTTTCTTTGGACCAACACCTTACACCTCAGAGGCCGACATTCCAGACGGTCTATACGATGGTGGGGCTACATTCATTGAAACGTTTGAAGATCTTTCGCTAGACGGTGGAATTACCGCCAGTGCTGGTGCGCCCTATAGTGCCAGCAATACTGACAGCGTCGATGCTGACGATGGATCTATAGATGGCAGTGGTCTCGCGGGCTCATCGTTCTTTTCAGGGTCCGGCGCAACAGGTATCACATTCACCTTCGACACTGCGGTCACAGCTGCCGGTTTGGTCTGGACTGACGGTTTCGGAACCATAACTTTCAGCGCCTTTGATGCAACGAGCACGCTAATTTTCACAGACACTTTCACTGGCATCCCCGATGGAACGTTTGGCGGGACAACGGGAGACGATCGCTTCTTTGGAATATCTGACCTGGGCGGTATCGGTTCCCTATTTATCTCAAACTCTTCAGGCGGGATCGAAATCGATCACATCCAATACGGCGTAGCTGCAAACGGATCTGACCCTGGTCCTGCGCCCATCCCTGTACCAGCTGCTTTCTCATTATTGTTAACTGGGTTAGGCGCTTTCGCTGTAGCAGCACGCGGCCGGAGGAGATGCAGGTCTCATTGAGGTCTTTGTTACATCTTCGGCCATGAAGTTGGCGAGGAATCTGCCGCCGAGGCAGCTTCAGGATTCCACGAGATCATAGTGTTTGATCGAGCGAGACTCGACAAGCTCGGCCTCCGCCGGATCAATGTGAGGGCTTTGGTAGTCTTCCCCAACGAATGCCTTCAGGGACTCAAGGCTGTCCCAGACCATCACAAAGCTGAACTCACCGGGGGTGTCTGGTCGCGGGGCGCCCGGCAGCACCTGAATGATCCCCTTCGTCCCTTTCATCAATGGGATAGCTGTCTCGTGAAAGAACCTCCCGAATTCCTCTTCCTTGCCGGGCCTGGTGACTACCTGAAATACACGCATGATCATACGTCCGTCCTCCGAAAAGTACGGTTTCCAGATGTATGAATACCACGCTCAAAGCGACTCTAGCATGGATCGGTGCTGATGTCCGGAACGGGCTCTTCCCGGTCATCTGAGCATTTGAGTCAGGTGACTACTTTGCAGCGCTAACCGGACACTTGCGGTCGCCGAGCCGCCGGTTCGATCACGAAGGACCGCTTCTGGCGGCAGCAAACATTCCCCAGAGCAGGCTCGATGTCCGAGAAGCGGATACGGCACCGATTGGAAACGGAAGTTGGCGGCGCGGGCGCGACCATGCGGCTGACTATCGCAAATAACCATTTCCATGGACCGCCCATCGACATCCCGCTTAACATCGGATGCAGTCTTAACGGGGTATGGTATGAAAATCGATGTAGGCTCCTGGCTCGAAAGCCTCGGTCTGGGGGAATACGCGGCGGCATTTGCGGACAACCAGGTAGACGGCGAAGTTCTGGCTGATCTCACAGCTGAAGATCTGAAAGAAATCGGCGTTACGGCTGTAGGTCACCGGCGAAAACTGCTCACCGCGATTGCGGCCCTCGGAAAAGACTCGAAAGCAACGGAATTGGTTGCCAGCCCCGCGTGCGATGAGGCCCCAAAGCAGTTCGAAGGCGAACGCCGACAGGTCACCGTCTTGTTCTCCGATCTTTGTGGGTTCACCAAGCTGTCCTCGACAATCGACCCTGAAGTGCTGCACGCCCTATTGGCCGAATACTTCGAGGTAGCAGATGGCATCATCGGCGACTTCGGCGGCACCGTCGATAAGCATGTTGGCGATAGCGTCATGGCCGTTTTTGGTGCGCCCGTGTCTCATGGCAACGACGCCGAACGCGCAGTGCGCGCAGCGGTCGCAATACAGGAAGCAATGCCTGGAATCTCCGACCGCGTCGGCCGGGTGATCGAAGCACATATCGGCGTCGCAAGCGGTGATGTTGTGGCAAGCGGCGTTGGGCCGGACGCTCACTATACCGTAATTGGCGACTCCGTAAACCTTGCGGCTCGGCTTACCGACAAGGCTAAGGCTGGCGAGGTTTTCGTCTCAGATCAGTTACGACACGCCGTGACCGGCCCGCTGAAGGCAAAAGACATCGGGTCGATTACGGTCAAGGGTCTATCCGCCCCCGTGCGCGTCTATTCAGTCGGGCGACGCGATGCCAATGCCGATGCCGATGAGGCCGCTGAACGTTCTTTCGTGGGACGCACTGCCGAGCTTCGTCAATTCAGCATTGCACTCGAGGTATGCAAGGACAGCTCGCAAGGTCAAATAGTGCAGATCAGGGGCGACGCGGGGATCGGCAAAACTCGCACAACGAACGAGTTCTGCATTCTTGCAGCCGAGCGGGGCTTTGCGTGCCACCGGTCCCTGATCCTCGACTTCGGCGTCGGTAAGGGGCAGGACCCGATCAGGACACTGGTGCGCGGCCTCCTCGAACTGCCGGAAGATGCTGATGTTGACGACAAGCGCGCGGCAGCGCGTCGGGTGATCGCGGAAGGAGCTGTCGAAGCAGAGAACGAAGTGCACCTCAACGATCTTCTGGACCTTCCGCAGTCTGCCAAGAACCGGGCGCTTTATGACGCCATGGACAACCTGACTCGCAACGTCGGCAAGACCGAGGCGCTTTTGGCGCTGGTCCGCGCTATGAGCGCTCGGTGGCCCTTGGTTGTCGTTTTCGAGGACCTTCACTGGGCCGACAGGCTCCTGCTCCGCCAAATTGCTGAGCTTGGGCGCAGCGTGGCGGATCTACCGGTTATTGTCCTCATGACATCGCGAATCGAGGGCGACCCGATCGACCCCGATTGGCGCGGGCGCGTCGCAGGAACTTCGCTTATGACGCTGGACCTTGGCCCCTTGAGTGCCGACGACGCGATGGGGATGGTTAAGCAGTTCGTTGGCGCTGCCGATACATTTGCCAGAACATGCATCGATCGCGCCGCAGGAAATCCCTTGTTCCTCGAGCAACTCCTTCGGAGCTCAGAGGAAGCAGGCGATGTCAAAGTGCCCGGAACGGTTCAAAGCATCGTTCAAGCGCGGCTTGACAGATTGCCGCAAGCCGACAAGTCCGCGCTTCAGGCAGCGTCCGTTCTAGGTCAGCGCTTTTCGCTCGACGCGCTTCAGCACCTGATTGCCGATGGCGAATACGATTGTCAGAGACTGGTCAAGCACCAACTGGTCAGGGAACAAGAAACTGACTATCTGTTTGTCCATGCACTTGTCAGAGACGGCGTCTATGGCTCGCTTCTTCGAACGCGGCGGAACAAGCTCCATCTCGCTGCTGCCGATTGGTTTGCAGAAAGCGATCTGCCGCTTCGGGCTGAGCACTTGGAACGCGCAGAGCATCCCGACGCCGCCGATGCTTACCGGGCCGCCGCGCAAGACCAGGCGGGCGCGCTCCGTTTGGAACACGCACGGAGGTTGGCCGAGCGGGGGGTGGCACTCGCGGCTGAGCGAGAGACTTCTTTCGCTCTCAATGTCCTCCTGGGAAAGATCCTTCGCGAGCTCGGCGAGCCCGAGCGTTCAATCGAAGCCTATGAAGAAGCCTTCGCGAAGCAGGGTAGCGAAATAGAGCGCTGCCTAGCGATCCTTGGGATTGCCGAAGGCAAGCGGATCATTGAGCAGATCGACGAAGCACTTGGGCTTCTCAACGAAGCGCAGCCGATTGCCGAAGCCCACGGAATGACGGACGCCCTGATGCGACTGCACCATCTACGCGGCAATCTCTTGTTCCCCAAGGGCGATATCGCCGGCTGCGAGAGCGGTCATCGCAAGAGTATCGAATACGCGAATGAAATAGGCTCAGCTCGTGGTGAGGCGCGCGGATTGGGTGGCCTCGGCGACGCGGCTTACGTCGCCGGGCGGATGCAAAGCTCGCATGATCGGCTGGCGCGCTGTATCGAGATTAGTCGCCAGATCGGTGATGGCTGGACAGAGGTCGCCAACGCGGCGCAGCTCTGTCACACAAAAATCTATCGGCTTGAACTCCAAGAGGCGATGTCGATGGGAGAACACACAATCGCGGCGGCCCGACGAGTCGGGCACAGACGGGCTGAACTCAACGCGGGTTCTGCGTGCCTCTTCGCCGCCGCGGAACTCGGCGACTGGCAGGCAGCCGAAAAGCATGGGGAGCGAGTTCTTGAGCTGGGAGAAGCGCTTGGATCCGTGCGCTTCAGCCAAGAGGCCATGGCGTTTCAGGGTGTTCGGCTGAATGGCCAGGGCCGGAAGGAAGAGGCACTGGCCTCGGTAAAAGCAGCAATCGCAGGGGCAAGGGAGCTGGGACTTGCTTTCGGTGGTCCCAGAATGCTCGGCCATTTGGCAAGGATTACGGAAGATCCTGTCGAGGCCGACCGGGCGATAGCCGAAGCGAATGCCGTTATCGAAGGCGGATGCGTAGGTCACAACCATTTTTTCTTCTATCGCGACGCGCTCGAGGTCATGATCGACCGAGGTGATTGGGACGAAGTGATCAGATACGCCGACGCGCTTGCCGGCTTTCCACCGGGAGAGGTGCAGCCTTGGTCAGACTACTACTCATCGCGCGCACGAGCCCTCACGAATTGGGGTTTGGGTGCAAGCGGCGAAGAAGTGCTCTCGGCGCTGAAACATCTTCGCGACGAAGCGTCGCGGATCGGTTTGATCGTCGCTTTGCCTGCGCTCGAAAACGCGTTGCGTGCGGCCTAATCTGGCAATGCCCAGGATTTCCTGAAATTTTGCGAAACATTCACGAAGATTAATGGCGGCTTCGGGCTCGGAGCCGCCTTGCGGCGTTGCCGCATTGCCGGCTGTGACCGCGATTCGAAACCAGACATTCGGGCAAAGGGCTAGAATCGTTCGGTCGGCACGAAGTTGACGCTTGGTGCGGGAGGGTTGGATTGAGGAAAGCTCATGTCCAAGATCCAACTACCCACAGTCACGTCGAAGCGCGGTCCATGGAACAAGGGTCGGCTAGTCGGACAGAAACGTCCGCTGCTCCCGAAGCAGGTCTGGGCCATTCGTGCCCGGCTTGAGCTCGCTGGCAACCTCCGGGATCTGGCGCTGTTCAACTTGGCCATCGATAGCAAGCTGCGCGGTTGTGACCTTGTTCGCTTGAAGGTTGCGGATCTCGTTATTGGCGAACGTGTCCGAGAGCGTGTCACCGTCATCCAGAGCAAGACCGGTCGGCCCGTTCAGTTCGAAGTGTCTGAAAACACGCGCGATTCGATCCAGCACTGGATCTTCTGCCCCGAGATGTGCGGATGCGTCCATCTCTTCCCAAGCCGGCTTCATCGCCGGCCGCACATGTCGACGCGCCAGTATGCCCGGCTTGTCCGTGATTGGGTGTCAGCAATAGGTCTCGACCCGAGCGGCTACGGCACACATTCCCTTAGGCGCACGAAGGCAGCCCAGATCTATCGGAAGACAGGAAACCTGCGCGCCGTACAGCTGCTGCTTGGACATTCGAAGGTCGATAGCACCGTTCGATACCTCGGTGTTGAACTGGAAGACGCGCTGAGCATCGCTGAAAAGATCGATATCTGAGAATGGGCGAACGGTTTAACCAGCCGTTCGCTTTCCAAGACCGGTCATACCTCGAAGGCGTCGCGACCGACAGCACAGAGCCCTTAGTAGCCATTCGCCCGGCACCTAAGAAACTCTTTGTCCAACAAAATCGGCTAGAGCTCGCCCGAAAAAAGAAGTGCAAAACCGCTCAAAACCGACCTTACAACCAAGAAGACTGGCAACATCGCGGCCATATGAAGCACACGAACCAAGGGTGATCGGGGTAGTAACCATATTATTCCAAACATGGGAGCAAAGATAATCGTCTGTTCGATTATACTCGTCAAGCGGCGAGCGGCCCTAATGCAGCCCCAATCAATCGATAACCCGCCCTGAAATTCATCATTGGTGATACATACCAAACGCTCGCCAATTTCGACCGTTAAACTTGTTAAATTAAAAATCTCCATGAGAATGGCAAAAATTGGCGCCCACAAAAACGGAAAGCTGATTGCGACAATCCAAGTTCGACCGACTGACTTCAATGTGAAACCGCGACTTCCAAACCAAAACAAGACTGGCGTGATTGACGCACAAGAAAAAAATACAAGCTCCGACAGTGTCTTTACTCCCGTAAGTAGCTCTCTTGCAGATGCCAATTCTCCTGTTAACTAAGCTTACCCAAAATCTCAGGTAAATGAGAAATCTCTTTCTTGTCTGTAGATTACTCAACACTCCTATTATTCTTAAAGTCTACTTCGTCCGCTTGTGAGACGTTGATCCCGCTCGCAGCGAACGGCCGGTTTGGGTTTTAGCTAGCTTGACGGTGATGAACGGCCGCTTTGCGGAATATTCGCCGCCGTGCCGCGACCAGCTCAGCGATGCGGCCGCCACGCGGTGGCTAATTCCTCTGCATCAGCATCAGGCGGCTCCGTCCGCACATCGGTCATTGACGGATTTTCGCCGAATGTCCGGTATCCGGGTAAACGGCCATAGGCAGTCGCCGACCCGCTGCTCCGGATGCGAAGGTCCGCTTTCGGCAGAAGCGCCCCTTCGCAGAACGAGGCTCTATGACCGGAATGCGGACGAACCGGACCGATGCACATGCGGCATGGGTGATCCTCCGGAACGCTTTCCAACAGGGGGCTCATTGCTGCAGCGCAGCTCGGTTTCCCGAAAGCGGTCGTTCGCTACGCGGCGGCTAGATGACCGAGAAGCGGGACCAAGCGAACATGTGCCGAGCCATTAGACTTGACCTGAAGCTAGAGCAGAAAACTAATCTCCGCCCTGGAGCCCCGCACGCTCGAGACCTTCGATCAGCTTCTCGATTAATTCCGGCTGCATACCCCTCGCACGGAAGGGTTGCTCGGGGTCTTCTGCATAGTCTGGCTTTAGTTCCAGAACCTTTTGAAGTGTTTGTTCGGCCTTCTCCCCATCGCCATTCATCGCGTAGGCAGCGGTTAGGGCGGCCTGCACCATGTAATTGCCCGGTAGGTTGACGGATTGAGCATATTCTATGGAAGACGCGTAATCGCCCTGCAGGTAGGCGTCGAGCTGCCAGATGAAATCCCACCAGCTCTGATGCTTGGGATTAAGGGCTTTCGCCCTTGTCACCCAGTCCTTACCAGTTTCCCACTGTCCAGCATAGGCCATCCAAGTGCCGAGATCAGCGAGAACGAAAGAATCGTTGGGATTAAGCTCTATCGCTTTCCGGGCATAATTCGCGAATACTGAAGCAGGATCACCCACCATCTGGCTGCGAATTGCGAGGGCGTAGTAGGCATCAGGATTGGCGGCATCGAGATCTATGGCCCGTTGCGCCGCCTCCAGGCTGTCTTCAGCCCAAGTATCCGAGCGATCGATGGCGTACTTCTCCGACTCAATGAATGAGAAGGCGAGACGTGACCAGGCGAGCGAATAACCGGGGTCGGTCTGCACTGCTCCGATCAGACAGTCCCGCGCCCGTCGATGCCGATCGGGATCGAAATTCTCGTAGAACCAGTACGATAGGAGTACGCATTCGTAGGCGCTCAGGTTCTCGGGGGACTTCGCCTCGATCGCCTGGGCGAGCTTTGCATCGAAGATCGGCGCATCAGCAGAGCCGATCTCCGCCACAACCTTCCGCGCGATCTCTATCTGCAGATCAATGACGCTATGGGCGGACAGATCTCGGGTGAACGGACCGGGGGCGTTCAGTTGCTTACAGTCGCGCGCATCCGTGAAGATCGTTGTGACGCGAAGGTCTTCTCCGCCCCGCCGCACCGTCCCCGAAAGGATAAAATCCGCACCGAGTTCGTTCCGGATCTTCGGACAATCTGCGTCGGCGAACTGGCGTGTCGAATTCGGCGAGAGGACGAAGAGATTGGAGAACTTCGAAAGATAGGCGTTGATGTCCCGGCTCAGCCCGTCCGCGAAGAAAGCCTCCTCGTCTGTCGTTCCGGACTCGTCAAATGGGAGTACGGCAATTCTCGGACCAGTAGGCATGCCATCATCCGACGAACCGTTAAGGAAAAGGATCCCGGACAGGCCGGCAATCAGAAGGGCGGCAGCGAACGCAGACGGCCAATAGCGCATCAGCCTTTGACGTCGATAGATCCGCATAGCTTCGGGCGGCCAACAAAAAAGCTCGAGCGGACGCGCGATGTTCTTCACGCTCTGCTTGCCGATGGACGTAAAATCCTCGTCGGTTTTCCCGACGATTTGATCCGCCACAACTCCGGTGATCAGCACGCCACCAACCGGGGCAAGTGGCTCCAGCCGCGCCGCGATGTTCACCCCGTCGCCAAGGAATGTGCCGCCCTGCTGGGCGACATCCCCGAAATGCACGCCGATCCGAAGCTGGAACGTCTCCTCCTGCACCTTTGCCAGACGCCGTTGGATATCCAGAGCGGCCTTCGTGGCCTCCAGAGCAGAAGAGAACTCGGCCAAAACGCTGTCACCCGCAGTGGAGAAGACAGTACCACGATGCGTCTCTAAGACTTCATCGATGATTGCCCGTGTCCGCGCGAGAGCTGCAAGAGCCTTGGTCTCGTTCTCCTCAATTCTCGAGCTGTAGCCGACAGCATCGGCCACAAGAAACCCAGCAAGTTTTCGCAAAACCGTCTCTCCCCTGTCTCAACGGTAACACAGTCATGCTGGGTCGGGGCAAGTCTCTAGCCAATTGCAGTGCACGCCGCGACATTAGAAGATCCTGGCGCCGATCAACACTAAGGCCTCGAATCTAGCGCTCGCTGCTTGGGAGCTCGCAATTGCCGGGAGAGCGTCGGCCTTGGGCTCTTCTGAGACATCTGAGTGAAACGATCAGATGACCGCTATTCTGTGCGAAAGGGTCATGTGCGGCCGTCGAAACGCGGTTTCGGACCCGAACGGCTGCTTTCGCCGTATGCAGACCCTCACCAGTTCGCGATTGATGTCCGAGTAGCGGGACATAGCGGTCATCGATCAGGTCATCCGCAAGAAGTCCGACACATCCCGCTTGTAGGTCTCTGCCTTTTCCAAAACCCACTCGATGAAGTCAGTCCCGAGATTTGTCGGAGGCCTATCGGCGACCCAAATTAGCCGGTACGAAAACTCTGTCTTGCAGTGCAGCGCCGGAACAAATGGCGCGACGAGCGTCCCAGCGCGGATGGCATTGTAAGCCTCGACGACACCAGAAATGACCAGCCCCTGGCTGTCGATCGCCGACTTCAGGCCGGAACTGAAGCTTGAGTACCTGACGCCGGATCGGAGACCGGCTGGGTCGAAGCCGAATGCAGCGCCCCAGCCGTCGAACCCAACCCAGCCAGGGTCGCTTGTGCGGTTCTCGACATGGATCAGCGGAATACCGTCGAGCGACCGCAGGTCTTGGTGAATCGCGTGACGCTTTAGGAAGTCCGGGGAGCAGACTGGAAGGACCGCACCCTCGAACATATGCACTTCCTGTAAGGGCGGAGACGTCGCCCGCCCAAATCGGATTGCGAAGTCAAAGCCTTCTGCCAGTAGATCGACATCACGGTTCGATGCATCCAGCCGCAGATCGATGTCCTCGTGACGACGATAAAACTCCCAAATCAAAGGTGCGAGCCAATGCTCGGCGAAAGAGGCAGGTAAGGTCACTGAAAGCCTGTCCGCGCTATGAGCAAGTCTGAGTTGTTCCAGCACAGACGACAACGACGACATTCCGCTATGTAGAAGCGCCTCTACCCTCACCGCCTAATCGGACGGAATAACGCCGGTTCTCGTCCTTTGTAGGAGCGGCCGCCCGAGATACTCTTCTAGCGACCTGACCCGCTGCCCAACAGCTGCGGGAGTTACCCCGAGTTCTTCGGCAGCGCCTGTGAAGCTCTTGTGACGCAAAGATGCCTCAAGGGCACGAAGAGCGTTTAGATGGGTCAGGCGCATCCGGCAAAACTAAAAGAAAGCTTTACTAATGATCAAGAAAATCTGCCGTGCATTCAGCCGGAGAACATTAAATCATTGGGAAAACTCGCCATGGCTGTTCGCTTTCGCCTGCCGAACTAAAGATTATGGAGGAACAGGTATGTATACATTACACTGGGAATACATGGCCGGCTCAATTGTCGTCCAGGCGATCCTGGAAGAGATGGATGCTCCCTACAGGCTACAGCATGTCGACATGGCGGCGGGTGAACACAAGATGCCCGAATACAGGCGACTGAACCCGGCTGCCCGAGTGCCGGCATTGACGCTTCCAGACGGCGGAACAATTGGGGAATCGGCCGCCATAGTCGTGGTCCTTGGCGAGAGATCCCCAGAGACGGACCTTGTCCCTCGGCTCGGCACCGCGGATCGATCCGTCTTCTTCTTCTGGCTGAACGTAATGGCAACATCAGGATACATGACGGTCGCCCGAAAGGGGCATCCCGAGCGGTATGCTGTTGACGAAGAAGCCATAGCCCAAGTTGAGCAAAAGGCGGCCGAGGACCTCGCAGATTTCTTCGACGTGATGGAAGATGTGATCTCGGGAGACGGCACTTTTCTCGAATCGGGCCATACTGCGCTTGATCTCTATCTGACGATGCTAACGGAATGGTCTGACAACAAGGATGATCTGTTCAGGACCCGACCATCCCTGGCTCGGCTGACAGGTGAAGTGTCACTTAGGCCGGGGTATCAGGCCGCCATGCGAACTCACCGCCTAAACTAGGCTGATCTTCGAGACGCTTTGACTGCGGCAAGCCAAGCCCACGATTGCGTGGAGCAGACACATCCGGGTCACCGCGTTATACTCTTTATCTATGGAAAAGACGGAAACGGACAGCTTACTTCGCTTGCTGCGAGCGGAGCTAACGGCCGTCCATCAGCAGTTCATACACATGCTTGCCCTTCGGCAATGGCAACGCGGCGAACTCCTTGAGCGGATCACGGCCATTGATGCCGTCGACTTCAAGAATGCTATGCTCATCATTGATCACCTCGTTTCGCACCGAGCGCAGTTATCTCTTCCGGCTCACTAGGTTTGGCCGGGGCATGATGTTGCTTCGATACTGAGCTCAGAGCTCCGAATGGAGCGGAACCTGGCCTCGCTGATCGACGAGCTTGATGTGGCCGATGGGGAGACAAAGCCCTTCATTGACCGGGCCGCGGAGCCGCGTGAGGAGTATCGGAACTGGTTGGGGGCGGAGATTCAAAAGCATGAGCCGGTTGCCTACGATGACAAGACCTCGAAGGCCGTGGCTGCGCTTCTTGCCGAACTGATCGCATTGGTTGAGCAGTCAATGATGCGCGCATTCATGCTTTGGCATTCGGGGCGAAAAATCGAAGCCGATAACGCCTGGAGGCTAAGCGGTGCGTCAATGCTTTACGGAACGGCCATTGTTAAACGAGCCACGCACGACGGTTGGATGCCCGTTCCGTCAACTAGTCCTGAGGTTCAAATGGCCTACGCTCCCGAGGAAGCCTTCGAAGCGGACTTGGCTATGGCGCGGCGATGCGAAGAAATGGGACAGGAGGCCGCCGAAAAGAGCGGCAACGATGCCATGGGCCGCACCTGCCTCCGGATATCTGAGGACTGTGGCCTAATATTGAACATGGAGACCGATGGAGAGTTTCCTGCAGTTTTGGGCAGAAGTCCCGTTTTTGAGAGCTTCTCGGCAACTTTGGAAAGACAATTGTGACCGGCTTCTAGAGCCTCGTCCATTTAATCTGCAACATATCCGGCAGCCTTGAAGAGGTTTCGGCACTCGTTTGGTGGAAAGAG
>NZ_JAWHTE010000045.1:0-17593 GCF_032586175.1 Ovoidimarina sediminis
CCACCTCCAAATATGGTGAATCACAAAATCAACGCTGTGGGAATCCCATCGATTCAGGTTTTCGGGACGACGCTCTAAGCTTCATTTTGGCGAAAATACTCCGGGGGAGTCCCGGGCCCTGCCCGGGACGGGGGCAGCGCCCCCGCTACCCGGTGGTGGAGACGCGCACCGACAGCGTCACGGGCCGGGGCAACGGCGCGGGCTCCGGCCGTCCCTCGACCCGCGCGATGGTCAGCCGCACCGTATCGGCCACCATCCCGTCCACATCCTGCCGGACCGAGGTCAGCCGGTAAGACGGCCAGCCCGCGATCGGCACATCGTCGAACCCGGCCACCGCCACGTCCCCGGGCACGTTCAGGCCCAACTCGAACCGCAGCGTATCCATCACCGCCAGCGCCATCGCGTCCGACGCCACGAAGACGGCATCGGGCCGGTCCGCCCGCCCGAACATCTCAACCGTCGCGTCCCGCGCCTGATCGGGCCGGAACGCGCCGCTCGCCCGGGCGTGAAGCCGCAGCCCCGCCTCCTCCAGCCCCGCGACGAAACCCGCCTCCCGGTCCCGCTGGGTCGAGGCGCTGTCGAGCCCCGCGATATACCCGATCCGCCGCCGCCCCAGCGCGGCGAAATGCGCCGCCACCAGCCGCCCGCCCTGCTGGTTGTCCGAGACGACGGCAAGCTCGCCCGCCTGTTCCTGACGCCGGTTGAACAGGATCACGGGCACCCCCGTGTCGCGGCATTGCCGCGTGATGTCCGATGTCATCTCGACCGAGGCCAGAACCAGCGCATCCACCTGGTAATCCATCATCTCGCGCGCCACCTGGTCGAGGTTCCCGGCATCGCGCGAGGCCATGAAGATCAGCACGTGATAGCCTTCCGCCTGAAACGCGTTCGACAGTTTCTCCACCACGCCGGGATAGAAATGCCCGTCGAGATAGGCCACCACCAGCCCGATCACCCGGCTCCGGCCCGTCAGAAGCGACCGCGCCAGCACGTTCGGGCGATAGCCGAGCTGCTCGGCCGCCGCGCGCACCTTCGCCGCCGTCCCTTTCGACACGCTGGCCCCCGGCGTGAAGGCCCGGCTCACCGCCGAACGGCTCACACCGGCCAGCCGGGCCACGTCGAGGGATGTCACACGCTCGCCCATCCGCCGCCTAGCAGAACCGGATCGCCGCCTTCGCGGCCACCGAACGCTGCGCCGCCTCGCGCAGCATCAGACAGGAATAGGCGGCGATGGGATGCGCCTGCCACAGCGCCTCGGGCGTGTCGTCGGCCCCTTCCAGCCAGCGCTGAAGCTCAGCGTCCCCGTGGCCCATCCCTTCGGGGATCTCCAGCGCCCGGGCCAGCCGCGTCGTCTCGTCCAGAAGCCGCTGGCTCGATCCCAGGGGCCAGAGGTGCTTCGTCCCCGCCGCGATCTCGCGCGGGATGACCGGTGCCTTGAAATCCACCGGCACGTAATAGCCCTCGGCATCGGAATGACAGGCAAGATGCGCATAGTCGTGAAGCGCCGGGCCACCCCCGAACAGCCGCTTCAGAAACCCAACCGCCGGGGCCTCCAGCAGACGCTCCAGAAGCTCGGCGTAATGCCGTTCGGCGGTCGGGCTTTCCTTGCCGGTGATCGGCCGGTCCCGGGGAATCGGCTCTCCGTAAACCAGCCGCGCGGCCACCTCCCGCGCGGCATGAAGGCCGTAATAGAAATACCCGTCCGCCGACCACACCTCGCCTTTCCCTGGCTCCTTGTGCGTCCGGTGCCCCGCCTCCTTCAGCGCGGCGTTGATCGCCTTCATATCGGCCTCGATCTCCGCGGCCCCGTCACCCTCCGCCGGCACCCCCACCGTCACAGTCAGCCCCATTCACCTCACCCTTTCACGGCCCCCGCGGTCAGCCCGCTCACGATCTGCCTCTGGAATACCATGACGAGAAGGAAAAGGGGTGCGGTAATCGACACGGCGGCGGCCACCGCCTCGACCTGATCGGTGGTCGTCGTCTCGCGGTTAAAATAGCCCGCGATCGCCGGAACCATCGTCTGGTTCTGCGCATCGAGAAGCAGGGATGTGACGAGAAAATCGTTATAGGCCAGCAGGAACGAAAAAAGGCCCGTGGTGATCACGCCGGGCCACATCACCGGCATGATCACCCAGCGGAATGCCTGGAAATGCGTGCATCCGTCGACCCGCGCGCTTTCGTCCAGATCGACGGGGATGTTCTGGAAGAACGAGCGCAGCATCCAGATCGTGAACGGCTGGTTGATCGATACCAGCACCGCGATCACCGCAAGGGGCTGGCCGTAAAGCGTGGGGGCTTTTTCCCCGAGGATGGGTTTCAGGATCTCGGCGGAATTGATGAAGACGGGCAGGTAGCCTGCAACAAGCACCGAATGCGGCAGGGCCCGGAAGACAAGCGCGATGATCAGGATCCAGAACGCGAGGTTCGATCCCGACCGCGCAAGCCCATAGCCCGCCAGCGTGCCCACGGTCAGCGATATCGTCACCACCCCCGCCGTCACGATCAGGGAGTTCCGGAAGTTCCGCCAGAACTCGTTCTCCACCCAGACCGCGTGATAATGCTCCGTCGTCAGCCCCAGAACCGGGCGGCCCAGAACCCCCGCGATGTCGTTCACCGGCCCCATCACAAGCGGCAGAATAAAGAAGAACACCAGAACGAACATCGCGGCGAATCCGATGCAGATCACCAGCCAGCTGAAGATCTTCTGCAGGATCCCCTCGCCCGCCGCCATCGGCATCAGCCAGGCCACCGCCGCGCGGGCGGTGACGAAAAGCACCGCCACCCCCGCCACGATGTCGAGGATCGACAATCCGTTCCCGTCGGCCAGCGTCTCGGGCCCGAAGATCACGTCAAGCGCGTTCGATGAAAACGCATCCACCGGCGCCTTGAAGCTCATCGCAAGGATCCAGAACAGCGGAAAGGCCGCCAGGAAGATCCAGAAGATCAGAAACGCGTTCGAGGCGAGTTTCAGCGAGGCGGGCTGTGCAAGGGCCTTGGGCGTCGACATCTCCTAGCCTCCCTTTTGATCGCGCCAGGTCCGGCGCAGCGGCGGCAGCAGGATGATGATGATCCCGATCATCGTCAGCATCGCGCTCGCCGAGGCCCGGCTGATCGCCCGGTTGCCCGCATCGTCCGGCACCATGAAATCGTAGGTCAGCCATTGCAGCGTGATCCTCTGCGCCTGGCTCGAAAAGCCCACGACCTCTTCGAAGGCGCGGTAGGCATCCATCAGGTGAATGAGCGTGATGAAGATGATCAGCGGCATCAGGTGCGGGATCACGACATAGCGCATCCTGTCCCACCGCGACGCCCCGTCGATGATCGCGCTCTCCAGCGTATCCTGGTTCACCGTCTGAAGCCCGGCATAGAAGATCACGAAGGCGAACGGCGCCACGTGCCAGACGCGGTAGAACATCATCAGGAATTCGACGGCCCAGCCATTGGCGGCAATCGACAGATCGGTGTTCATCAGCGCCTCGAGCCAGACGGTCACGATCCCGTCGCCATAGAACAGCCACCGGATCGAGAGCGCCCCGATCACCGGCGTGATGATGAAGGGCAGAAGCGAGATGAAGATCACCGGGCCTTTCAGCGATTTGGTCAGATTGTTCACGACCACTGCGATGGCCAGCCCCACGCCAATCACGAAAGGCAGGGTGAAAAGCGTGAAGGTCAGCGTGAACCGCAGCGCCTTCCAGAAATCGATCGTCAGGATCTCGCCCCAGTTGCCCGACGATATCGCGGCTTTCACCCGGTCAAGCTGCAACACCCGCTGATAGCTCAGGAACCCCACCCATTCGGTGGTGGTCAGAACGTTCCCGGCCTCATCCAGCACCGGCACCGTCTTCGTCTCCACCGTGCAGGTCTGGGTCAGGAAGCCCGGCGTACAGGTTTCCACCTCCTGCACCTCCAGAACGGGCTGGGTGATCTGAAAGGATTGCAGGAAGACGGAAACAAGGGGGGCCGCGATGAACAGAAGCATCAGGAACACCGATGGCCCGACGAACATCGCGAAGGTGCGGAATTTCATCTGACGGTCCCCCGGGGTGATGCGGGCCGCGGGCGGCAGGGGCCGCCCGCGGAGGTCTGGCTTATTTCAGGATACCGGCTTCCTGCGCGGCGGTCGTATAGGCCGCCTCGATCGCCTCGAGCGTCGCCTGGGCCGAACGCTCGCCGGTGAAGAAGGCCGGAAGCTCGTTGCCAAGCGCGGTGTGCATCAGCCCCATCTGCGCAGTCGAGGGATAGGGGGCCGGCGCGGGCGAGGCCGTGGCGGTCGCGATCGCGCCCTGGGCCATATCGTTCGGTTGATAGCCCTGGATCAGCCAGATGGCGTCGGCGTTGTTCTCGGTCACCATATCTGTGTCGAGCCCTTCCATCGCCACGCGGAAGGCGTTGTCGGCCTCTTCGTCGCTGATATTCGCGGCCACCACGATACCATCCCACCACAGCGTGGTGGCGGGCGCCCCGCCCTCCATCGCCAGCGGCGCGGCGGCAGCACCAACCTTGCCGACGACCTGGCTTTCATTGGGGTCATCCATGGCCGATCCGCGGCTGGCCCAGAGGTTCGCCATCGCGATCTTGCCCTGCTGGAACTGCTGCTGAACATAGGTGGAATCCGACACGAGGTATTCGGGATCCATATAGGCCGTCAGCGCCTTCATCATCTCCAGCGCCTTCATTCCGGCCTCGGAATTCACCGCAGGCGTCGAATCGGCGTTCACGAAGGTGCCGCCGAAACCCAGGAACATGTTGTTGAAATCCTGCGCGAGGTTCCAGCCCGACTGCATCGTGGCGCCCAGCGGATAGTCGACGACACCCGCCGCCTTGATCGTCTCGGCCGCGGCCAGCACGTCGTCCCACGTCGCCGGCACGTCGATCCCCAGATCCTCGAAGATATCCTTGCGGTACATCATGTGCTGGGTGTTCACCATCATCGCGATGGCCATGGTCTTGCCGTCCACCTTGATCAGCTGGTTGGGCGAAAGGCCGCCGCCGTATTTCGCGACCAGATCGTCCAGGGGCCGGATCGTGCCTTCCGCCAGCAGCGGCGTGATCGTGCCGTTCGACACGCCGCCGAGCTGGTAGAGCGAGGGGTTCGCCGCAAAGGCGGCGGGCTGCTTGGTGCGGAATTCCTGGTCAAGCTCCGCGTTGACATTCCCGCATTCCGCCATCGCATCCGTCACCGATTTCCACGCCTCGAACCCGGCCGACAGCATGGTCACTTCCTGGGTGTTCTCGAACGCGCAGTCGGCCTGTGCGGCTGCGGCCATGGCAAGGCTCGCAGCCCCGGCAAGAAGTAGGTGTCTGAAGATCATCGTTTGGGTCACTCCCTGGTTTCAACGGGTGCGTCTTCGAAGCCCGCACCCCATTTCAGTTCGGCCCCGCGCGTCCGCGCGACGCCTGGTCATGTCACGCCGCCCCGATCCTCCGGCCGTCCTGGCTGTCGAACAGGTGGCAGATTTCGGCAGGCACCGAGAGGCGCACGGTATCGCCGATCTCGGCGCGGTACTCCTTATGGGCCTTCACACTGACAAGCGCCCCGCCCGCGCGCACGGTGATCATCGTCGCATCGCCCAGAAGCTCCATCGTATAAACCTTGGCCTCGATCTCGGCCGGGCCATCCGCGATCGCCGCATCCTCGGCCCGAAAGCCCAGCGTCACCGCGCCGTTCGGCCCCGAAAGCCCTTGGATCGTCACGTTCTGGCCGGTGAAGGTGCCGTCCTTCAGATCGCCGTCCATCAGGTTCATCGCGGGGGACCCGATGAACCCCGCGACAAAGGTGTTGGCCGGGTTGTCATAGATATCGACGGGCGTGCCCACCTGCTGCACGACCCCCTGTTTCATGATCACCACCCGGTCGGCCAGCGTCATCGCCTCGATCTGGTCATGGGTGACATAGATCGTCGTCACCTTCAGTTCGTGGCTCAGGTTCTTGATCTGCGCCCGGGTCGACACGCGCAGCTTCGCGTCGAGGTTCGACAGCGGCTCGTCCATCAGAAACACGTTCGGCTCCCGCACGATGGCGCGCGCCAGCGCCACGCGCTGCCGCTGCCCGCCCGACAGTTCGGCGGGCTTGCGGTGCAGGAACGGCTCAAGCTCCACCATCGCCGCCGCCTTCATCACCCGGGTCTCGTGTTCCGCCTCGGGCACCTTCCGCACCTTCAGCGGGAAGCGGATGTTCTCGTAAACGTTCATGTTCGGGTAAAGGCCGTAGGATTGAAACACCATCGCGATGTCCCGGTCCTTCGGATCAAGGTCATTGACGACGCGCCCGTCGATCACGATTTCGCCCTCGGTCGCCTCCTCGAGCCCCGCGATCATCCGCATCGTCGTCGTCTTGCCGCAGCCCGAGGGGCCGAGCAGCACAAGAAACTCCTCATCCGCGATCGTCAGATCGAAATTCGCCACACCAACGAAGGATCCCCATCGCTTCGACACGTTGCGAAGTTGAATTTCGGCCATCGCGACCCCCCTGACGGTGCATTTTGCACACGTTTGCAAAAAGGCTAGACTTGGGCGTGCAGGTTTGCCAAGAGTTTTTTCGGCAGAGCGTCGAGAAATTCGGAAGGCAGCAGGTTAATGTCTGATTTCAGGGCAGAAATTGCGACGGGGCTTGATCGCCTCTTCTCCCCAGAAAGCCCCGGCGGGGCGGTGGAGGCCACGGGTCTCATCGCGGAAGACGCGATCTGGGACGTGGCGGCCCCCGTCAACCAGCTCGAGGGGCGCGACGCGATCGTCGGGGGATTCGTGGCCCCCCTCCGCGCCGCCATGACGGGGCTTCGCCGCCGCGACGAGATCGTGATCGGCGGCGACAACATCCGCGATCCGGGCGGCCGCTGGGTCGTGATCCTCACCCATTACGTGGGCACCTTCGCCGCGCCGCTTTTCGGGCTCCGCCCCTCCGGCCGCCTCGCCTTACTGCGCTCCGGCGAGTTCTACCGCATCGAGGGCGGGCGGATCACCGAGGCGAAAATCCTCTTCGACCTTCCCGATCTCGCCCGCCAGGCGGGCCGCAACCCCTTTCCGCCCGACCTCGGAACCGAAATGCTCTTCCCCGGCCCCGCCACCCATGACGGTGTCTGCCCCGGGACGGGCGACGGCCGGGCAAGCCTCGATCTCGTGCAGGCCATGCTGTCGGACCTTCACGTTTTCGATCCCGACACCAGCGCCTCCCCCGGCCAGACCGGGGACGACGGGGTGTGGCACGACGAAATGCTCTGGTACGGCCCGGGCGGCATCGGCTCCACCTACCGGTGGCAAGGCTTCGTCGACGATCACCGCGCCGCCTTCCTCCACGCCTTCCCCGACCGCAAGGGCGGCAACCATTACTGCCGGATCGGCGATGGCAACTATGCCGCCGTCTCCGGCTGGCCCTCGATGACCATGACGCACCAGGGCGATTACCTGGGCGTCCCGGCTACGGGCAAGGCGCTGACGCTCCGGGTGATGGATTTCTACCGCTGCGATTTCACCGGGCCGCGCGGCAAGATCGCCGAAAACTGGGTCTGCCTCGATTACGTCGATCTGTTCGGCCAGATGGGCGTCGATCTCATCGCCCGTGCGAACGCACTGCCCTGAGAAGCGGCCCGAACACGAAGGACAGCACGAAGAACACCGCCGCCGCTGTCACGATCGACGGCCCGGCGGGCGTATCGAACCGAAGCGATCCCTGAAGCCCCAGCGCGACGGAGGCGAGCCCGATCACCGTCGCCCCAAGCGCCATGCCCTCGGGCGTGCGCGCAAGGCTCCGTGCCGCGGCGGCGGGCACGATCAGCATC
This sequence comes from Ovoidimarina sediminis, assembly GCF_032586175.1. Taxonomy (NCBI): domain Bacteria; kingdom Pseudomonadati; phylum Pseudomonadota; class Alphaproteobacteria; order Rhodobacterales; family Roseobacteraceae; genus Ovoidimarina; species Ovoidimarina sediminis. The sequence continues at coordinate 7,782 of NZ_JAWHTE010000045.1, forward strand.
GCCGCGATCAGAAGCGCCCCCACCACCTTCAGCGCCAGCGCCACCACAAGCGCAAGCGCAAGTGTCAATGTCAGATCCTCCCGCCTCGGATCGATCCCCGAGGCTGCCGCAAGCTCGGTGTTCAGCGTCGCGGTCAGAAGCGGCCGCCAGCGCCAGACGAGAAGCCCGAGCGCCACCACCGCCGCGCCCCAGATCACGGCGAGATCGGCGCGCGAGACCGACAGGATATCGCCGAACAGCCATGCCGTCAGATCCACCCGCACCGCCGGCACCAGGGAAATCGCGACAAGCCCGATCGCCAGCGCCGAATGCGACAGAACGCCAAGGATCGCATCCATCGCATGCCCGCGCCCCTTCAGCCGCACCGCCGTGACGGCCATTGCAAGTGCCACCACAAGGGTGCCTGCGAAAACCGACGCCTCGAAAGCCAGCGCCAGCGCGACGCCCAGAACGGCGGCATGCGCCGTCGCATCCCCGAAATAGGCCATCCGCCGCCAGATGACGAAGGCGCCAAGCGGCCCCGCCACCAGGGCGACGGCGGCCCCGGCAAGGGCGGCGCGGATCAGGAAATCGTCAAGCATGGGCGGCTCAATGAACGTGATCGTGGCTGTGGTCGTGGTGATGCTGGTAAAGCGCCAGCGCGCCCCGCGTGCCATCGCCGAACAGCGCCTGATACTCTGGCGCGGCGCGCACCGCATCGGGGCTGCCCTCGCAACAGACATGACCGTTGAGGCAGATCACCCGGTCGGTCGCCCGCATCACGACGTGCAGGTCGTGGCTCACCAAGAGAACGGCGCACCCCGTCTCGCGCCTCAGGTCTTCGATCAGCGTATAGAAGGCCGCCACCCCGGGCTGGTCGAGCCCCTGGGTCGGCTCGTCGAGGATCAGGATTTCGGGCCGTGCCAGAAGCGCGCGCGCCAGCAGAACGCGCTGAAACTCGCCGCCCGACAGGCCCGACATCTGCCGGTCTTCCGTCCCCGCCACCCCGGTACGGGCCAGCGCGGCGGCGATATCAGCGGCACTCTGCCGGACGGGCAGCGACAGGAACCGCGCCACCGTGATCGGCAGGTTCGCATCGATCGCCAGCTTCTGCGGCACATACCCGATCCTCAGGCCCTTGGCGCGCTTCACCGTGCCCTTGGTCGGCGTCAGGATCCCCAGCACGGTGCGCACCAGCGTCGACTTGCCCGATCCGTTCGGCCCGATCAGCGTGACGATTTCGCCCTTGTCGACCCGAAGCGACACATTCGCCAGGGCCGGGCTTCCGGCATAGGCGACCGAGACGTGATCGACCTCGATCAGCATCAGGCGGCTTCGTCGCAGGCGGGGCAGGTGCCCACGGCTTCAAGGCTCGTGCGTTCGATCGCGAAGCCAAGCTCGCGCGCCACCTTGTCCATCGCCGCACGCACCGTGGCCTCGGGCGCTTCCGCCACCGTGTGACAGGTCGAGCAGATGAAGAAGGCCGGCGCATGATCCTCGCCGGGATGGGCGCAGGCGGTGAAGGCGTTCAGGCGGCGCACCTTGTGGGCCAGCCCCTGCTCCACCAGGAAATCGAGCGCGCGATAGGCCACGGGCGGCTGGCCGCCGAACCCCGCCGCCGCGAGACGCTCCAGCACCTCGTAGGCGCCCAGCGCGCGATGTTCCTCCAGGAGGATCTCAAGCGCCTTGCGCCGCACCGGCGTCAGGCGCAGGCCGCGCGTGCGGGCAAGGTCTTCCGCGGCGGCAAGCGCCGTCTTCGTGCATCCCGAATGGTCGTGCGGGGCAAAGGCGTTGGGATCTGGCATCGTGTCGGTCTTGTTATGTTATAACCTATACTATATGGGATCCGGCAACTGCCATCAAGGAGATGTCATTCAATGCGCCAGCTTGGGTTCGCGTGCCTTGTTTCCACCGTCCTCGCCCTACCCGCCTGGGCCGAAGCGCCCCGGGTCATCACCGATATCCCCATAACCCAGGGCCTCGTGGCCGATGTGATGGGGGAGCGGGGCGATGTTACCTCGCTGCTCGACGCCGGGGCCGATCCGCACACCGCGCAACTCAGGCCCAGCCGGATGCAGGCGCTCGCAGAGGCCGACGTCGTGATCTGGATCGGTGCGGGGCTCACGCCCTGGCTGGACGACGTGCTGCACGCCACGGCCCATGACACCCCCACGCTCGAACTGCTGACAGACGGCGGGGTCGAGGTTCTCGGCGCGGCGGAACAGGCAGAGACGAGCGGGCACGACCACAGCCATGACCACGATCACGGGCATGCAGAGGAACAGACCGACACGCATGACGATGGCCACGATCACGCCCACGCGGGCGACCCCCATGGCTGGCTCGATCCCGATATCGCCGTCTCCTGGCTCTACGCGATCGGTGCGGCGCTGGCGGATGCCGATCCCGAGGGCGCCGATCACTACCGCGCCAACGCGCGCGCCGCGGCGGCGCGCTACGAGGCGCTGCACCAGGATCTCACTGGCGATCTTGCGGCGGTTGGGGGGCGCGAGATCGTGGTGTTCCACGACGCCTATTCGCATTTCGCCCGCGCCTTCGGGGTGACGGTTGCGGGCAGCATCGCGCTTGGCGACGCCGCCGATCCCGGCGCCCGACGGCTGGCGGAACTCAGGCACCTCGTCGAAGACCGCGACGTGGCCTGCGTCTTCCGCGAACCCCAGCACAGCCCGGCGGCGGCAGAGGCGCTGGCGGATGACGCGGGGATCGGGATCGGCACGCTCGATCCCCTTGGCGTCGACCAGGCCCCGGGCGCGGGGCATTACGAGGCGATGATGCGGGCACTCGCCGCGTCGATCCTCGATTGCGTCACGGACGCGTCCGGCTGAGCGGGAAGCCGGACCGACCGGGACGCGGGAGACGAGCCGCGCGATCGCCGGACCGTGGGCTGGCGAACGGAGTTCCGAGCGGCACACTTTATCCCCGCACCCCCGCGTTCCCCATAGCCGGCGCGCCAAGCCTCGCCAAATCGCCAGACCGAGGGGACGGTCCGGCGATCGCGCGGCGGCTGCGCCACTATGCGCGCCGGGGCTCTCGCCCCCACCGAATATAATCGCCCCCCGTTGTCGGCTTTGCCTTTTCCCGCGCGTCCTTGCAGCATGAACCGCGACGAAAGGAGAGCCGCGATGATGTATGCGATCCTGATCTACGGGGAATCCGGCGTATTCGAACAACTGCCGAAAGCGGCGCAGGACAAGGTGATGGCCGGGCATTCCGGCCTGCAGCAGGCCCTCGGCGCGCGGGGCGATTACCTCTCGGTCAAGCTCATGCCCCCCTCGTCGGCCGTGACGTTGGAACCCGCGGTGGATGACACGACCCCGCCCCTCGTCCTCGACGGCCCCTTTGCCGAGACGAAGGAAAGCTTCCTCGGCTTCTATGCCGCCGAATTCGAAAGCCTCGAGGATGCACTCGCCCATGCCCGCCGCATCTCGTCGCCCATCGCGCGGATCGAAGTGCGCCCGATCCATTGGGCGGGCGGCGTTCTGTCGACGGAACGGGAAGATGTCGGCATGGCTTGAGGCAAGCTTTGCCACCCACCGGCCCCGCGCCATCGCGGCCCTGACGCGGGTCTTCCGCGACATCGACCTCGCGGAAGAGGCGTTTTCCGAGGCCTGCCTGAAGGCGCTGGAAGACTGGCCCAAACGCGGGCTCCCGCGCGATCCCTTCGCCTGGCTGCTGACGGTGGGGCGGAACGCCGGGCTCGACCGGCTTCGCAAAGCCGCGCGGCGGGCCGCGATCCTTGACGCGAACAAGGACATTCTCGACATGACCGGCGATGCCCCGCCGCCCGATCCCGATGCGCTGCGCGACGATGTGCTCAGGCTTCTCTTCATCTGCTGCCACCCCGCGCTCACGCGGCAGGATCAGCTTGCGCTTGCACTGAAAGTCGTGGCCGGGCTGACGGTCGGCGAGATCGCGCGCGCCTTCCTCGTGAAGCCGAAGACGATGGAACAGCGCCTCACCCGCGCGAAAAAGACGGTGGCCGCCACGCCCGTCCCGTTCGAAACCCCGGCCCCGGCAGAACGCGCCCGGCGGCTCGGTGAAGTGGGGCTCATGGTCTACCTCATGTTCAACGAAGGCTGGTCAGGCTCCGAGGGCACGGTGCAGATCCGCCCGGCGCTCTGCGACGAGGCGATCCGCCTCGCCCGTCTCCTCCTCGAACTCTTCCCGGGGGTCAGCGAACAGGCGGCACTTCTGGCGCTTCTCCTCTTCCAGCACGCCCGCGCCCCGGCGCGGATTGACGAAGAGGGCGGGCTCGTCGCGCTCGAGGATCAGGATCGCACCCTCTGGAACCGCGCGATGATCCACGAGGGTCTGAGCCTTCTGCAAAAGGCCGAACGCAGCGGCGCGAACGGGCCCTACCGCGTGCAGGCCGCGATCGCCGCGCAGCACGCGGTCGCGCACACCGCCGCAGACACCGACTGGGCGCAGATCGAGGCGCTGTATTCCACGCTCTACGCAATGCAGCCGACGCCGGTCATCCGCCTCAACCTCCTTGCCGCACGCGCCCGCACCGAAGGACCGGACGTGGCCCTGCACGAGATGGAGGCGCTTGCGACCGACCTGTCGGGTTACCGCTGGTTTCACACCATGCGCGGCGCGCTGCTTTTGGAAACCGGCGATCCCGAAAGCGCGCGTGCGGCCTTCGAGGCGGCGCTCGATCTCGGCCCCACGGGCCCCGAACGCGCCGCGATCCGCGAAAAGATCGCCCTGTGCAAAAAATCCTCCTGATCCTGTCGGATCGCGCGCCCCCGGCACGTCCTCGGGTCGGACCTCGCACCAGGGCGGGGCCGGAGCATGGAGGAAAAAGACATGAGCATCCTGAAAATGAGCGCGATCGGAAACCCCGGCTGGATCGGCTATTCGGGCCCCGACCAGGCAAAGGCACAGGGCTTCTACCGCGACGTGCTGGGCTGGAGCCTCGAGGAAATGCCGATGCAGGACGGTTCCAGCTACACCGTGATCAAGGTTGGCGACACGGCGGTGGGCGGCTTCTCTTCGATGCCCGAGGCGGCGGGGGCCTGGACAATCTTCGTCACCGTGCCGGATGTGGATGCCGCCGTGGCGGCGGCGGAAAGCGCGGACGGCCGCGTCCTGCAACCCGCGATGGACATGCCCGGCGTGGGCCGCATGGCCACGTTGTCAGATCCCGACGGCGCGCGCTTCGCTGTCATCACCTATGAAAGCATGGCGTCCTGAGCGGGCGCGGCAATCGGGAGACTGGCCATGGATGCCCCCCTGCCGATCACCCTCGTCTTCACGGCGGTCTTCGTTCTTCTCAGCATTCCCATGGCGGTTGCCGTGGGGCTGAGGCGGGCGAAGACCGGCATTCTGATGCTGCACGGCGAAGACGACGATCTTTTGAAACGGATCCGCGCGCATGCGAATTTCACAGAATACGTGCCGCTTGCCCTGCTGGCCATGGCGGGGGCTGAGCTTGCGGGCGCACCCGGCTGGCTTCTGATCGGGGCGGGGATTGTCCTGCTCGCCGCGCGGCTTCTGCATTACACCGCCCTGCGCGGCACCGGCACGGGGCATGGGCGCACGTTCGGAGCCGGGCTCACCTCGCTCACCATGGCGGTGCTTGGCGTGACGATCCTTCTCTATCTCGGCGGGGTGGCGGGATGAGCGGTTTCGATCACTTCCCAGAAGACACCCTGCCCTTCCTCAGCGATCTGAAGGCAAACAACACGCGCGACTGGTTTCACGCCGGAAAGCCCCGCTACGAGGCCGCGCTGAGAGAACCTGGCGCGGCCTTCGCGGGCGCGATGGCGGGCGCGCTCGCCGATCTGACGGGGGCGGACCATCGGGCGAAGATCTACCGCATCCACCGCGATGTGCGTTTCTCTAAGGACAAGACACCCTATAACGCGTACCTCCACATCTCCTTCGCGCCGGACGGCGCGGGGGAGGATCCGCCGATGTGGTTCTTCGGGCTCTGGCCCGAAAAGCTCACCCTCGGGTGCGGAGTTTTCGCCTTTGCGGGCCCCCGGCTCGAGGCGTTCCGCACTGCCATGGCGGGGCCGGATGGCGCGCGGCTCATCGCGCTCGAAGCAGATTGCACGGCGGCGGGATTGCGGCTGAGCGACGCGCATCTGAAGACGGTGCCCCGCGGGTATCCGCGCGACCACCCCCATGCCAGTGCTCTGAAACGAAAAGGCTTTTCCGCTTGGCGCGACATGGCGAGCGCGGGGATCGTGACGGAACCCGGGCTCGTCGCCGCCTGCCGCGACGCCTTTGAAGGCATGCTTCCGGTCTGGCGGTTCCTCGCGGAGGTGCCCGCGCGCTAGGGCCGCGCGTCTTCACGAAACCGTGGGGAGCGGTTCATCGCCGGGCCTGGCACGCTAGGCTTTGCGGGACAGGGGGCTGCCCCTATATGCCGAAAGGCCCGCAGAGGAGAGACCAGAGATGACCACGCCCATGCCATCCCGCCGCACGGTTCTCGCCACCGGATCGGCCGCGCTTCTGACCGGGGCCTCGGGGCTCTTGGTGCCCGCCCGCGCCGCAGGGCTCGCGCCCACCAGGACGATGCGGGGCGGGGCCAACAACTACCGCCCCGGCGCGCCGATCGTCGAACGGATCGGGGGCGGCGGGTTCTGGATGTCGGGCACGGTGCGCCGGGCGGGCGACGGCGCCCCGCTCGACGGCATCCGCATCCAGATCTGGGCCCACACCACCGAGGGGCATGAGCGCGATCCCCAGAGCCACGGCGCCACGCTGACCGACGCGAACGGGGTGTTCCGGCTGGAAATGCCGCAGATCGTGCCCGCGTTCGGCCAGCCCCACGGCCACCTCGCCTATGACAGCGGGGATTTCGAGACGGTGTTCCTGCGCCCCGTGATGCCGAGTTCGAAGGATACGAGCCTCGAGGCGCATTTCGTCCTTCAGCCCGCCTGAGCCCTCATGCCCGCCGCCCGCGCGCTTCTGATCTGGGCCGCCCTCGGCGCGGCCACGATCGGGCCGCTGGCCGTCGCGGCGAACAGCCCGTTCCTGGAATGGCGCGCGCCCGTCTACATCCTTGCGGGTTTCGCGGGTGTCGCGGCGATGGCGCTGATCCTGGTTCAGCCGCTCCTTGCCGGCGGTTACCTCCCCGGCCTGCCCCGGCCCCTCGGGCGGCGGGTGCATCGCTGGACCGGCGGACTTCTGATCGCCTGCGTCCTCCTGCACGTCGCCGGGCTCTGGCTCACCAGCCCGCCCGACGTGATCGACGCGCTTCTCTTCACCTCGCCCACGCCGTTTTCGGCCTGGGGCGTGATCGCCATGTGGGCGCTGTTTGCCGCCGGGATGCTGGCGCTTCTGCGGCGGCCCCTGCACCTGCGTCCCCGGCTCTGGCGGCTGGGGCACTCGGTGCTCGTCGTGGTCGTGGCGCTGGGCAGCGTGGTGCACGCGCTTCTGATCGAGGGAACGATGGGCATGGTGTCGAAGACGCTCCTTTGCATCCTCGTGCTCGCGGCGCTCGCGAAGGTGCTGCACGACCTGCGCGCCTGGACGCTTTTCAGACGCTGACGCCGCATTGCAGGTTGATCGGCGTCAGTTCACCCCTGTCGCCTTCCGCTAGAACTGGCCTGCCCGGCGATGTCTTGGGGCCGGGGCAAGGTGGGAGGGTAAAATGGGAAAATCTGGAATTCTTGCGGCCGCCATTCTGGCGCTTGGGGCTACGGCGGCCGGGGCGGGCGACGATCCGGCGGCACCGAACCTGAGTGCGGATTTCGGGCAGACCGGCTCTGCGGAGGAAAAGCTCGACCGGATGAATTCGGCCTTCGGCACGCATTACGAGACCGTCGGCGGGATGATGTCAGATCACGTCAAGAGCTATGAGGATGTGGGGCCGGGCCGGAGCGGGCTTGCGCCGCTCAGCGACAAGGCGAACAGCCAGGCGGAGTAGGCGTCTTCCCCGACCGGAAGGGCGGGGCGGGACGCGGCGGCGGACCGCCCCGGAGGCCGGGCAGCTTTCGAACAGGGAAAGAAGATTGCCGGCTTGTGACGCCGGGTCTTATTAACCCTTTGTAATATATGGGATTTTTGGTAGCGGAGGAGGGACTTGAACCCCCGACACGCGGATTATGATTTGGTCCGGGTTAACCCACACTCCGCCACATACCCCCACGAGCCGCCACATCAACTTGTTGGCCACATTGGGCATTTGGCGTGCAACTCGCCACATGCCGCCACATACCACCACTCTCAACCACACGGGTGTCTGTCACCCATATGCTACCCAAACCCAGAAGCGGACATTCGTCACAACCGTGGCGAACGACGGTTCCGAGCCCGAAACAGACCGACCTACCATCGAAAATGAGATCTCTTCTATCGCGGGCGTCAAACCCTGTATTCGACCAAATTGACGGCGCTCAATGATGCATGTCGTTATACGAATATAATATACGCAATCAGAGCATTCGAAGCTTGGGGAATAGGCATGAACGCGCGAGCAGCCGCAGGGGTCGACAACTCCGTTGATGCTCAAGGTTTTGACGACGCCGAATGCGATCATTGAGAAACGAAAACGCGGCCGCTACCGGGGGTCGACATGAATGGAAAGAGCGACGAGCAGTTCATAGACAGCATCTTACATCAACTCGAAGAGAGCGCCCTGCGCCAGAAGCACGAGACGGATGCCCTCCTCGAATGTTTGCTGGATTGCGTTCGAGAACTCTGCAAGCTTCGAAAGCCAACTTTGGAAAAAGATAAAGTCCCTGAGGCCGCGGTTACTATGACCGGGGCAGAGAAGAAAGCGCGACAAGCGATAGCGTCACACCTCAAAGGAGTGACTGACGCGCAACGTGAAGACTTTCGCAGAGGAATGCTTGACCCGGCCGACGTTTGGCTTGGTGTCTCCAGCGGTCACTTCGTTAGCCAAGATTAATAGTGGGAACCAATCCGACGCTTTGGTCTTTCATCGCACATATGCGCCAGCGCTGACTTTCACATCCTGCGTCGCGCCAAACAGCTCCTGACCGTCGATTTCAACGATGGCGTGCAGCGTGCAGCTCTTGTTCACCCTGACCCTCGTTGCGAAATGCGCATGCCCATCATGAGTACGTAGTTTGGCTGTGTATGCCTTCGACCATGGTCCGTCGCTCATGAGAAGATGCAAAGCCACATCTTCATCCTTGACGATGGCCATCGGATTGATCTCGACCGTTACGAGAAGTGGTTCGTCCACTTTAACGATGTTGTCGGAAGCAATTGAGACACGGCCCTCGTTTACGGGTCTACCTTGAGTGATTTCTGAAAGCATTTCCTCGAAAGTCTCAGCACTTTGCGAATGCACGAGCTGAGGCATTCCGAGTAACGCGCACATCAAAGCCAGCGTTGCCAGGAGCGGTCCAATCCTTCCACTCGTTCTACGATCCATGGTTTCTACCTCCCCATTCCAACGCTGCCCCGGCGCGTGGAACGCGTTTCTCCAAGTGCTACTCGAGCCAAAAGAGGCCGAGTGAACGGAAGGCTGGTTCGTGAAACGTTATCACATTTCTGTTGATCGAAGTAGCCGGTGATAATGCTCTTTGTCCCGGTCCTGTTTCAATCGATGAGATGAGATGCACTCGCGAAGGCATGCAGATAGTCAGACCTCTAAGCTGGTACAATGAACGGCCGTTTCGTCCGCACTCCGGACATCAATCGCGAACTGGTAAGGATCTGCATACGGCGACAGCGGACGTTCTGGGCCAAAACCGCGTTCCGACGGCCATGAATGACCAGTAGGCGCAGGATAGCAGTCAACTGACTGAATTACTTGTCTATTGATTAACGCGGTCTCAGCCGAAGAGTTGAGCCACCGCACGCCACACCATTATTGGCGCGCGGTG
>NZ_JAWHTE010000046.1:0-16313 GCF_032586175.1 Ovoidimarina sediminis
TCGCCAGACCTCCCTTGCCTCGGGAGAAGTGAATCAGCCGATGACGCGCCCCTCAAGTGGAGTTTTTCAACACAATCAGCCCGGAGCGGACTCTGCCGACATTCCAAGTTCTGCTCGCCTGTTTCGTCGCAAGAGACATTGCTCTGTCAATGATCCTGCGCAACGACAGCCGGTATGTCGCACGAATAGCGTTGAGGACTCGCGAGTAGCGAAATTCTCAGGGAGGGGGAAATGAACAATTGCAGAATTGCCACCGGAGTAGTCGCAGCTCTCTTGATCGCAGGACCGGCGTTCACACAGGAGCACGATGAAAGCTATCATGCAGATTACATCTTCGGCGCGCCCCTAGAACCCACCGAGGCATGGATCATCACACGGGGCGGTCGGCTCTATGACAACTGGTATGCCACACAGGATATGGATGCACCTGAAGGTACTCATCCCGCCTGGCCCTCCTCTAACAGCCGCACGGGTGCAACAACTTGGCGATGCAAATCCTGCCACGGTTGGGATTATCGTGGAGCCGATGGCAAGTACGGAAGCGGCTCCTATGAGACCGGTATTGCTGGGGTGATGGGATATTCTGGCGATCCGGCGGCCCTAGAGTCCGTGCTCCGCGAACATGGCTACAGCGAAGCCATGATCCCGTCAGAGCAGTCCCAGTATATTGCGGCCTTCCTGTCCCGCGGATTGGACGACATGAATGCTGTAATTGATTTCGATACTGGCGAGGTGTCAGGCGACACTGGACATGGTGCGGCTATCTTTCAGACGAACTGTGCAGCCTGTCACGGCTTCGATGGCCGTGCACTTGATTGGGGTGATGCTGACGAGCCCGGCTATGTCGGAACCGAAGCAAACGCGAACCCATGGGAGGTGTTGCACAAGATCCGCAACGGCCATCCAGGCGTCGAAATGATCTCTCTAAGGGCCTTTGATCTGCAGGATGCAGTCGACGTCCTGGCCTATACGCGGACTTTACCGGAGAAGTAACACAGCCTGCTCGCTAGTAGCAGCTACGTTCATTTTCGGGGAACGCCAGGTTCGCGGTGTTCCCCGAAGTGGTCTGAGATTGAGATGAACGTCAACTTAGTCCGCAAACGGTCGTTGCTGCTGCTTCAATCAAGGTCCGGTTCAAGAGTAAGCCGTCGTAGAGGCATCAAATCGGACCTTGCTGCAACGAAGGCTGTCCGCGATCGATGGCTTGACCGGGGTCAAAGTATTCGCTGATCATAAACTTTAGCGCTGACGAACAGGCTCGGAAAGACCACCCTTATGAAGTATTGGTTGCTATTGGTTCCGCTCTTTTTGATGGGAACCACTGTAGAAACGACTAACGCAGGAAGAACGCTCTACGTGCAAAACTGCGCTGCGTGTCATGGTGTTGATGGGAGGGGTGATGGGCCTAAAGGTGTAGGTTTGAACACCCCACCCGCGGATTTGACGAAGATTGCGGCCCGGCGCGATGGGATGTGGCCCGCCTTAGAGATCATGGATATCCTGAGTGGGTACTCCCGCAATATCCTGCCGCGCGAGGATATGCCGGTTGTGGTCAACATTTTAGACAATGAAATGAGTGAGTTTGATCCGGGCAACGGCGAGCCGATCCTCATGCCTACCAAGCTGATCGCGGTCGCGCATTACCTTGAATCACTTCAGGATCCTGCGCCGACATCTTATCTTCCCTGAAAGAACATGTAGCTGAGTTGATGGGTACATATTCGATTTGGCCGAAGCCGTTCCCTTATTTCATACTTTTGCTTCGTCGACTTAGCAGTGCCAAAACAGCCTAAGTAGCAGTGCAGGAAATCGCGGCTACGTCCCGCACCTTAGACATCGAGCACAATCTGCAGAACGGCCGCTCTCGGCAAAAGCTGACGTTCCCACCGAAAACCTCGTCTCGACGGGCCCGGATGACCGGTGTGTGCGGGATATTCTCCGTGAAGTGGTAATCGGCGCGCGATGACATCGTGGACGCCCGTCGGTGACTTCAAATGCTTTCGACGATCCCGATTCTGATCAAGCGCGAGTTTTGATCAGACTTGATCCATCTCATTGCGTTACCGGTGACAGGGGCACTGAATCCGGACAACGTTGGTTGAACACAGGGAGACTGATCATGTCGAGGTTTACTGCGATTACCTTGGTTGCATCTGCTTTATCAATGGGTGCATGCGATGGGGTCGACTCAGATCTGGAGCGTGCAGTCGTTGGTGGAGCAATAGGGTGTGCCGCCGGGGAAGTTCTGGCTGACGGCCGCTGTGTCGAGGGCGCAGTCGTCGGTGCTGGCGTAGGTGTCCTTACCAACTAGTGACTGAACGACGGCAGTACAGTTCGCAGAGCCATCTTTCAGGGGTGACCCTGCGAGTAACCGCCTCGAGCACGGACATCAGCGGACTAGCGTGCCATCTCTTAGCGCTGGACCGATTAGAGCATCGATAGAGGTGCGGGAGAAAAGGCAGGTTCTTTTATGCGAAGTAATGCGCGAGCCGGCGGATCTACAAGCGGAAGAACTTGCAAAGACTATAGAATGCCGTGATCTACCGCGAGATGCGCTACACGTCGGCAGATAGTGGTCAAGAGGGTCGATGTTGCAGGAGCCGTCACGGCAAAGGGTGTCCCGCGAGACAGTGTTTCCTGCGGAGATGACTGAAATCGAATTGTCGGATTTCTCGCGGGATCTCTATGCCGTTCATTGCCAGATCTTTTCAGGGGTTTCCTTCAAGAGTTTCTCTTCCCATGTCCTTCAGCCACCGGCAGAGCACACACAGATCCAAATTTACCGTGACGGAACTGGCGATCTGATTGGCTATTGCGCCTTTCATCGTTTTGTGCGGGATCTGGATGGTGACCGGGTAATTGTGTTGAGAGCGGAGGCGGGGTTGCTACCCCAATATCGTGGAAAGGCCATCGCTCATTGGTTTGGTATGTTGGGGGCGCTGAGGGAGAAACTGAGGCATCCATTTACCCGTGTAATTTACCTTTGCACCCTGGTTCATCCATCGAGCTATCGTTTCTTCTGCAAATATTTCCCGACCGTCTTTCCACGTCGTGGCAAAGAAATGTCGCCAGAGGCCAATGAAATCGCGGTAGCCCTAGCTGAGAGCTTTGAAGATCCGGCAGTCGATCCGAGTAAGCCGCTGGTTCGGGATGTGGGCTGGGTCACCAAGAAAACCCTGGAGCACCCGGCCTTCCTCTCTGATGAAGGGATTAATGATGTCCATTATTTTGAATTATTGAATCCCGATTACAGACGGGGACATGGCCTCGTGGTTCTGGTGCCTGTAACAATCGGCAATGTTGGTCAAGCGATCCTGAAGCGGACCTCAGAGACACTATCGGGCTGGATTCGCAGGCGGCCTTCTCCTTTGTGAGTGGAGGTTGGAGCCGTCCCTTAAGAAGCTCAGCAAACGCCTTACTCTCAGTTTCCGCAAAGTCCGCACCTCGGCCGTTGAGGCGATTTCAGCGAACGTCCGCCGTCCACGGAAGCGGTCGTTCGCGTTTATCCGTCAGAACATTGATATCCCGGTGATCGCGGGAACCTTTCTGAACGTATTTTGGTCAATGATTGCCACGGCGCCTGCGACGGCGTTTGCCAGGTCGTCGTGCGCGCCAGGTGGGTGATCGATGATGTCACGCCCGGATCTGCCGGTGCGCCGCTCGAGGCCTATCAGTTGCCGGGCCAGCTTCTGATCGGGTGGGAGTTCCACGCGGCCGGAACTTAAGGCGCTGAGAAGCTCTCCATAGAGAGCACTGCGATCCTGATCGCTGACATCGTAGCTGATGCCATGGCGCCCGAACTCATCGCGCGGCCATCGTCCCGCGTATCGATCTCCGGTTACGCGACGTATTCCGTAGCTTTGAAGGATCCTGGCGTATTCCTCTACGATACGGGCGGGGCTGCCATTCCGGCCGAAGACCGCGTCCACCACCACGCGACTCCCATCCCGGCGACGACCCTCCGGGTACGCGATACAGAGCGTGAACTCATCCTGGCCACCGCCTGCGGGATCTACGAACGCCCCATAAATCGCTCCAGAAGTGCGCGGTAGGACGAGGGGCTTCGGGCGCCTGGCATCCTCGATCAGCCCGGGATCGATGAGGCTGCTGATATCGGCACGGAACTGGGCCAGGTATTCGGCGGCAGCCCTGGCTGGATCTTCTGCCATAGCGTCGTCGATGACACGATCCAGAAGGGTTGGGTTCATCGTTTGTGACGGGGCCTGCGCCACGAGCACCCGGCTGTCCCGCCCGAAGTGGCCCTGATAGGTGATCCACAGTGCTCCCCGCTTTGCGTAGGGCGAAGACAGCGCGATCAACTTGCCTCCTAGCGTGGCAAGGGCCGGTCTGAGAGCAGCTATCACCTCAACGTCAGGTGAGACGCCTTCCGTCATCCAGAAGGCAATTTCGTCGGCAATGACTGCGGCCAATGTATACCCGCGCACAGACTTGAAGGACGCCGTGGCAACCTCAATGGCGCAGCGGTTGTCCAACTCCAGCCCGTTTGCAGTTTCCCTGAGAACGGGGGGCTTCAGCATGGGGTGTTCAAACAGCCCCCGGACATATCGCAGCAAAGTGCGGGCCTGCATCCGGTCGCCCGCAATGAGCATTACCGTCGCCCACTCGCCCGGAGACAGCTTGTCCCGGTGGTCACGGAACGCGGCCTCATACACTGCTACAAGCGCCGCCACATGGCTCTTTCCGCCCCGACGGCCCACGGCTAGCCAAAGCTCGTCATGCGCCTCTGCGGGCGTCTCTGTGCGCCCGGTGATGGCCTTGAATGTATCCGTCTGGTCGTCGGTCAGGGGCAGCCCGTAGAAGCCCGCCAAGAGCGCACGCCATGCCGCGAAGCTGTCACCCCCCGAAGGTGTCGCCGAATAGCTTCTCGTCAGTCATGGCCTGGACGATATTCACGCCGTCACCCTCTCGCGATAGGGCACGAAGCAGGCGCTCTTCGTGTCGTCCTCGCGGACAGTCAGCCCCGCCCACTTGCCAACGGGGCGCGTTCGGAAGACAACCCGGCCCCCTCGGCGCACCTCTAGAGAGTGCGACGGCGCTGCGATTTTTTGGGCAATAAGCATTCTGGCTACCTCTGTCTCTGGAGAGGCGCAGAAGCCGCACAGCACCTCACCGCGCCCCTCTGTGACGCGATAATGGTACTGCGGTCGGACGTAGGGTTTGCCGCGCTCGTCGCTATAGCGGGTGGGCTCTTCGCCGAGGTGAAGGATGAAGTCAGTCACTTGCCCCGCTCTTGAATGTACTCTTCGAGCGAGATGATTTCCTTTGCCACGCGCTCTAGGCCCAGGTCGTGCAACAGGCGGCGGAGGGCATTCGATATCGTGGCGTATTCGGCGGCGTTGAATTCCTCCCCGTTCGCCAGTTCGGTTTCCCGGGCCTCGGCCCAGACTGCGAGCGTAGCGGCGCGGGCCACTAGCTGGCGCTGAGCTTCCGTAAGGTCGCCGCCAAGGTCTGCCTCGACACCGCAGACGATTTCGCGAAACCGGCGGGCTATCAGGCTGCGCCCGTCCACTCCCTCTAAAACAACCTCGCCGTTGCCGCGCTTTGTTCTGAAGGCAGCCTTTGGTAAGTCCTTGGCCACTGTTTATGCCTGCTTTCTTACCCGCTCGATACCCGGATAGCATAATTTGCACCGCAAATATACGTAAGACACTGTTTTTAAACGTTATTGAAATTGAGGCGTTTTGATTAGATATCAAAATACCGTCCGAATACGGTGATAAGAGGGAAGAAAAAGCCGCCCAAGTAACGAACGGCTCTGAAAGCCCCTACCGCCTCAAATTGGCAAAAGCCCGTAAGGGCGAAGAAAATGCCATTGCAGGTTGGCTGGAATATGGCGCTGCGCTGAATGAGGGGGCGGCGAAATTCACCGATGAAAACGGTGTTCAGAATGACAGGGCGTTTGGAGAGTGGATCTCTGACAACTTGTCAGAGATGGCCAACGAGCACGAGCAGGTTGCCGCCATGTGGGCCGCTGCATATCCTGACGAGCTTGCCCAACTACTTGTCCGGCTTCGGCAAGTGTGGGGGATGACGTGGGTTTTTCGGAAACCCGCGTTGCGGCTCCTAGGTTGACGCCTACCGCCTCTTTCTGCGCCGCCATTATCTCGGAGACACGTGGATTGAATTGTCCGGTTTGTCCGGTGTCCACCCCTCCTAGGGGGAGGGGGTGGACGGACAACGGAAGGCGTCCGGTTTTTGTCCGGTCCGCAGATTCCCCTAAGCCAATGAAAAGGCGGGTTCTTCGCGCAATCTGTCCGGTCGTGTCCGGTCTTTGTCCGTCCACCGGACAGCCGATTGCTTGTCCGGTCGTTTAAGAAGCAACGGGGGACATCATGTCGAATACACATAAAGGCCAGTGCTTTTGCGGAGCCGTCGAAATCGAAGTGACGGGCGAACCGGCCGGAATGGGTTATTGCCACTGCGAAAGCTGCCGGTCGTGGTCGGCCGGCCCGGTTAATGCATTCACTCTCTGGGACCCGGATAAAGTCAAAGTGGTGAAGGGCGAAGAACATGTCAGGCAATACAACAAGACCGAAAACAGCGACCGGAAATGGTGCGAGAAGTGCGGAGGACACCTTATGGCAGGACATCCGGGCCTTGGCCTCACGGATGTATACGCCGCGATGATCCCGAGCCTAGAGTTCAAGCCGGGTATCCACGTGAACTATGCCGAGACTGTCCTGCCAATGAAGGACGGGCTACCAAAAATGAAGGACTTTCCGTCTGAGTTCGGAGGGTCCGAAGAAACAGTTCCGGAATAGCTCGCCCTGCAAACCATGTGCCAGCCGCCACACGTGACGTCATCTCAGCGGGTGGCGGCTTCACTCATGTAACGGTGTGCAAGGGCACTGTATCAACCCGGATTGCGAGCGGTTATCACCCAGGAAGAGGTCGGCACCCAGATGCCGGTTTCGTTCCGCTCGTGACTTTCGAAAAACGCCCTCATATCCGCCTCGATCTCCGGCCGCTTGGCTTCCGCAAGTTCTTCCCCGGCCTCGCGGAACACCTCGCCCGCCGGGCCTATGGCCAGGGCGAAGGCAACGCACTCCTCGGGTGTTGTGCCGACCATGATCTTTTCGTCGACGCGCGTGAAACTCACGTCCTCGTAGCCCGCGCTCTTCATCATCGCGCCCACTGTTTCCTGGTTGCCCATGGAGAAGGGTCCGGGTCCGCAGGTATCGGCATCATCGCCCGGAGGCGGCAGGTGCTTCAGGGCAATGTCCTTCGCAGCCTGCCAGGCTGGGTTATCTTCCCGACGGCGCCAGACGATGTGCGTCATTTGCCCGCCGGGCTTCAGTGCCTGGCGCATGCGCCGCAAGGCCGCGACCGGGTTTGTGAAGAACATCGTGCCGAACCGGGCGACCACGTAGTCGAACTCGCTTTCCGGCAGCGCAACCTCGGCGTCGCCTCTCCGGAATTCCACATTGGTGATGCCTTGCGATGCCGCGTCCTTACGTGCCTCCTCAAGAAAGGCGTCCACACAGTCAATTCCGACAACACGCCCCTCGTCGCCGACCATCTCGGCCACCTGCAGTGACATGTCGCCCCAACCGCATCCGACATCGAGCACGGCCATTCCCTTCTTGATAGGAAGGTTCGGGATTATCGCCTCCGAGTGACGCGACAAGCCGCCCTGAAGAATATGACGGTACTTGGTGAACTTCGGCTCAAGAACCTCGTTCCAGAAGCGAACGAATTGTGTGTCTTCCGACTTGTCGAGTGCCATGATGATTCTCCCCTTTTGACCAACGCTAACATGAATTGATGGACATGCCCGATACAGCGGTCAGCCGGGAAAGATCGACGGTGTGCAACCTTTAATCGGGAAATCCTTCCGATCAGGGATGGTCGGGCCCCTACGAAGGGACGGTGCAGCACAGCTTATCCTATCGCCTTGCGGCGAACGACTGCTCAGTCCGCTTGTTGGACATCGAGTTCGTTCTGGCGAAGGTCCGCTTTCCGAAGGAGCGGACGCTCCCACCCGAAACCGCGCATCTGCAGCCTTCGATGACCAGTTAGCGTGGGGAAGCGGTCACCTGACAGAATTACTAAGATGACCGGGAAGAGCCCAAAGTGGCCGCCTACCGAATGCCACTTTGGCGAACAATTTTGCACTTCGCCCCAGCTTAGGGTTCTTGATGTGAGTCAACGTCTTTCCGCCCTGCCTATTCTATCTCCCCCCCAGCGCATAGGAGATGGTCAGTGATGAAGAAGCTACTTCAAACGGCGCTAATCGCTTTGATGCTTTCACCCGTTGGCAGTTGGGCGCAGGATTTCGATGAAGGATGGGAAGCATATGAAGGTGGCGACTATGCAACGGCTTTTGAGCAATGGCTGCCATTGGCGGAAGAAGGCGATTCAGCCGCGCAATACAATCTAGGTATCTTATATCGCGATGGTTACGGTATCCCAAAAGACAGTGCTGAGGCCGCCAAATGGTTTCGAATGGCGGCGGAACAGGGCATCGCAGCTGCGCAATACAACCTAGGTGTCCTGTACGAGCGTGGAGACGGCATGCCGCAGAACTATGCCGAAGCCGTCAGATGGTTTCGTATGGCTGCAGAAAAGGGCGAGCCAGATGCGCAGTTCAACCTAGGCGTTATGTATGCCCGCGGTAGAGGGGTGTCGCAGGACCACGCCGAAGCTGTCAGTTGGTATCGTAAGGCAGCCGAAGAAGGCCACGCGTACGCGCAAAATAATCTTGGCCAAATGTATGAGAATGGAGACGGCGTACCAACAGATGAGGTCGAGGCCGTTAGGTGGTATCAGAGGGCTGCGAAACTGGGCGACCCAGCGGCACAATTCAATCTCGGCGTTATGCTTGCAGCGGGCAGAGGAGTGCCGCAGGACGACGCTGAAGCCGTGAAATGGTATCGAATGGCAGCAATACAAGGCCTTGCTGAAGCGCAACTCCAACTAGGGAATGCATTTAGGTATGGTAAGGGTGCGCCGCAAAATGATGCCGAAGCTGCCAGTTGGTATCTTAGAGCTGCGGAACAGGGCGATCCAGAGGCGCAATTCGCTCTGGCTTTTATGCACGCTATCGGCACAGGGGTGCCGCAGGACGACGTCGAAGCCGTGAAATGGTATCGGAAGGCAGCGGAACAGGGCAACGCAGGAGCGCAATTCGATCTTGGTATTATGTATGCGATAGGCAGAGGAGTGCCGCAGGACGACGTCGAAGCCGTGAAATGGTATCGGAAGGCTGCGGAACAGGGCAACGCAGAAGCGCAATTCAATCTAGGTGTTATGTATGCCATGAGCAGGGGCGTGCCGAAAAATTATGCTGCGGCGTTTATGTGGTGGACCATTGCTGCATCCGAAGGAGTGGAAAACGCCGCTGAATATCGAGATAGCGTTGCAGAGTATATGACTGCTGAGGACCTTTCGAAGGCGCAGGCAATGGTCCGTGAATGCTTGGCTAATATCTATGAAGGATGCTGAGCCAACATTCTGAAAGTCTCTCGTAGCGATGCGCCTAACGGCGGCATTGTCCGCACATCGGACATCGAGCATGTTCTGACATAGGTCCGCACTTGGCAGAAGCAGACAATGCCGGGTGAAACTGCGTCTCGATGGCTGCGAATGGCCGGTTAACACGGAAAAGCAGTCAACTGAGTCAAGCGGTCAGATGTCTCAGTAGAGCCCAGAGCAGACCCCTCTCGTCACCGCTGAAAAAGCTATTCAGTCAAGGATAGAGCCAAGAATGATAGAAGTCGGCGCATGATAAAGCCCTGCCTCTAGACGAAGAGACAGGGCCAACAAAAAAACTCGAATGATGATTACTCTGTGAGACCTTTCGGGTCTGCAGGCGATACGGGTGCTCCGTTGGAGCTAGTAAGCGCACTGCCAACATTGCCCCATCCACCTTTCGGGAAGTCGGAACCTTCTTTGCCAAGAGTCCGGGCAACGCTCGCGCCCGGAAGGCCAAAGTCTCCGACGCCATCTGCGCCGCTTCCAGCGAGAGCCCCCTTCATACTTTGAGCACGATCCTTTGGCGTATGAGCGCCAGCAAAAACGGGGCCCGCGACCAGGGCCGCAACGACGGCCAGAATAGAAATCTTGTTCACTTTGTAGCCTCCACAAGCTTGTTTGTAGGGAGGGATACGCGTGGGATCGTCAGCTAGATTGAATTTCAAACGGAAACAGTTTGTTTCTGTTTTCACTACTGCATCGGCAGGTGGAACCGTAGCTTCGTCCGTAATGCAAGTGTTCAGCCGAAATGATCGTTAGCTGCCTGGAGTCCAACTAAGTGCCTTCCACGTCAAAGGCAGCTGGTCCTGCGGCACCCAGTCAGCGCTCAATCCAAAGCACACCGGTATCTAGATGCCACTCCCAGCTATGAAGAAGAGGTACGAAGAGTGATCCGGATAGAGCTGACGAGCGTAGAACGTCCCATGAACTCAGAGGCGGCCGGCGGTCGCCCTTTGTTTGAATCGAAATAAACCGAAAGGAAACCAAATGAACCGCCGCTTTGCCCTTAAAGCAACTGCGCTTGCCGCAGTTGCCGCGTTTGCCGCCGCTTGTGCCCCGATGGATGATGGTGACGATATCGTCGACATCGCATCGTCGAACCCTGACTTCTCGACGCTGGTCGCCGCTGTTTCGGCAGCGGGCCTTGTCGACACTCTGAAGAGCGACGGACCTTTCACAGTCTTCGCGCCGACAAATGCAGCATTCGAAAAACTGCCCGCTGGCACAGTCGAGACGCTTCTGAAGCCAGAGAACAAAGATCAACTTGTCTCGATCCTTACCTACCATGTAGTTCCGGCTGCTGTGACCTCCGACCAGCTAGCCGGAAAGCGTCTGTCGGTCACGACTGTCGAAGGGTCGAAAGTGCATGTCGACGGCACCGATGGTGTAACCGTTGATGGTGCTACGGTTACCGCCGCGGACATCATTGCAACGAATGGCGTGATCCATGTGATCGACAGCGTCATCCTGCCTTAAAGAGATTAGCCAGACATCAAGGGGGCTCCTCGTGTCGAACAGGGGCCCCCTTTATGAACAAATAGTCTCATAGCTGGAAATCGCAGGACTAACTTGCAGAGCTGAATGCACACTTCGTCCGCTTCTCGGTCATCAAGCGTTTTCCGGCGAAGGTCCGCTGTCGGTGAAAGCGGAAGTTCCTGCCCGAAACCGCGCATCGATCGCCCTGGACGACCGGTAAGTTTGGGGTAGCAGTCACCTGACAGACTTACTCAGATGACCGGGAAGAGCCCAAGGCAGACCTACACATCAAGCACATAGACAGCCTCTGGCAACCTAGCGTTCGATCCCCATGCCAGTGAGAATTTCTGCGATTTCATCGTAGATGGGCACGTTTCGGCTTCTTGCCCATTGCAGCGGTGTAATCCCGGCATTGTCTTCAGGAGCCAGCTCAACACCCCGTTCCGCGAAATACCTTATGAGCTTGTCATCTCCGACATTCGCAAAAGACTCCATCGAAGTGGAAAAGAAGAACGGCGTGCGACCAGTGGCGTTGGTGGCTTCAATGTCGGCACCTGCGCTGACGAGAAGTTCTACCAGTTCGACCTCGCCCTGAAGGCTTGCGATGAGAAGCGGCGTCATGCCCTCGCCAGGTTCGCGGCTGTCTACCATTACCCCTGCGCTGAGCAGGTTCGCGACGACTTCAGAGTGTCCAGATATAGTTGCAAGATGGATTGCCTGTTTGCCGCTTCGGTCCACCGCATGAGGGTCTGCGCCCTCCTGAAGGAGAAGAAGTACCATTTCCTCGTCCCCAACATCTGCAGCGAGGTGCAGAGCAGTTCTCGCTTCCAGTTCGCTCGGCGCATCTATTTCAGCACCAGCCTCAAGAAGGATACGCACCATTTCTGGCCTTTCTTCTACGACAGCCACGTGAAGTGGCGCGCCAAGAAAGAAATCTGTTTCATTTACATCTTGAGAGGCAGCCACGGCCTCAAGGACTGCGGCCTTATTGCCGGTCCGCACTGCGTCATGGAGCGGGCCGGCAATCACCGGATTGATCGGGCTTGCGACACATAGGGCAAGCAAGATCGGCAAACGCGTAAGAACAGGAAGCTTGCTCATTCTTACCTCCCCGGAGAAGCGCATCCCGTAGGTCGAGCCCGTTGGCCTTGGCTAAAACATACCGGAGCCTCGCACTTTGGGTCAAACGCCAGCTTTTTCAGTCGCCCGCAAGAAACCCCGGGGCGCACGCGAACAAGAGCACCGATGTTCACGATGGTATGTTTGGGATAGCATCGCCCCACGCCAAAGAAAGGTTTCCGTATGGACGAAGTTTTCGGCTGCCTGGTTGATCAACATTTGAAGTCTCACGAAAGTCTGCGAGAGCTTCAGGCCATGCCGTCCCATTGGGTGAACAACAAAGTCATTGATCACATCGACGATCTGGCAAAGCGATTTATCGCGGCAACTTCTCTCGTGACACTGTCCTCCGCGCGAAATGACGGGCTTCTGGACATGACCCCACGCGGCGATCCGGCGGGCTTCGTGAAGGTGATCAATAGAAAACTCATCGCCATTCCTGACCGGCCCGGAAATCAGCGGATGGATACGTTCGAGAACCTCTTTAGAAATCAGAACGTCGGGGCGATTTTCATGATCCCAGGGCATAGGGATACGCTGCGCCTGAGTGGCAAGGGAGCCGTTGTTCGCGACGCAAAGCTGGGCGAGCAACTGGCCATAAACGGGCGACCGGCTGAGCTGGTCCTGCTCGTGCATGTCGAGCGCGTTCTGTGTCATTGTTCTAAAGCGTTCATTCGCGGAAGGGTTTGGGATCAGGATCACTGGCCTGATACGTCGGATGTTCCTTCTCTTGCGGAAATGATGAAGGTTCATGGTGCGATGCCGGAAACACTCCCGGAAGTCGAGGACGGCGTAGCGGACGATAGAGAGAACAACCTCTATTAGGCCGGTCGCAGAGACACCGAGCAGAAACTCAGATCGCGGAATTGTTGATCGGCCGTTAAGTCCGCGGAGCAGTTGTTCATGTCGTGTGCGGCGATCGGTTGGATCGGCAGCCCAGATCGGACCTTTTCGTCCCAGTCTTCATAATGATCGATGGAAAGTGATAATGTCACGCCGACGTGATGGGCGAGGGAGGTAAACAATGTCCGACGAGGAAGCTATCAGAAGCCTCATTGCCGAGCACTTTGAGCCGATGAGATGGGGTGAAGGGAAAGAGCCCGGTTGGGAAGACTTCCGCAAGGACTTCCTTGAAGATGCTTTACTATGCGGTGCGGTACGACCGGCTCAGCTCCGATCCGTCGGTGGCTTCATCGAGCGCATGGAGACGGTGGCCAGGAAGAACCTTGGCAGCTTCGAAGAGCATACGCGGGGTATGAAAATACTCCGCTTCGGAAATATCGCGGTTGTCCTCGCATTGTCAGAGCTGCTGGAGGACGGTTCAGACGTTAGCCATGACATCAGCGGGTATCTTCTTGTCAAATCTGATGGCCGCTGGTCGATCATGGCCCATGCGTGGGATCAGGCGAGCGAAGATGACCCGGTTCCAGAGGAGCTGCGCCTATAGCCAACCTGAAAGGACGGTATCGCGCAAAGCGCCTGTGCCTCCTTCGTCGAAGCACCGTTCAGATATAGGGCGACCGCTGAGGACGCAGCGTGAGTTCTGTTACGCAGGTCGTGTTTGGAAGCGCTATCGCAGTCGAGATCATAGTCGAGATGTCATCAAGCTGGATCATGCGGGTTCGGTCTTTGTTGGAGTCTTGGACCGACGCCGTATTCACAAAGCCCGGATGCACCAAGGTCACCCTGACGCCGTCCTCTCGTACATCCTCAAACAATGCCTTGGCGAAACCAGCCTGTGCATGCCGCAGAGCACAATGAATTGCATGGTTCTTCCACCCGAGCCATGATGTCGGCCCGCAAATGTAGACAAACGCTCCCTCTGTATCCCGTATTGCAGGAAGGACGTTTGCCGTCAGTCGGATCGTGGCTCTCAGAACCTGGTCAATCGAAAGGTCCCAATCGGCAAACCGGTCCGTTGACACCGTGCCATAAGTGAACTTGGCAGCGCAGTGGATCAGGGCGTCGAGTCTCCCGTGACTTGTTGCCCACTCTGCCAGAGCGGCCAAAGCGTCCATGTCTCCGATCTCGGCAGTGAAGAAATCGCAGGTCCCGCCTGCCGCAGCGACCAAATCTTGCGTTTCCTGAAGCGCGTCCTCGCGGCGTCCGTGTGCCAGAATGTGCCAACCCTCGCGGCCAAGTCTTACGGCCGCTCCGCGACCTATCCCACTTGAGGCGCCGGTAATCAGCGCTGTCTTCACCATGTGCCTTCCCCCCTTTGCATCGTGGGAGGTTACCACAAATCCGCGGGCGCCCAGGGCAACTGATTGTCACCATACAGCTGTCATATCATCTCTTTGGTCAGAAAGCTGTGACTAGCCTGTAGTGAAATTCATCACTGCCTGTCCTTTGCAGAATTATAGGCTCTTTCCGCCTGGTCGGGGCTTACACTGTCGTGCAGTGGTATGGTGCCTGCCAGCTCGAACCAGTTTGGCCGCTGCGCGTACCAGACAACTTCCGTTGGGGGAAACATGTCCGGATCATCCAACGACGCCGCCGAGACATAAAGAAGTGGATCGCTTACATCGAACTTCGGATCGCGTCCGTAAGTCAAAGACGAGCCGCAAGTGTCGCAGTATCCTCGAAGCACGCCGGTCGAAGTCTCTTTTTGTGCAGGCTGTTCCTGCAGGAACTCGACGTTTGAAACCG
Source organism: Ovoidimarina sediminis (assembly GCF_032586175.1). Taxonomy (NCBI): domain Bacteria; kingdom Pseudomonadati; phylum Pseudomonadota; class Alphaproteobacteria; order Rhodobacterales; family Roseobacteraceae; genus Ovoidimarina; species Ovoidimarina sediminis. The sequence goes on from NZ_JAWHTE010000046.1 coordinate 14,740, forward strand.
GGAAGCCCACCCACGTCACATAAGGTGTACCGGTCGCCTTGGCGCAATCTCGGCAGCAGCACCCGGCCGTCCATGTCGGACTACCGCTGACCTTGTAACGAACCTTTCCACAGGCACACCCGCCAAATTGTTCACTCTGTTCCATTCCCTCCGTCCTCTCTGCATATTGGAAGAATAACGATGAGAGCCTCGACAAGACAGGGCTTGATAGCCTCAGTTCCGGACTGTCTGTGGCAACCCAGCGAAGTCCGCTCCGTCCGCGATCCGGACATCGAGGCCAATCTGGCGAAGGTCAGCTAATGCGAGAAGCGGCCATTCGCGTCGTAAAGTCTGGATACTTCGTCTAGAATGACGGACGACCGCCGCCGTCCGCCAGAGTCTTAAATGTCGATCTTCTCGGCAATGCTCAAAGCGTCGTCGAGTTCGACGCCAAGATATTTGACTGTGCTGTCCACCTTGGTGTGCCCCAGAAGGAGCTGGACCGCCCGAAGATTGCCGGTCTTTCGATAGATCAGCGCGGCCTTGGTCCGGCGCAGAGAATGGGTGCCATATCCGCTCGGTTCCAGGCCGATCGCTGACACCCAGTCGCGGACGAGACGCGCATACTGCCTGGTCGAAAGGTGGGACGAACCGTGGAATCGGCTCGGAAAGAGGAACACGCGACCAAGCATTGCGGGGGATGCGACCCAATCAAGAACCGTCCTTCGCGTATTCTCGGACACCTCAAACTGAACTGGTCTGCCAGTTTTGCTCTGAATGACCGACACACGGCCGCGGACTGCGCCGGCAACGACGAGATCGACCACCTTGAGCCGGACCAAGTCGCAGCCACGCAATTTGCTATCGATTGCCAGGTTGAACAGAGACAGGTCGCGCAGGTTGTCAGCGAGTTCGAGCCGTGCACGAATGGCCCAAACTTGCCGAGGAAGCAGCGGGCGTTTCTGACCTACCAATCGGCCCTTATTCCATGGTGGGCGAGATGGCCTGAGGACTGGAAGTTGGATAACTGACATGACGAAGTCTCCATCCAGCCCTCCCTCGCCAAGCCATCGGCACCGTGCCGACCTGCGAACTTTAATGCCCGCACTTTCGTTGAAAGCACCTACGCGCTTGGCCCGACGGGCCCAAACATCCAACGACCGCTTTCGCCGACACTGGACACACACGAAAATTGAGGCAATGACCGGTGAGCGGACACACCGGACACTTGTCAGATGGCAATTCTCCGGGTTTTCTATGTGTCGGGAGACATCTGGGAGAATACCAATGACTGTAGAACGTTCGATCCTCTTAATCGTCGGCCTTATCGTCTTGGGCAGTGCCCTGCTTGCTGCCTTCCATAGCCCAAATTGGCTCTGGCTCACCGGCATAATGGGCGCACATCTCGTTCAGGCATCTTTCACCGGCATCTGTCCCGTGGTCATGACGTTGAAAAAGATGGGACTGCCTACCAAAGCTGGCTTCGCCTGAGTTAGTACCACGTCAGAGTTGCTGAACGTGTCCGGGATCAGCACCTGTGGGACTGATTAAAGGGTTTTCGTAACGGAGGGTTTCTGGCTCATCTGAACCATCAA
>NZ_JAWHTE010000047.1:0-15808 GCF_032586175.1 Ovoidimarina sediminis
TCTTGATCCTCGGGGATCTCGGTGACCGGGTTGGTCAGTTCGACCGTGGGCGCGACATCGACCGGATTGGAGACGGTAGTCAGGGTGATCGTACCTGTGGTCGTCAGCCCCCCGTCATCGGTCACGCTGTAGGTGAAGCTGTCCGTTCCGGTGAAATCCGGATCAGGCGTGTATTCGTAGGCGCCGGTCGCGGCATCCGTCAAAATAACCGTACCGCTTTCGGGCTGTGTGAGCACGGCGAAGGTCACCGTGTCTCCGTTCGGATCCGATCCCGGAAGGGTGGCCGTCGCCATTCCGTCGTCCACATCCACCTCGAGCCCCCCCCCCGGGGCTGTGGGCGGCGCATTCGGCGGCGGATCGTTCGAGGTCGGGGCGCTCACGACCGGGGGACTGGTGCCGGCATCGGTCACCGGTTCGGAGTCAGTGCCGCCGGTGCCGGTGCCTGAACCGCCGGACGATGTGGCCGTGGGCGAAGGGGGCGTCGTGTCGCCGAGCCCGCCCGCATCCGGCTCTCCGTCGAGCCCGCTGTCGGGCAAGGTGCCACCGGTCAGGGTGAAGCTGCTGTCGCCCACGTTCGAGTCGAACGAGGCGGTCTGGATCGTTGTGGGCGCGTCGAGGCTGCCCTGCTGATCGCCTGAAGGCTGGGTGGCGTCGCCCTCTTCGGGTGCGGTTTGCGTCGTTCCGCCATCGGGCGCCGCCGTGCCCGTGCCGCCATCTGTCCCGCCGGTTTCTGTGCCAGCCGTGCTTAAGACCGTGCCCGAAGCGGTGTCGCCACCGGTGGACTCGGTCGCCGCATCGGCGGTTGCTGCCCCGGTCGGTGCGGTGGGTTCGAGGGCCGCCTCGTCCTCGGTCTCGCCATCTTCCTCGGTCTCATCCGGTGCCGGCGCATCTTCGCCGCCTTCTTCCGTGCCCTCGGTCTCTTCGCCGTCCTGCGCGCCAGGGGCCGTCCCGCCATTTGGCGCCTCGCCACCCGGCGCGCCGCCGCCGCCATCACCCGGGGGCGCATCGCCCGGCTGGTCATCCCCCGTATTCGCCTGGCGCACCACGAAAGTGCCCCCGTTCTGAACCCGGGCCGTAGCCTGCTGATAGGCCCCGAGCGCCTGGGCGATCAGCGCCGTGTCACTCAGATCCTCCGCCGCCTCGCGCGGGATCTCGCGGGTGCCCCCCACTTCGGGCGACACGATCCACGAGGTGTCAGTCTCGGTCAGGGTCGCGATCAGGTTTCCGTTAAGGTCCCGCAACTCGATGACGCCCACGCCGCCGTCCGGGTCTTCGAGAAGCGACACCAGGACCTCCAGCACGCCGTCGGTGGCGATCATCTGGATCAGCCCGCTCGTCCCGCGGATCCCGAGGCTCGCTGTCGGCGTTTGAATGTCGATGCCGCCCGTTCGCGCCACCTGACCGGCGATGAAGACGAAGCCGCCTTCGATCAGGTTGAAGGTGGCGGAGTTGTCGGTGGCATTGGGATTGAACACCACCTGGTCGAGCGCCATGCGCGAACTCGGCGACATCGAAAAGATTGTGCCATCGACGAAGGTCAGCGACACGCGGGCGTCGATGCCGGTTTCGACCACGTCGTTCTGGAACAGAAGATCGCCTTCTGAAAGCGACTCGACGCTGCCGTCGAACCTCGTAACGCGGACGAGGCCGACGATCGTCTCGACCTGACCGATCGCCTCCAGCTCGACCACGGCGGGCACGACCGACGCATCATCCGCACCCCCCCCGGTGCCGCCGGTGTTGTTGTCGTGAAGAAAGGCCTCCCGCGTCTCCGTCCCGGCCCCGGCAAGACGTGAAACATTCGCGCCGTAAAGCACCGCGCCGTTCGGGGCGATCAGGTCGGGTGGCGCGGCCTCGTTGAAATAGCCCGCCACTCGGATCGTAGGCGCGCCCTCGAAGGATACGATCAGATCGGGGCCGTCCTGGGAAAACTCAGATCGGAACAGCGCCTCTGTGCCTGGAAGGGAAATCTGCCCGGGCTCTGCCAGAACGATCTGTTCCGAAGTACCATCTGCGCTCGCTGAAATATCGCTTTTGTACATAAATGTCCGACCCAAAATAGAAATAGACCCAGGCCATGCCACCGTCAGACAAGGTCAGGCTTCGGTTCATGTTATTGGCTCGAGGTGCCCCCAGAGCCCGATTACAGCCCGTAAGACGAAGAAAAACAAGGTATTTGTCGGCAAGAGCTTGCGGAAATCGTCACCACACTGTTTCCGGGGCCGGCCATTTCCGCCTCAACGCTCGCGCAAGGCCTCGTGCTGGGCGCGCACCACGGGCTGCACGAGGTACTCCAGCACGGTCTTTCGCCCGCTCTGGATGTCGATACTCGCGATCATGCCCGGTGAGATGCTGAGCGTCCCGTCTTCCCCCGAAAGGGTGTTCGTATCGGTCCTGAGCATGACCTGGAAATAGGGCTCGCCATCGGTTGTCTGAAGCGCATCCGCGCCGATCCGTTCGACGCGTGCGGGCAGGTCGCCATAGCGCAGGTAATCATAAGCGGTGATCTTGACGGAGGCGGCCGCGTCGACCCGCACGAAGGCCACGTCGCGGGGCCGCACCTCGGCCTCGATCAGAAGCGTGTCGTCCAGAGGCACGATTTCTGCCAACGCCATACCCGGCTGCACCACGCCGCCCACATTCGTTACGTGTACCCGGTTGATCGTGCCGCGCACCGGGGCACGAAGCGCGGTGCGCGACACCCGTGCGCGGGCGGCGCGCAGGCTTTCCTCGACGATCGCGAGATCGCCGATGACATCCGCCATCCGCTCCTGCGCGGTCAGGCTGTAGGATGCGCGGGCGGCCTCCATCTGTGTGCGGATCTCCTCGATCCCCGCCAGGATCCGGCCTTCCGACGCGCGCGACACCGTTAGATCGCCCTCAACCCGCGCCAGATCGCCCCGAAGCCGCAGGATCTCGATCTCGGAAAATGCGCCATCGCGGAACAGGCCTTCGGAAATCTCCACCTCCCGCCGCAGGGGCTGGGCCACGGCCTCGAGCCGCTCACGCGTGGCGATCAGTTCGGCCAGCTCCGCCTCCCGCTGCGACAGGACGTTGCGCAGGACGTTGAGTTCAAGCTCCAGCTGCGCTTTCCGGGATGCGAAGATCGCGGTTTCTGCAGCGACGACGCTGGCGTTAAGCGGCACACCCTCGGGGAAAGACAGGGCCTTCGCCTTCACAGCCTCGGCCTCAAGCCGCGCGCGTTCCGCGGTCAGCGCCTGAAACCGCTGTTCCAATTCCCCGAGGCTCGACTGAACCGAGGTGTCGTCGATCTGGAACATCACCTGTCCCGCCTCGACGACATCGCCCTCGGCAACGGCGATCACCGAAACGATGCCGCCTTCCGCCGTCTGCACCGATTGCACCTGGGAACTCGGCACCACGCGGCCAGTCGCACGCGTCACCTCTTCGATCTCGTAGATCGCGGCCCATCCGATGAATCCGGCGATCACGGCAATCGCGGCCACCAGAAGCATCCAGATCCCGCGCCCTGCATCCCGCCCGCCGGGGCGGTTCACGAATTCCTCGTCCACGCTGTTCATCGTAAACATCAGCCGTCCGCCCCGTCGTCCCTGGGGGCGGGCTGGCTCAGCCGCGCGATCACCTCTGCCTTTGGGCCGTCGATCACCTTGCGGCCCTTTTCGATCACGATGAACCGGGGCGCGATATCGGCCAGCGACATCCGGTGCGTCGACAGGATCATCCCCGTTCCCTCGCGCTGCAATTCCTGCAACCGCTCGATCACCAGCGCCTCGGTCTGGTGATCCATAGCGTTTGTCGGCTCATCGAGGAACAGGAACTTCGGACGCCGCAGAAGAACCCGCGCCAGCGCCAGCGCCTGCCGCTGCCCGCCCGAAAGACGCTCTCCTTTTTCGCCGGCAAAGAAGTTCAGTCCTTGGGGCAGACCGGCCACGAACCCGTCGATCCCGGCGATGTAAAGCGCCCGCATGATTTCATCGTCACTCGCAGATCCCGTGCCGATCAGAAGGTTCTCCCGCAACGTACCGGTGAACAGCACCGGGTCCTGCGGCAGGTATCCGATACCCTGCCGCAACTCGGCTGGCTCGAATTGCGCGATCTCGTGCCCGTCAATCAGGATGCTCCCGATTTCGGCGGAATAAAGCCCGTTGATCAGCTTGCCGAGCGTCGATTTCCCCGATCCGATCCTTCCCAGAAGGGCGGTGGTGCTTCCGGGTGCGAACTCTGCCGAAAACTCGGTCACCGCACTGACGGTCGTGCCGGGATATGTGAAGGTGACGTTCTGAAGCGTGACTTTGCCGTCCCGTACCCTCAGATCGCTGCGAAGCGTGTCGCGCCGCTCCACCTCGGTCTCGACGAAGCCGTCGATCGATCGCTTCGCTGACAGCGCCATATTAGCGCGAAACACGGTCTGTGCGATCCCTGCCAGCGGCGCCAGAACCCGGCCTGCCAGGATATTCGCGGCGATCAGCGCGCCCAGTGTCACGGTCCCGGCCGAGACGAGGAACACCCCCCAGACGATGATCCCCACACTCACCGCCTGCTGGATGAAGGCGGTGGCGGCAAAGGCGAAGGTCGACCAGTTGCGCATCCGCGCCGACACGCGGGAAGAGGCAGCGACGGCATTCTCCCACTCCCGCTGCATCACCGGCTCGGCCCCCACGCTTTTCACCGTCTCGAGCCCCGTCATGGCCTCGATCAGCACGACGTTCCGCTTCACGTTCATCTGCTGGGCCTGCTGCACCGATCGCCCGATCGGCACCTGGGCGAGGAAAGCGATGATCAGGATGATCGGAATGGCGATCGTCGGGACCCAGGCAAGGGGCCCGACGATCAGCGCCAGAACGCCCAGGAAAACCCCCACGAAAGCCAGGTCGATCAGCGAAACGAGCGTCGACGAGGTGAAGAAATCCCGCACGAACTCAAGATCGCGCAGGTTCGTGATTGCGGCGGCTGACCCGCCCTTGCGCGCTAGCAGACGCTGGCTCATCGCCTGACCGAAGAGGTGAGAGGCCATCGCAAGATCCGCCCGCCGGGACACCCGCTGAATGATCGCGCCCCGCAGAAGCCTGAGGATCAGATCCAGCGCCAGCGCCAGCGCCACCCCGATCGCCAGCGTCACGAGGGTCACGAAGGCGAGGTTCGGAATGACCCGGTCGAAGACATTCATGATGAAGATCGGCAGGGCAAGCCCGGCGAGGTTCACGCCAAGCGCGGCGACGACCACCTGCACCCACGCCCCCTTGTGCCGCGCAAGTTCGGACCAAAGCCAGTGGCCGCCCTCCGGCGACAGGCCGCGCGCCTCAGGGCTCAGCCGCGTCGAGGTCGCCGCCACCTTGGGCGCGGTCAGAAGAACGCGCGGCTCGAAGCCCCGCCTCAGCTCCGCAAAGCCCAACTCCTCCGCCTCGCCGGTTTCCGGGTCCAGCAAAGCGCCAATACGCTTTTTCTCGTCGATCCCCACAAGAATACGTGGGGCGCCGCCTTTGGTGAAAAGGATCGCTGGCAGGCTTCCGGGGTCGATCCGCATCGGCTGGCGTGCCAGAAGCCGCGATTTCAGGCCCACGGCGTCCAGCGCCCGCGCCAGCCCTTCCGCGCCACCCTCGGCATAGCCCGCGGGCAGGCGTTCGTTCAGGGCGGCTTCGGTGACGGGCAGGGCATGGTGGCGCGCCATCCAGGCGACAGCGGCGAAAACCGGGCTTCCCGATCTCACACTGCTGTCGCCGCCGCCATCCATCGGCAGTCGGCTACTGCAGATCCGGCGTCGAAATGTCGAAGCCTTTGCGCGGCTCGGCCTTCACCCGCGCCTCGTAATTCGGGATCAGCGCCCTATTGGCCGCGCTCAGCCCGAAATGGCGTGCTAGCGTGTTCTGTGCGGCGAGCACCCGGTAGGATTGAAAAGCCGTCGCGGCCTCGGCATTGATCAGTTGTACCTTGAGATTGAACAGGTCCCGCTCGGCATCCAGAACCTGAAGCAGCGGTCGCTTCGCCGCCTCGAAGTCCCGGCTATAGGCGGCGGCGATCTGGGTGCTATTCTCGACCGACCGGGTCAGAAGCCCGCGCCGCTCGGCCGAGGTGCGGTAGGTGTTCCACGACCGCCGCACGAAATCCCGCACTTCGCCTTCCATCTGCTTCTTACGGTAATGCGCTCGCATCACGAGGTCGTGGTTCCGCGCCGCCGTCGCCGCGCGCTTCTTGCCCTGATGAAGCGTCCAGTTCAGCCGCACCCCGGCGCGCAGTGTCTCCTCATGCCCCGACGACCCGTCCAGATCATGGCCCACCTCCGCCCCGGCGAAGAGCGAAACCTTGGGGCGCCATTCCGCATCGTCGATCTTGCCCTTGTAGGTCAGGGCTTCGATTTCCTTCTGCGCGACTTTCAGGCGAAAGCTGTTCGCCACAGCCGCCGCCTCGGCCGCCGCGACGGAGCGGGGCAGAACCCCATTCGACGTCAGCGACAGGGCGCCCCGCGGCGGGGTGCCCACGACGAACTGGAAGGAGGACAGGGCATTGCCAAGTGCCGCCTCGGCCTCCGCCTTTGCCAGCCGCGCCTCGAACACCTTGTCATCGGCGCTCAGAAGATCGGCCTCGGGCAGGCTTCCGCCCACCACCTGCTGTTCCACCTGGCCCCGGATCCTCTGGTGCACCCGGATGTTGCGATCTGCAAGCGCCACAACACGCCGGTGCCGCGCCACGTCGATATAGGCCTGCACGGCATTCAGCGCGAGCGTCTCGGTCTCGTCCGACAGCCGGATGATCTCGGCATCCAGAAGCGTGGCCTCCCGGTACACGGCATTGAGCGACCGCATCCCGTCGAGAAGCGGAAACTCGACGCCAAGGGAAAGCTGGCGCGCGAGTTTAAGGTCATCGTTATCCGCCAGCGAAAGCGAGCTGGGGTCGTCCACCGTCTCCGCCGCCGCCTCTCCGAACAGAGCGATGCTCGGGGCGCGCGCGCCTTGCGCGATGCCTACCTGGTTGCCCTGCGCCTCGATCGATGCGATCGCCGCTTTCCGCGCATTGTTGTTCAGAACCGCGCGCCGCACCGCTTCACTGATCGTTTCCGAAAACGCGGGCGGCGCCCAGGCCGCACAGGAAAACGCCGCGATCGCGACCGTCTTTACAATGATTACCTGCGCCCTGAAGGCGGCCTTCAAATGCATTCCTGTCCCCCTTCACAACTCCCGCCGGCGGTGGCGGCAGATGAGAACCCAAAGACACGCGCCCGAAAAACGAAGGGCGCGTTCGTGAAATTAACCATACAACCATCGGATGTCGCAAAGACTTTTTCGGTCGCGCGGCAGGCGACGGACTGTTTCCGGAATGGATGATGCGTTTTCGGAACAGGGGCATGCGCGGGTGATGTTTTCTTCATCGCGGGTGGGCAACGGCTCTCGAAACGTCCCGCGAAACGCCCTAATGCTGTGAGAAAGACAGGGAGAGTCACATGGGCGGATCGCACCGCACTGCCGTCATCGGTCTCGGCTCAATGGGCTACGGGATCGCGCAATCCTGCCTGCGCGCGGGCCACGAAACGCTGGGCCACGACATCGCACCAGCGCAGATGCAGCGCTTTCAGGGGGAAGGCGGATTGGTCGAACCCCTGTCGTCTGCCGCGCCGACGCTCGACGCCGTGGTTGTGGTGGTGCTGAACGCGTCCCAGACAGAAGACGTGCTCTTCGGCACCCAGGGCATCGCCCTGTCGCTTCGTCGCGGCGCCGCCGTCATCGCCTGCGCCACAGTGCCCCCGGCCTTTGCCCGCGAGATGGAAGCGCGCTGTCAGGCCCTCGGTCTCCAATACCTCGACGCCCCGATTTCCGGCGGTGCGGCCAAGGCGGCCCGGGGCGCGCTGTCCGTCATGGCCTCCGGTACGGCAGAGGCCTTCGCCGCGGCTCGCCCCGTTCTTGATGCCGCCGCGGAAACCGTCTTCGAACTGGGCGACAGTGCAGGCCCGGGTTCGGCGATGAAGGCGGTGAACCAGCTTCTCGCCGGCGTTCACATCGCCACCATGGCAGAGGCGCTGACCTTCGGCATGACGCAGGGCGTCAGCCCGGAAAAATTCGTCGACGTCATCAGCAAATGCGCCGGCACAAGCTGGATGCTCGAGAACCGCGCGCCGCACATCGTCTCGGGCGATTACACACCGTTAAGTCAGGTGAATATCTGGCCTAAAGATCTTGGAATCGTTCTCGATATCGCGCGCGAGGCCAAATTCAGCGCCCCCATTACCGCCGCCGCCCTGCAACAGTTCCTCGCCGCCGCTGGCATGGGCCTCGGACTGGAGGACGATGCCGCCGTCGCCAAGGTCTATGCCCGGAACGCCGGGCTCACCCTGCCGGGAGAAACCTGATGCGCCTGGGATGTATCGGTGACGATTTCACGGGGTCGAGCGACCTTGCCAACACACTGGCCAAAGGCGGCATGCGCACGGTGCAATACACCGGCGTGCCCGATACTCCCGCCGGCCCGGATGTCGATGCCGGCGTGGTCGCCCTCAAATCCCGGTCGATCGACCCGGCAGAGGCGGTTGCGCAATCCCTCGCGGCCCTCAACTGGCTGCGCGCCCAGGGCTGCACCCAGATCTTCTTCAAGTACTGCTCCACCTTCGATTCCACGCCCGAAGGCAATATCGGGCCGGTCGCCGATGCTTTGGCCGAGGCGCTTGATGCCCACAAGGTCATCGTCTGCCCGGCCTTCCCGGGAACAGGGCGCTCGATCTATCAGGGGCATCTCTTCGTCCACGACCGTCTCCTGAACGAGTCAGGCATGGAAAACCATCCGCTGACCCCGATGACGAATGCGGATATCCGCCGCTGGCTCGCCCCCCAGACCCGGCACAAGGTGGGCCATGTCCCGGCCGCTGCCGTCTTTGCCGGGGCCGCACAGATCGCAACGGCGCTTGAGGCTGAACATGCCGCCGGCAAGCGGCTCATCGTCGTCGACGCGATCCGTGACGCCGACCTCATGGAAATCGGCCGCGCCGCGCGCGATCTGCCGCTTATCACCGGCGGGTCGGGCGTCGCGCTCGGGCTGCCCGCGAATTTCGGCTGCACCTCCGGAACAGCGGCCTGGACGGGGCAGGGCGGCAAGGCCGTCGCGCTGTCGGGTTCCTGTTCGGCCCAGACCCGGGCGCAGGTCGCCCGTCACAGCGCCTGTTTCCCGGCCCGCGAAATCGCGGCGGCAGATGTGATCGAAGGCCGCCTCACCGCCGCCGAAATCGCGGGCTGGCTCATGGCGCAGGACGATCTACCACTCGTCTACAGCTCCGCCGAGCCCGGCGTCGTGGCGACCGTACAATCCCGCTTCGGGCGCGAAACCGCCTCGGCCGCGCTCGAGGCCTTCTTCGCCGAGGTCGCCCGCCTTGCCCGGAAGGCCGGGGCAGGGCGGATCATCACCGCGGGCGGCGAAACTTCGGGCGCGATCGTCGAAGGCCTCGCCCTCGACACGCTCGAAATCGGGCCCGAGATTGATCCGGGCGTTCCCGCCCTGCGCGCCGGCCCCGATCTCGTGGTCGCGCTCAAATCCGGCAATTTCGGCGGCGATGATTTCTTCGAGAAGGCCGACCGCGTCCTGGAGGGACGGGGATGAACGACAGCGCCCACAGGGAACAGATCTGCCTTCTTGCGAAGTCGCTCTTCGACCGGGGCCTGACCCATGGCAGCACCGGCAACATCTCCGCCCGAACCGGCGATGGCGGCCTCCTCGTTTCGCCCACGGGCACAAGCTTCGGCCGCCTCGATCCCGCCCGCCTCAGCCGGTTCGACGCAAATGGCACGCTGATCTCTGGCGATCCGCCGACGAAGGAAATGCCCCTCCACGCCGCCTTCTACGACACGCGCAGCACGGCGGGTGCCGTCGTCCACCTCCATTCCTGCCATTCCGTGGCCCTCTCGATGATGCCGGATGCCGACCCGGATGATTTCCTCCCCTCGCTCACACCCTACGCCATCATGAAACTCGGCCGCGTGAAGCTTCTGCCTTTCTTCCTGCCCGGGGATCCGGCCATGGGAACGGCGGTGCGCGGGCTCGCAGGCAAGCGCTCCGCCGTCATGCTCGCCCATCACGGGCCCGTGGTCGCGGGCAAGGATGTCGAAGCCGCATGCACCGCGATCGAAGAGCTTGAGGAAACCGCCCGCCTCGCGCTGATCCTTCGCGGCACGAACGCCCGTACGCTTTCGCCCGATCAGGTGCGTGCGGTCGTCGACCGCTTCGATGTGGAGTGGTAGGATTGAGCCGCTTTTCCGCCAATCTCGGCTTCCTCTTCACGGATCGCCCGCTCCCCGATGCGATCCGCGCCGCGAAAGCGGCATGTTTCGACGCGGTCGAATGCCACTGGCCCTATGACATCCCTGCCACCGACATCCGCGCAGCGCTGGAGGAAACGGGCCTGCCGATGCTCGGCCTCAACACGCGGCGGGGCGATGTGGCGGCGGGCGATGCCGGCCTCTCCGCCGTCCCGGGCCGCGAGGCAGAGGCACGCGCGGCCATCACCGAGGCGCTCGACTATGCCGAAGGCATTTCGGCAGAGGCCGTGCACGTCATGGCCGGCAACGCTGCGGGCAGCGCGGCCCACGCAACTTTCCTCGAAAACCTCTCCTTCGCGGCAAAAGCTGCGGCAGCGCGCGACATCACCCTCCTGATCGAGCCCCTGAACCGCCACGACGCCCCCCGGTACTTCCTCAGAACGACCGATCAGGCCGCGGCGATCATTGCCGAATTGGGGGCCCCGAACCTCAAGATCATGTTCGACTGCTACCATGTCGGCCGCACCGAGGGCGATCTCATCACCCGCCTGCACGACCTCCGCCCCCATATCGGGCACATCCAGTTCGCCTCCGTCCCCGACCGCGGCGCCCCCGATCACGGCGAACTCGACTATCCCACCATCTTCCGCGCGATCGACGAGATGGGATGGACGCGCCCTCTTGGCGCCGAATACCGCCCGGCTGCCGCGACGGAGGACAGCCTCGGCTGGCTCAGAACCCACCGCTGACGGCGCGGAAAAGCTTCGGTGGCTCCGGCTGCAGGGACCGCACCGAGGACCTGCTGACTGACACTCAAAAGAACGGTCTGGGGTACTGGCGCTTGCAGACGTCTTCCACGCGCCTGCAACGGGCAAAATGCTTATCCACGGCCATTCGCGAGCATCGCCGTGAAAAATTCTCGCCAGGTGTGAAACTATTTCTGCGCTCCTTTCGTGTCTTCGGCACCAGAAGCCGTCGCAAATGCAGCATGAATGCATCTGGTCTGACAGCCGCAGCTTAGAAGGAATAGCGGTCATTCGTGGCTGGTGCAGCGAGATTTCGGGCGCCGATGTCCGAGATGCGGACGAAACGGACCTTGGATAGCCTCAAAGGTGTCTTGTTCGGCATAGCTCTCACAGACAAAAGGCATCAATCGGTGCTTGTCCGGATGTGTACATCCTGTTGAGGGTACGGAATCGAAATTCCAGCCTCACCGAAGGCCTCTTTCATTCGATGCGTGAGATCCCAATAGACAGTCCAGTAATCCGACGTCTTCGTCCATGGGCGACAAACGAAATTGACGGAGCTGGCGCCCAATTCATGGACGCGAATAATCGGCTCCGGGTCTTTCAGTACGAGGGGATGCGCTTTCACAGTCTCCTCCATGACGCGCAACGCGTCCGGGATCGCATCCTCGTAGGATATCCCGAACACCAGGTCCACGCGCCGGGTCGCACTCGCGGTGACATTAGTGATGACGTTGCCCCACACGTTCTTGTTCGGGATGACAATCACTTGGTTGTCGGGCGTGGTCACAGTCGTTGCGACGATGCTGACGGACTGTACGGTGCCTCCAACTCCTCCAACGAGAACATAGTCACCTTCATCGAAGGGACGATTGATCATGATCATTAGTCCGCTGGCGAGGTTGCCGAGAGTATCCTGAAAAGCGAATGCGAGGATAAAGGAGGCCCCACCGATCATTGCGAAAAGTGGGGTGACGTTCACGCCAAGAGCCGCCAGCACGAAAAGCAGTCCAACCACTATAACCAGCCAGAAGACTGCTCCGACCAAAAACGCTTCCAAGAGCCTGGATATGTTTGGAACCCGGCCGATCCAGCGCCGTGCCAGCCCCTGCGCGGCGCGCGATACGAACAGAAGGGCCAAGAATGCCAGAATGGCGACCCCGATATCCTTTGCAATGGCCAACCCACCATCCCCACGGGTGAGCCATGTCAGAAAAGCGATAGCTATAGCCCTGGGGCTGGCGAGCATGGTTTCGTTGAACAGCACGGAATCCCTGTAAGCGCGCAGTTCTGATACAACTGCGGGATCGCCATCCTTGCTTTCAAGCGAGTCGACGATCGCCGAAAAACGTTCGAACAGGCCCGCGCGCTCCTCGACAAGACCCGCGAGCTGCTGAAAGGCCGCATCTTTTGCCGCCGAGGGGTCGTTCAACAGCTCGACCTGGCGTTGTGCAATCTCCTCGGTCTTCGATCGGACGATGCTTAGCCACGCTCTTGCAAGCGGATCGAGCTCGCCCTTAGTGAGAGGAATCACCCTTTGCGCCAGCTCCTCCATTGGGATACCGGGATTGATCAGTTCAGGCGCGAGTTTGACCTCCTCCGAAGCCGGCGCTTCATTCTGCGAAAGAGCAGGGCCGGCAATCAGACAGACAGCAATTAGCGCAAGGCCAAGTACCCATATGAAAGCTGCGCGAACGGTCCTGGCTCGCGCGCGCAGCTCCATGTTCTGCGGTGTCGGTGTAATCATCAATCTCGCGACATGAGGAACTCTGCCACAGCCTGATAGGCAGGCAGCGATGTGGGGTCGATGAACCCGTTCTGAGCGCGAGGATAGGAGGCGACCCTGACGAGAACCATCTCGGCGGTGGGGTCTACATAGATCGTCTGGCCATGCACGCCACGGGCCGCATAGGCGCCGTGATCGTTGTGAAACACCCACCACTGGCTCGTGTAGCTACCATTCGGGATTGTGGGAAAGCCGGCGAACTTGGACTGGTCACCGCCCGCCGCGATGGTCTCGACCACCTCGACCGGGAACAGGCGCTTACCATTGATCTCTCCGCCGTTCAGCATCAGCTGCCCCAGCCGCCCGAGATCGCGCAGACCTGCCGTTACGCCACCGCCCGCGAATGGCACGCCCTTGCCGTCGACAGTCTGGTACGCATCCTGTTCGGCTCCCATCTGACGCCAGAGGCGCTCGGACGCCAAATCAGTCACGGACTTGCCTGTGACACGGCTGATCATCCAACCCAGCATGTCGGAATTGATCGTCTTGTAGTGAAACGCGTCCCCGTGTTCGCCTTCGGGCTTCACCTGCTGCAGGTATTCCCAGTAGCCATCGGGCCCGTCATAGCCTTCAGGCTTCGGGAGCGGGCTGGCGGCGCGCGAGTAGACCCAAATATCGGCGTTGGGATCGGAGTAATTCTCCGAGTACTGCACACCGGTGGTCATATCCATGACCTCGCGCACGGTGGCTGTGGCAAAGGCACTGTCACCGATCTCGGGGATCACGTCACGCACGAGAAGCGTATCGTCCAGCACACCCTCGGCCACGAGGATCTCGCCGAGGAGGCCAGTGATCGATTTGGTCATCGACATGATCGCGTGTTTGCCGTCCTCTTCGAGACAGCCGAAGTAGCGCTCGTACACAACCTCGCCCTTGTGAAGAATCAGCATGCCATCGGTGTAATTGGCAAAGAGCGACTCTTCCCATGTCATCTCTGCATCGCCGTCGATGGGCATGAAGGTCAGTGCGTCGATCTCGCGAGCCAGATCGGCAAACTTGGACGGCGAGGGGTATGAGAGCGGCGTGGGCGCATCAACTCCCCGGCTGATTTCTTCCGTGGGAAGGAACTCCCGCAGGTGGCAGACCGACCAGCGCAGGCGTGGGAAGCTGAAGTACACGCTGTCGGGCTGCGTGATCAACTTGTCGGGCGGCGGGGGGAAGCCCTGCATCCAACCCATGACGCGGGGATCGGATTCCTGCGCTGACAAAGGCGCTGATTGCGCGTTTGCACCGCTTGATACGCCAAGAGCCATGACGACACCCGCGGCCAACGCGATGAGCTTAGAAGTTGAAGACGACATTCACGAACCCTCCAGTCCAATTTGGTGCGTTCCCGCCAACCACGTTGTCTATCCCCGCGCCCGGAAAGGACACGGACAAACCGGCCGTGAGAAAAGTGTTTCTGTTGATGATGCGGCTGTACTCGAGGAACAGATCATCGGCGAGGTGTTTGTCAGTGACACCCGAGACCACATTCCCGTTTACATCGACACGGGTTGCCTGGCCGAATTGGACAGGACTGTTCAACTCATTGGCCCGGATATGCGCGTAGCGCAGTGTCCATGTGTCTTGACGAGACGGCTGGACCCGGAGCGCCATCGTCAGCGCGTTCACGTTGGAATTGATGAAGGTCGACGCTGATTTCGAACCCGTGGCCCAGGCGCTGGGGCTGCCCTGGTAATAGAGCGGATCGAACCGCTCAAGCTGGGTCGTGTTCGGATCGTCACCTGAAAACGTCTGATACCCCAGCGTGAAGTTCGGCGACCATGGCAGATCTGCGAAAGTGTAGCCTGCGGTCACGCGTCCGGCCCAGGCTTCGAGGTCGATACGATCGTTCCACTGATAGGCAAACTCTCCAGAAAAGGCCCAATTCTCAAGCGCACCCTCAATGGGATTGGTCTTGGCATAGACGTTGAGGGTCTTCGTGCCATCCCTGGCGCCAGGTGTCACATTGGGAGGATTGCCGCTCCCGACAGGAGCTGCTTGTGGGTATGGGGAGTTGGAGTTCAAAACCTCGACAAAAGTTGCCCCGAGATAGCCGCCACGGGGATCGTCGTAGCGCAAGTCAAGACCGCCAAGCTCGTTGCCACCGTTGGTTGACGGCAACTCGTTCGGATCGAGAAAGAAGGCGGTTCCGGTTACGTTGCCGTATGAAAGGCGCCCGATCGCAGACCGCTCCCACGCCTTGCGAGGGCCGATTTTTAGCGCGCCGCGCTCAAAACCGCTGGTCGCCCCGTTCGCGATCAGCATGCCAGTGCCAAGCGTCAGCTCACGCGCGCCGATCGACACATCATAAGACCATTCGCCACCAAGATCGCCACGGATCCCGAGATATGCCTCCTCAAGGGTCACGGCACCGGTATCGCCCGTGTCGAACGCGTCGGTTCCCCAAGTATGGGAGGCTACCGCAGAAAGCTTGCCATATAGGACTGTCCCGGCATCCAGGGTCTTTTCGAAACTGAGACCAGGCTTGATGTAGCCTTCCAACCATTGAGTATCCGCGTCGAATCCATTGGTAGGCGCCGTTGCCGCGGCCAGATCCCAGAAAAGGTTATCCTCGGCGACTGCATTCAAGCCGAACTGGAGGTGGCCGCGCACCTTGAGGCCGTTCGCGTCGTGAAAGAGCATAGGATCGCTGTCTTGCGCCGCAGCCGAAGCCGACCAGGCCAAAAGTAGGATCGATGCGCCTGCGCAGCTCACGGAAATACATTTCTGCTTAGCGGGTAGGTGGGAGCATCGAGTAGCAATCCCTGACATCTGCCGCTCAGCCCTCAACGCAGAGTCTTGGATTTTCATCAAATCGCTCAAGAAAATTAGATTCCCGATAAACGTAGCCGTGACTGCTTGCTTGGCAACCCGGCTCATAGGCTTCGGTCAATATCCCTTACTTCACGACCGTCGAACCAGAGGCGAACTAGCTCCAGCGCCTACTGGTGGATCCGCTGGCTGGTTCAGGAAAGGTAAAGTACTTCTTAGTGGCGGCTCCGGGCTGATTGTGTTGAAGAAGTCGGGTTGAGAGCCGCGAACAGATCGCGATAGCGCGTAACTGGGCCTGTCGCTCA
>NZ_JAWHTE010000048.1:0-14996 GCF_032586175.1 Ovoidimarina sediminis
TCCTCGCAAACGCGCTCCTACGAGATAAACGAAGTTGGTCGCCCGTTGCGCCTTGACCAAACACGGATACTCAGATGTCGGCCTCGAGCCCATACCGGAAGTGCCCTGGCCCTGACGCTCGCAGCCGCAGCAACGACATCAAATGAAGCCTCAGCTGTGCCGCAGAATGAATAGCGGTCATTCGTCGTCGGCGCAGATCCAGCGCAGCTAGAGCGAGTGCTAGCTTGAAACACTTGACGCTGTTGGCACGGTTTCTTGCCCCGTTCCGCAATTGGTGTCGCGGCGCCGATATACGGTCAATGAAGGCGGAATAAATGCTGCTTCCTGCGTGAACGTCGAGCGCTCCCGACAGCGGACGATTGCCAGAATGGGCGCATTGCCCGAGCGCGGGACGACGCAGTCACTCAGTCAGCAGTTGCTATTCCAGAAAGACGGCGGGGACAGACCTTCGGAATTGCGACTTACTAAGAACTCACAGCTGCTCACCATCCGGAGCCTTGAGCCTTTGATTTTCGGAGAGTCTCAGTTCGGTGTCGGGTAGCCCCTCGCGGGAAAGAAGTACCGCCACAGGGCGGAGGCCCGGGATATGGGAGCAGACGATCATAACCGAAACCATGATCGGTACTGCCAAGAACATTCCCGGCACGCCCCAAACAACCGCCCAAAAAGCCAGCGATGCAATAATCCCGAGGGACGAAAGTCTAAGTGCCCTACCCAACATGAGAGGGTCGATCACTTGTCCAACCACAAATTGAATCCCTCCGATAATCGCAAAGACCACGAAGCTGGTGAGGGTTTCGGTGGTTTGCACATATGCGACCAGCGCAACCGCCAGCGTTGCAACGATGGAGCCGATGTTCGGTATGAAGTTCAGCACAAAGGCAAGCACGCCCATCGAAAAGGCAAGTTCTAGGCCGAAAATCCTCATAACGCTGTACACCAGTGCCCCCGTAACCGAGCTGATGATCGCCTTCACGACAAGATAGCGGTTCAGCCGATGCATAATCGAGGAAATGATCCGTTCCGCCTGCTCCGCCCTTTCGGCATCCCCCATGAGACTGCTCAGCTTTCGGGAAAACCAGACCCTTTCCAGGAAAAGGAAACCAACGAACAAGGTGACCAGAACGGCCCCTGAGGCGATGTTGCCCGCTTGTCCCGCCATCGTGGTCAGCCAAGGTCCCAGGCGCACGCCTCTGAGCCACTCCAGAACCGAGCTTTCGACTTCCTCGCCCATCCAGCTGAACAGCCCGGCCACGGCCAACTGCGCTGGTTCTGCATATTGCATGACGGTCTGCACGATGGTGTTGGCCTGGGACAGGATGATTGCGGAGATCGAGATCAGAACCGACGCGATGAATGCGACGGCAAGGGCCGACGCAACGCCCACGGAAAACTTTGCCTCGCCAATACGCAAACGCTGCAAATAGCCGATGGCATCGGCTGTCAGGGAAAAGAGCATAATCGCGATTGCGAGCGATATGAGCAGGAATTTTGCTTGCACAAGCAGGAATAGGATCACGGCGAATGCAATGATTCCCAGGAACCAGACTTGTAGACGATGGAAGTGATCGTTGGGAACCTTCGGGTCCGATCGTTGGTGGTTAAGGTCTTTCATGTGCTCAAGGTAAACGAATGCGCGGTGTCCGACGCAATATTGGTTGTCACGCCTCTTCCTGTCAGCGAGCGCGATTATCCCGCCGGGCTCTTCAACTGAACGATTTCATACAACTACCGCATTGATCTGCGGCAAACTCCTGCCTGATGCGCGCCCTTGCCCGACACACTGATCCAGACGTTCAATCTGTCGGGCTGCCAAAGGAGAGTCTTCGTCCGAGATCGCATTGCCTTTGAGGCGCGTCAGTGACAGCAGCCGTATCTAACCACCCGCCGCCTTTTGCCAGGTTTCGCCACGCGTTTCCTGCGATCACCTTCGCACATTCGATTGCGCGATCGCATCTTGAGGCAGGTCAATGCTGGCGCAGAGAGACCCGTTGAGAGTGGATCCCGCACTTTCACTCTCGTCGGGAATCGGAGGCTCTCTTGATCCATGATTTCGATCCGGAGATGATCGCCACACCGATTGGGACAGTGTACTGGTATGGTGCGGTGTATTCCCTGGGATTCCTCGTTGTTTTTCTCTGGTTCTGGGCCCGGCGCGGTTTGGTCGGGCTGAACCAGAAAGATGTCGTGAACTTCTCGATTCTCTTTGCGGCTGGCGTTCTTGTCGGCGGACGCCTGTTCGATGTGTTCGTCTACGAATTCGACTTTTACCGCTCGCGACCTCTGGCGGTGCTCAACTGGTGGCACGGTGGTATGGCATCTCACGGCGTCCTGCTCGGAGGACTGATCGCGACGCTGCTCTTTGCCAAGCGAAGAGGGATTCCAGTCCTCGTTCTCCTGGACGAAATCGTTGTTCCTGGAGCATTTCTGCTCGCCGTGGGTCGGCTTGGGAATTTCATAGAGGGCGGGGTGATCGGATCGGTCTCGGATGTGCCCTGGGCCGTCAGCTATCCGGATGTCGCTGGGCCGAGGCACCCTGTGGCGCTCTACGAAAGCCTTAAGAACTTGCTCCTCGTGCCTGTTTTGATCTGGGCGATCCGAATTTGGTCGACCGGGCGCGGCGTAGCGTTGTCTCTGTTCGTCTTTCTCTACGCAGCCCTGCGCTTCGCGGTGGATGTTTTTCGGGATTACGAGGCGGTCTGGCTCGGCATTGACACCGGACAGGTGTTCAACCTTGCCATGGCCGCAGCGGGGCTTGGGATGCTGCTCTATTTTGGGCTGCGACCGTGGTCCACGCACGAGGCTCCGGGTCCGGCACCTCGGTCGCCTAGTTCTGTTGCTGTGTGTGTTCTGGTGCTGCTGCTGATCTATCCCCTTGGCATTCCCACGAGCTGGACGCGAGAAAATATCGCGGAAATCCGGTTGAACGGCGCCGGTATTGTGATTGATCGGGATCAATAAACTCCGCCCTGCAAAAGGCTTTACTTGCTGGGCCGAGGATCCGGGCTTTGCGCGGCTCTGCTTCAAAAACAGGGACATATCGCATGAACAAGATCGTCCAGGAAGACTACAGCGCTTACCGTCCCCGGCCGCTCTCGAAGGAAGACAGGGTGAACGTGACGCTCCTCTTTGGCGGGCTCACATGGCGTGCTGAGAAGGCGATCGAAGCCGTTTTCAAAGGCTCGGGCTTCAGGGCGCGCGCGCTACCGGCTGCGACGAAGGCCGACCTGCTTCGGGGCCGTGAACTGGCCGATGTCGGCCAGTGCTGTCCCACGGCGTTCACCGCTGGCAACCTCGCCAATTTCCTGTTGAGCGAGTCTGAGCGCGACGGTTTGAAAGAGGTTGTTGACAAGTACGCCTATATCACCGCCGGCTCCTGCGGAAGCTGCCGGTTCGGTCAGTATCACCAGACCTATGAGCTAGCGCTGAGCAACCTCGGGCTGGATGCGTTCCGGCTCTTCTTCCTGGCCCAATCAAACCCTGTCGACGAGAAGAGCGCCGAGGGGCTCGATCTGCCCGCGGGAGTGCTTGCAAAGGCGCTCCTTTTGATGCTTGCCGCCGATGCCATACAGGACATCGAATACCAGATCCGCCCCTATGAGCTAGAGCCGGGCGCAACAGACCGGGCCGCGCAACGGGCGGTGGACGACCTGTGCGAGGCGGCGGAACGGTTGCGGGCGCCGGACGGAAAGGTCGGGCTCGCGGCATGGACGCTCTGTTCGCGAGAGATCCCGCGCGCGCTGCGGCGGGCGCGCCGCCATTTCGACGCGATTTCGGTCGATCGCCTTCAGGTGAAGCCGAAGGTCAAGATCACCGGCGAATTCTACCTGCAAACCGTCGAAGGCGACCCGAACTACAACATCCACTCCTGGCTCGAAGGGGAAGGCTCCGAGGTTTACCCGGCACCTGTCGTGATCTGGCTGGATTATCTCCTGCGCTTCGAGGCGCAGTATTGGGAAGAGCGCGATTTCGAACCAGGCGCGCGCAAAAGCGTGCTCGCCTACCGAACGATCTCGCGCCTCCTTCGCTTGCGATATGACGGGATGCGGCACGCCCTAGGCGGGCTCGCCCATCCAATCCCGCGGCAGAGCGATCTTCAGACCCTCGCTGCGCCCTATTACGATGGTCGCCTCTCCGGTGGCGAGGGGGACATGCTAATCGGTAAGGCGATTTGGGCACATACCAAGCGCAAGGCCCACATGATCGCGGAGTTGTCGCCCTATGGCTGTATGCCCAACACGATGAGCATAGGGGCGATGGCCGCCGTGCAGGGCCAGCACCCGGACATGCTTTATGCCGCGCTCGAAGTGAAGGGCGACAGCGAGGTGCACGCGCTCTCGCGATGCCAGATGATCCTGACCGAGGCGAAGGTCCGGGCGGAGGAGGAGTTCGAACACGCGCTGAAGGCCGCGGGACTCACCGTTTCGCAGGCGCGCGACCAGCTCAATCGATCGCCGGGGCGGCCGACCCGGCTAATCCCTTCGCGGGGAGCGGTGGGGACCGCGGCCAGCATCGTTCTTGGTCTCGGGGGGGCGCGACTATGAGGGTGCTTGGTCTTGATATCGGATCGACGACGGTAAAGGCCGTTCTCGTGGCTGATGGCGCAGTGATCTGGCAGGATTACCGCCGGCACAACACGCATCAGGCCGAGACGGCGTTCGAACTTCTCCGTGCGGTGGAGGACGAGGCGGGGCTGAAGCCGCAAGACGATCTGATCGCACTGACCGGCTCCGGTTCCGGACCGATCGCCCCGCTATTGGGAGGTACGCAGGTACAGGAGGTCGTTGCCGTCTCGGCGGCTGTAGAGACACTTCATCCGGATGTGCGTTTTGTTTCGGAGATCGGCGGTGAAGACATGAAGACCCTGTTCTTCACGCCGACACAGGCGGGTACGGCCAAGCAGGTTTACATGCAATCGGCCTGTAGCGGCGGCACGGGCACTTTCATCGAGAAATCGGCGCGCAAGCTGGGGATCTCCGCTGAGGCGCTCGGGACGATGCCGCATCGCGGGGTGACGCTGCACAGGATCAGCGCGAAATGCGGGATCTTTGCCGAGATCGACGCGAACAGCCTGCTCAAGGCAGGTGTTCCCGAGGGCGAGATCATCGCCAGCCTGTTCGAGGCGGTGGTGGAACAGAACCTCGCTACACTGACCAAGGGCAACACGCCCTATCCGAACGTCCTTCTGCTCGGCGGGCCGAACATGTTCTTCCAGGGGCTGCGCGAAGCATGGGCCTATCATCTGGAAGCGCTCTGGACCAAGCGGGGCATCGAACTGCCGCAGGGAATGAGCGCTGCGGACTGCGTCGAGACGCCGGAGGATGCGCTTTACTACGCCTGCCTCGGCTGCGCGGAGATCGCCCGGCGCAACGAACGCACAAATTCCCGCTATCAAGGGCTCGACAAGCTCGAGTGGTGGATCACTGAAGGTCAGACCGAAACCAAGGCGCGCGAGGGTCGCGCCGCACTGAGCGCATCGCGAAGCGAGCTCGAAGCCTTCCGGCAGGAATTTGGCACACCCACGATGCGCGTCTCGGTGCCGTTCGAAGGGAGTTGCTTCGTAGGCTGCGATTTCGGCAGCACGACGGTCAAGGCGGTCGTGCTGACAGAGGATCTGGAGGTTCAGGCAACCGTCTACAAACAGTCGGTCGGTAACCCGATCGAGGACGCGAAGTCGGTATTCGCGGCGCTGCGCAAGGACGGCATCGAAGAAATCGCGGGGCTTGGCATAACCGGCTATGGCAAAGATCTACTGAAGGACATCCTGGGTGCGGATGAACCCGTCGTGGAGACCGTGGCCCATGCCGCCGGCGCGACGCATTTCTTTCCCGATGCCGATGTGATCTGCGACGTGGGTGGCTGCGATGTCAAGATTATGCTGCTCCGGCAGGGCACGGTGGCCGATTTCCGGCTGAATTCGCAGTGCTCCTCTGGGAACGGTGCCTTTCTGCAGGGGGTTGCGGAGCGTTACGACATCGATCTCAACGACTATGCCGATGCGGCGTTCGAGGCCCGCTCGATGCCTGAGCTGATGATGGGCTGTGGCGTTTTCCTCCAGTCCGATATCGTGAACCAGCAGCGCAAGGGGTGGAAGGCGGAAGAGATCATGGCGGCGCTCGCCTCGGTCCTGCCGCTGAATGTCTGGGTCTATGCCGGGCAGTTCCAGAATTTGCGGAGCCTTGGGCGGAAATTCGTCCTGCAGGGCGGGACACACCGCAATCTTGCAGTGGTGAAGGCTCAGGTCGATTTCATTCGCGGAAAGGTGCCGGATGCCGAGATCTGCGTGCACCCAATGTCGGGTGAGGCCGGGGCCTTTGGTGCCGCGCTTCTCGCCGCAAGGAACGGCCAAGCCGGCGGCACTTCGCGGTTTGTCGGATTGGACCGTGTGGCAGCACTCGAATACACCACGACAACAAACGCCGATACGACCTGCCACTGGTGCCCGGTAAATTGCCAGCGTGCGTTCATCGACGTGAAGGTTCCAAACGGTCGCGGGCGCCCGGAGAGCAAGGTGCCCGTCGGCGCCGGTTGGGAACGGGTGATCACCGGGAATTCATGCCCGAGGGGTCTGATCGAAGATGCCGCCGACTACCGCTCGCAACTCAAAGACATCGCGGAGGCAAAGGATGCGTATCCCAATACTGCGGAACGGGTTCGCGAAGACGCGTTCCGCTGACGACGTCCGCTCGCCGGACCCGAAACTTCGTATCGGCATTCCGAGGGTGCTGAACCAGTGGTCCACCCCGCGCTTCTGGACCGGATTCTTCGAGGCGCTGGGAGTTAAGAGGCGGAACATCGTTTACTCCTCGCCGACTTCGACCGAGCAGCAGAAATCGTTCTCCGACGGCCGCGGTGGCGTTGACTGCTGCTACCCGGTGAAATGCCTTCCCGGGCACTATGGCGAGTTGCTGACGGGCTTGAAGCGCCCAATACACGTGCTGTTCTCGCCCAAAGTCCTGTCGTTGCGATCGATGCTTGACGGTGCCACGGTGGATTGCCTCGCATGCCCGCGTGTCATGGCGGGGCCGGAATCCGCACGCGGCGGTTTCATGCGCGAGGGCGACACCTTCGCCGCAAGCGGCGTGCGCTACATCGCGCCCGTTGTGAACATGTCCGAACCGCGGCTGCTGGCGCGCCAGCTTGCGGCAGCACTTGAGCCGGTCTTTCCCGGACTGACTCTCGAAGAGACCACCGCTGCCATCGATGCGGGGTGGGAGGCGCAGGACGCGTTCGACGCCGAGAACCGGGCGACCGCGCGTGGCGTTCTCGAGCGGTGCGAGGCGGAGGGTCGGCCCGCTATCCTCGCACTTGGCCGCCCGTATCACATGGATCCCGGGATCGGCCACGAGGTCGACAACATGTTCCAGGCCGAGGGTTATCCCGTGATCTGGGGACAGCACCTTCCGCAGGACGAAGATATCCTCGAAAGGCTCTTTGGCCAGGACGTACGCGACGGCCGGGTGCGCTCTGCCTTCGACATCTCGGATGTCTGGACATCGTCCTACAGCGCCAACACCAACGAGCTTGTCTGGGCCGCGCGGTTCGGCGCCCGTCATCCGGCCTTTGCGGCGGCGATACGGTTTTCAAGCTACGAGTGCGGGATGGATCAGCCGACCTACACGCCGGTGCAGAAGATCCTGGAAGCCCGCGGCACTCTATTCTTCGCGTTCCACGATCTCGATGCGACAAAACCGACGGGATCGGTGCGGATTCGGACGGAGACGATTTCATACTACCTTGATCGGCGTGGCCAATCGATCATGGCGCAGAAACACGCACGTCTTCAAAACCCGGTCCCCGATACGGCTGAGGCGGACCTTGCCGTTTCCGCTGGGCCGTAGCCATACGCGGCCGACGCAACGGGCCGTTTGCGGAGGGAGATCGAAGTGCCGAACAAGACCCGATCTAGCGATTCCATGATAGAACTCATCGAAGGGGCCGAAGCCGCCTTTCTGGCTGGCAGGCGCCGGAAACAGGCCGACGTGGAAAGCGCGGTGGGGATCTTTCTCGAACTGCTACGTGGGTTCGAGCTGTTCGATGTGGAAGGGCCGTGCGTTACCGTTTTCGGATCGGCCCGGATCGGCCCCGGCGAAGCGGCTTACGAGAAGGCGCGCACCCTCGGCGCGCGGCTCGCCCAGGAAGGCTATACAGTGATGACCGGCGGTGGGCCGGGCCTCATGGAGGCGACGAACCGTGGCGCCCATGAGGCGGGCGGACGTTCGATCGGATGCAACATCGCACTTCCAAAAGAGCAGGTACCCAATCCCTATCTCGATGAATTCGTCGAGTTCGAACATTTCTTTGTGCGTAAGGTTATGCTTATCAAGTACTCCACAGCCTTCGTCGTCATGCCCGGGGGGTTCGGAACGCTTGACGAGGCCTTCGAAGTTGCCACGCTCATTCAGACTGGCAAGCTCGATAAGTTTCCGATCGTGGCAATGGGCACTGCTTTCTGGGAGCCGATCCGCAACTTCCTTCAGGGCGGTGTCTCCGAACAGGGGTTGATCTCGAATGAGGATCTCGATGTCGTGAAGCTGACCGACGAAATCGGTGAGGCGATCGACTGGATCAGGGCAGGCTCCGCCTAGGATCCGGGCGCATATTGTCCGCAATCCGTTTCCGTCTGATGGCCCTGCGCGGGCCGTACGAAAGTCAGCAGCACAAACCCGATAACGAGCCAAAGGACCAGAGGAGTCACACCCATCTGCTGGCTCCCGGTGGCTGCTGTTACGGCACCGATCGATAGGGGTGTTAGAAACGATGTGGCCTTTCCCGAAAGCGCATAGAGCCCGAAGCCTTCGGTCATCTTCGATGAATCGCCCTGTTCAACCATCATCGTCCGGCTGCAGGGCAGGAGTGTGCCACCCGCTGCGCCGATCGTGGCGCCCAGAACGTAGAATATGATGTCGGGCAGTTTTGAACCGGACGCTACGGGCACACCAAAAACCGCCCCCCGCGAGACGAAGATGAAACAAAAGGCAACGACGACAAGCACCACGATCGACACCATTATGACCCTTTTCGGACCAAAGAGTTCGGCGGCGCGCCCGCCCATCCACGCAAACAAAGTACTTACGACGATGGCGATTACACCCATAAGGCCTGTCTCGACGACACTCCATCCCAGCACGCCCGCGGCATAGATGCCTCCGAAGGTGAACATCCCGTTCAGGGCGTCGCGGTAGAACATCGATGCACCAAGAAAGGCGAAAAGGCTCGGCCTGGTAGGAAGAGATTTAACGGTGCCGACGACGTCCAGTATTGCTTGCCGGATCGTACCGTGTGGAGCGTTCCTGGGCCGTGGATCTCGAACGAAGGCAAAGAACGGAACCATGAAAACAACATACCAGAGTGCTGTGAACGGGCCTGCAGCACGCGTTCCTTCGCGCATCTCAGGATCGAGCCCCAGAAGCGGTGGCCGATCGAGGATGGTCGCTCCGGTTGCGGGGTCCTCGGCAAAGAGGCAGACGACGGTGATGAGGGCCAAAAGCCCACCGAGATAGCCGAATGCCCATCCATTGCCGGAGATACGCGCGATCTCATCCTGAGAGCCCAGATCGGGTAGGAGAGCGTTGGTGAAAATGGTTGCGAATTCCATCCCGACCAAGCCAATTGCAAAGCAAATCAACGAGAGCGGAAGGTTGAAATTCCCCGGCGCGGCGAACCAGAGGCCCGCGCTGCCTGCGACATACATGATCGAGAAAATCCATATCCAACGCATTCGCGTGCCTGATGTATCGGCGAGGGCCCCGAGGATCGGCGCAAGGATCGCCATTGTCACGCCTGCGCCGGCGATGCCGAACCCCCACGCCGCCTGCGCCCGCGTTCCGTCGCCCAGAAGCTCCTTCAGATATGGGCCGAAGATGAAGGTCAGAAGGATCGTGTTATAGGGCTGGCTGGCCCAGTCGAAAAAGTACCACCCCCAGATCCGTCGGCACCGGGCGCCGTTTGTTGATGTACTTTTTGCGGATGCGTCCATTGAATCAGGATACCGGACTTGTCTGCTCCGGGATTGATCTTGGTCATAGGGCTCGGATTCGCGTCAACTATCGTCGGTGATATGACTATCGAGAACAGGATAGCGGGCACTCAGCTTGGGACGCCGAAGGGTCTGATACGCCCCGCGGAGGCCCGCGGGGATGATCCCGTGTACTGGACGCCTGCAGCCGCGGTGGAGCAACTCCGGCAATCCGGCGCCGCCGTTGCGGTTTTCCTCGTGAGGGAGCAAGGCTCAGTTGAGCAGGTCACGGCTGTTGAGCTGGCGGCGCGTGTCGCACAGGCATCGGGTGCTCTGAACAAGAGAGGAATTAAGAAGGGAAATGTTGTCGCGCTGCACGCGGCCAACAGCGTCGAGTGGATCGCGACGGCGCTTGCCTGCGGATGGATCGGCGCGCCGCTCGCGCCGATTGATTCACTGATCCACGTCGACGCGGCGCGCGAAATGGCATCTCAGTTGAACGCGCGACTTTTGGTCACCGACCGGCCATCCACGCTGCAGGGCGCGCAGAATGTTGGTATCGCGGATATCTTTGCGCAAACTGCCGGACAGACGGTTCCTGCAGCAGCGCTAAAACCCGACGACCCGATCGCGATCTTTCGTACCTCCGGGACAACGGGTACCCCTAAGGTATTCAGCCTGTCGCGCAAGAACATCGGCTTCAATGTAACGGAGACGGCAGCCGGCGGCCTGGTCAAGCCGGGTGACCGCGTCTTGATGCCTCTGCCGATGCATCACGTATTTCCCTGGATTGTCGGAACGCTGGTCCCGCTTTGGGAAGGTGCGTCAGTTGTCCTTCCCGCGGGCATGACCGGCCCACAGATCTCTGCAGCCATGAAGCTCGCTCAGCCCACGGTTCTCGTGGGCGTGCCGAAGCTCTTTGATGCGGTGCTGACGGCCATTCGCGGAAAGATCGGCGGGATCGGGCGGAACGTGCTCGACTTCATCGCGAATTTGCAGTCCCGAACCGGTCTACCCATCGGTCCCCTCGTCTTCTTCCCGCTTCGAAGGGCGGTTGCGCCATCGCTCCGGCTGCTCGTGTCCGGCGGGGCGAAGCTCCGTGAGGAAAGCCGCACACAGCTCGAGGCACTCGGTTGGGATATCCGAAGTGGCTATGGTCTCTCCGAGACCGCAGCGATCTTCACCGGCGAATTGCGCCGCAAGCGCCCTGGGACAGAGGGGCAGCCGTTGACCGACTGCCACGTGAGAATCGAGAACCAAGGCCCTGATGGAACTGGCGAGATCCTTGTAAAGGGACCCAATGTCTTTGCCGGGTATATAGACAACCCGGAGGAAAACTCCCGCGCCTTTGACGCGGACGGCTATTTCCGGTCAGGCGATCTTGGCAGGCTCGATCCTGATGGGTTCCTTTGTGTCACGGGCCGCTCCAAGGAAATCATCGTTCTTGGTGCGGGCGAGAATATCTATCCCGAGGATCTGGAGAGATCCTACGAAGCGGAAGAAGACATCGCGGAAATTGCCGTTCTCGATCACAAAGGTTCGCTTGCTGCACTTGTGGTTCCGAACATGGCGGTGATCGCCCGGCGCGGTTCGGTCGATCCCGATCAAGGGGTTCGGGTGGCACTGTCAACCGTCGCCAGGAACCTGCCATCCCACCACCGGATTGCGGAGTTCCGTATACTGAAGGAGCCGCTGCCAAGAACGAGGCTTGGCAAGATTCGACGTTTCATGCTGCCAGAGATCTACGAGACGGCCGTTAGCGGAGCGTTGCGCAAGGCGCAACCGCTGAGCGCGGAGGATGTCGCCTGGCTTCAAGGTGAGCCGCGCCGCAGCGTCTGGGGGCTTCTTTCTGAGGGGCACGAAGCTGGCTCAGTGGGACTTGAAAGCAGCGTGGCCCTGGATCTGGGGTTCGATTCCTTTGCGTGGATGAACCTTGCACTTCGCATCGAAGAGGCGACGGGAGTTCGATTGCAGGCTGGTGACATCGCTGCAATTTCCAGCGTACGGGATCTTATGGAGACGGTCAGCCGCCTTCAGGAGGAACGACAGGCGGATCAGACGGACGAGGGCACATCACTCCTGGCGGATGCCAAGGCCAGATGGCTTACACCGCAATCACCGGCAGAACGGCTGGCCGGTCTGCTGACAATGCTTCTGATTAGAGTAGTGATGAGATCGTTGTTCCGACTAAGCGTCCGGGGTCTCGAAAATGTGCCGCGGGACGGGCCCGCGCTGATCTGCCCGAACCATGTAAGCTATCTCGATCCCCTGATGGTTTCGAGCGCGTTCCACATTCAGGTTCATCGAAGGGCGGTCTGGGCGGCGGACGCAATCACGGTGTTTCAATCTCCGGTCTATCGGTGGTTCTGCCGGCCGCTCATGGTCTTTCCCGCCGACAAGCGCGTTCCGGACGTGACGATCGGGCTTGCGCTCGAAGCCTTGGGCGAGGGCCGGTTGCAGGTTTGGTTTCCCGAGGGTTGGCGGTCTGGCGATGGGGTGCTTCTGCCGTTCCAGCCTGGAATCGGGAAGCTGATCCGCGAGAGCGGAGCGCCTGTGGTTCCAACCGTGATCAAGGGAGCGCTCGAGGCATGGCCGCGCGACCGGCGCTTGCCGCGACTGTTCAAGCAGGTTGAGATCACGTTTTGCCAGCCGGTTGATGCAGACGACCTTATTGCCTCAACGGGGAAAAGCGATCCGTCCGATAGCGAGGTGGCCTCGGCGCTGTTCGAACGGTTTCGACCTCTTGTTGAATGGGACGGCCAACGCAATGAGCGCACACCGCACGTAACCTAAGAAGAGGAATGGTTCGCTGCCGGTCGCGGTTGGAGCCAAAATGCGCTCTTGATCAGGTCGCCAGTGCCGCCTGACCCGGAAAATGGCCCCGAACGTTCCAAGTGTTTGCGCGAATATTCTGCTCCCAAGATGGAGATTTGTGTGCGTGATTAATTTGTGGATTTCGGGTGCGAGACCGACGCGCGGATCGAAGCTTTGGGCTCCTGCGTCTCGTCTCGCAGGGGCGGATCAGCTGAACATCTTCCTGCAAATGCGCGTTCTCGCAAAACGTGTTTTCTAGATAGCGCCTCTGAATAAGAAGACTCCGGATTTTCGATGCGGTTTTCGGTCTGCGGAGTTCTTTCACGGTAGGGGTTCAATAATACAAACCCAATGTTCAGCCAGGCGCCGACTTTGTCGCGCAGGGCGGTCATTTGGACTGAACTACTGAATAGGGACAGCTTTAGGTTTGAACTATGCTCAATTTGCACAATTCCAAATTGCGATCGGCCGGTACCAAGGCTGTACGCGCAAATCATTGCGGCGAGGAGCGCCGAATATAGGAACGAAAAGCCGCTCAAGACATCGCCAGAAGCCGAGCCGATCGAGCATGGGGTTCATCCACGGTGTAAGCACGCAATATCGCGTCGAGTGGGGCGAGATATGGTAAACCCAGTGATGTCTGCCGTCCTGAATGAGCCGCAGACGCTGCAGGAGCCGCACCACGCCAGGCAGTCGCTTCTGCGGGGTATGCGAGAACCTGTGAACTTGCTGGTTCAGCAGTCCGATGCAGATGAATGTAAGTACCTGCCAGCTAAGTGCATCCAGCCAGAACATCAGCAGGAACACGGCAAGAGCGGCTGAAGCGATGGGAATATTGTGGTACTGTCAGAGGAACTTGGCTTGAGGCGGGGCAGGGTGCTGGATAGCGTCTGGCCATGACCAAGGACAGCCCCTTCAAGTGGTTCAAGACCAGCCCCGATATCATTCGCCTGGCCGTGATGCTCTACATCCGCTTCCCACTTTCGCTCCGCAACGTCGAGGACCTGCTGCATGAGCGTGGCATTGATGTCAGCCACGAGACGGTTCGGTTCTGGTGGCACAGGTTTGGCCCGATGTTCGCGGCTGAGATCCGGAAGCGGCGGATCGAAGGGATGAAATCCAGCCGCCGGCGTTGGCACCTCGACGAGATATTCGTGAAGATCAATGGCGAGCGACACTATCTCTGGCGGGCCGTGGATCACGAAGGCGAGGTGCTGGAAAGCTTCGTCACCAGGACCCGGGACAAGAGGGCAGCATTGAAATTCCTAAAGAAAGCAATGCGGATGCATGGTCAGCCCGAGGTGATCGTGACCGACAACCTCCGGTCCTACGGCGCTGCTCTGAAGGAACTAGGCGCCGACGACCGGCAGGAAACGGGACGGTGGTTGAACAACAGGGCGGAAAATTCAAACCTGCCATTCCGAAGGCGGGAACGGGCGATGCTGCGGTTCCGGCGCATGCGAAGTCTCCAGAAATTTGCCGGTGTCCATGCCTCCGTCTCAAACCACTTTAACCAGGAACGTAGCCTCTCCAGCCGACCGCACTTCAAGGCCAATCGTGCCGCCGCTCTGGCCGAGTGGCGCGGTCTCTGCGCGGCGTAAGGGACAGTGTGACTGTCCTAACGGAGACGAGTTCGAATTCGTCTGGCAGCACACCCATTGCTTCCTTACTCTTTACTATTTGCTTGTGCCCAATTGACCCTAAGAAACACTACCTGACAGCTGACGCTTACAAGCCTGGGCTGACGGCTGAAGCGGAAGCCCCCCCTCCGAAATCTATTCTTGAAAGACCCGGACGACCGGTGATCGCGGCACAGCAGTCGCCAGATAAAAGGCCTCAGATAGACGGATCTTAAGCCCAGGACCGTTGCTCAGGCAACTGATCTCGATCAAGGAAAGGGATCGGACTTGCTGCAATCTTCCGCTTGAAGGTGAAGTGACAAATGGAGGCTCCGATGGATCAACGGTCCGATCTTCTCCGGAAAACGGCAAGGCTGATATCGCTCATGCTAGTCTCATGGGCTTTGGTCGGATGCGCCGATACGGACAAATACCCAATCACAGGGATCGAATGCGGACCCGACGATCCGGTTAAAACGATTGGCGATTGTCATTCGCCTGTTTAGAATTCTGCGGGCTCTGTCAGAGGGGCAGTGTCAGAAGGATTCCGGTTGAGGCGGGCGGGGCGGCCTCGTAGCGTCGGAACATGACCAAATCTGACCCGT
>NZ_JAWHTE010000049.1:0-12899 GCF_032586175.1 Ovoidimarina sediminis
CACAAAACCTCCGGAAACTCGCGAAGCTGATCCCCGCCACCCCGGTGACGGCCTGAGCGACAGGCCCAGTTACGCGCCATCGCGATCTGTTCGCGGCTCTCAACCCGACTTCTTCAACACAATCAGCCCGAAGCCGCCATCTAAGAGTACTGCATAAGTCATTGAAGTCGTTTCACCCCATCGGACCCAGTTGGCCACTAGATACACCGGCACGTCAGCCGCCAATTCGGTCAAGGAAGCGGTTGGCAGCGTCGTGGAGTTCGCTGTCGCTTGGTTTGCCGGGGACGATGGAAACGGCGATGCGATGGCGGACTTCACGTGCAGTAGCGTCTTTTCGAGTGAATCCGGCATCGATGGTATCGATCGGGCGGGAGAAGACGGGCGAGCGGTCGTCCGAAAGGGTGACATCGAAGCTCATTGCATAGTTCAACTCGCGGGGGACGCGGCCGGCATGGGCCACTAGCCTGTCAGTTTCCGTGACCCATTCGGCCAGGCCGAGGCCGCCTTCGATGAAACGTACGCCCGTCGCAGTACGCGGGGCGTCAGGAGTCGGGCACGCTGGGGTGGTGCCGAAGTTGTGAGTGATCCGAAAATCCATCTGCCGAAGGGCTGTGCCTTCCGGAACACGATCACGTCGGATCGTCAGGTCAGCAGATGCGATCGGGATCGTGAGGGTGATGCCCCCGCCTGTAGTTTCCGAGACGCGAACGAAGAGTGTAAGCGTGATCTCAGCCTTACTTGCCGAAAAGCGAGGATCGGAGCGGGTCGCGATGGCATCGAGTTCACATTGCGCAGCGGCAAGAACATCGGCGGCGCGCAGAAAGTCCTCCGGACCGCCGGGCGGTGCAAGCGCGGGCGGCTCGCGGTCGCAGGCAGTCAGAGCGGCTACGAACACGAGAGCGAGATATTTGGGAAGCGACAAGGTCAGCTTTCGGTTTCGGCTCGGTTATAGGCCAAGCGTGAATACAAAACGCTAGATTGTCGGGCGGGCTTCGGCAAGCGTCGCAGTGACATAGCGGTCAGTGGTCTGCCGCCAAGGGTTGCGACCCACAGAAAGGCTTTAGCACTAGTGCCAACACGGCGCAGCAGTTGTCCGCTCGGTCCGCGTAGCGGTCATCCGGCTACATGAAGCCTACCATTTCTCTCCAAATGGACGAATGTCGAGCTCGAATGTCCATGCCGATTTGTCCTGTTGAGCGAGCATCAAAGCCGCTTCCGCGATACGGATAGGCTTGATGAAGAAATCATCGGATTCGTTCGGTGCAAAGTTCGTTCGGGTGTCTTCAGTGTCGATCACACCGTCGATGATCAAGTAGACAACGTGCACACCCTTAGGGCCGAGCTGCTTTGCCAGCGAGTTCGCTAAGGTACGTTGGGCGGACTTCGAGGGAGCGAAAGCCGTTGTCCATACGTTGCCGCGAAGCGCAGCTGTGGCACCGGATACTATGATCACTCCCGAGCCACGCTCAGACATCTGAGGTCCCAAAAGCTTAGCGGTAGCAAAGAGACCAAGTGCTCCAACTCGCCAGCTTTGCTCGAACTGAAGTTCTGAGATATCTTCGAATGCCCCGAATTGAGCGAGGTCAGCGTTGTAGATCACGACGTCAATTTCGCCAAGATCACTTTGGACCGAGGCGAGAGAGCTCTTGAGGCTGTCGGGGTCTCCTGCATCACACCTGTAGGTTCGAACAGTTTTGCCGGTTGGCTCTGCTCCGTTGAGACTTGCCCCCGATCGACTCAGCAGTCCGAGATCGTATCCAGCTGCCTTGAAAACTTCGGCATATGCTGCCCCCAAGCCTGGACCGAAACCAATGATTGCGCAGACCTTCCCGCCCATGGCCAGTTCCTTCCTCGAACAATTCCACCAAGAGCAACCCTATCACAAACCCAACTGTTCTGCATTGAACGGCGGCATTGTCCGCTTCTCGGACGTCGAGCTAAATCTGATGAAGGTCCGCTTTCCGTGTTTGCGGACGTTCCCACCCGAAACCACGCATCGATCGCCCTGGATGACCGGTAAGCGTGGGGTAGCGGTCACCTGACAGAATTACTCGGATGACCGGGAAGAGCCCCTCTCAGACATTGGGGTCAGGCGCAGCATTCATCCCGCATGACGGCAACCAGACACTTGCCGCGATTTGACCGAAGGTCCGCCCTGCGACTGGCCAGACCTCCGATCGGGCAAGAGCGCTTCGCCCTATGCAGCGTCACTCGCAGCACGGGATCACGCGCGGGTCGTAGGCCGGTTGCGAGTTCGGCACGCCGCCACCGAAATCCTGCGGAACAGCGTAGAAGGCCTGTGTCCATGCAGGGACGTCCAGTGGTTCGAACAAGCTTTCCTGCGGCTCGTTGCGGATCGGCTGGCCTGGGTTCACGCCGCGCAGCACCTCGCCGCCATCGACCACCACCACGCCGTTGACGATCACGAAGGGAATGCCGGAGGACGGCAGATTGCCCTGCGCGTAGGTGGCGTTGTCGGTCACTGTCTCCGGGTCGAAAATCGTGATGTCGGCGATCATGCCCTCCTGCATCCGCCCGCGCTCCTGCATCGCTTTCAGCCCCGTAAGACCGAGCGGGCGCGCCGAGTTCCAGCTGAGCTGGGCGACGCTCTGCATCAGGGGGAGGCCGTTCTCGCGCCCCATGCGCAACGTCCGCGCGCAGCTGCCGGCCCCGCGTGGGTGACTGTTGGGCAGATCCTCGAAGGGCGTATCCCATGTGATGCTGTCGTCGAGGATCGGCATCCCGTCTGACGCGATCGCCACGTCAGGCAGCCGCAGCCAGTCGACGATGGCGCTCTCAGGCATCTTGTAGGCCAGCACCAGCCGCGCGGGCTCGCGCGCCATCATCTCCGTGCGGCTCTCCTGCGTGTACCATTCCCCGGTCAGCGCATCCTGGATGGTCTCCTCGTACTTGTAGCCGAGCTGATCTACCCAGATCTCCGGTTCGAGGAAGACGGCGTTCAGCGCCGTCGAGCCCGCCGCGTAGGGGTAGAGCTCGCCCCACATGTTGTGGCCTTGCGCGCGCATCCGCACCAGCAGCTCGTGCACGAGGTTGTAACCGGGGTTGTTAAAGTGACAGGCGATGGCGGGCGCGCCGAGCGCAGCGGCGTTCGCAAGCATCTCCTGGATACCGTTCGCTTCGCTCGTGTCCGTGCCGGGCGTGTAGCGGAAGTGGAAGGCGCAGGGCCTTCCATAAGCCGCGGCGATGCGCTGGATCTCGAAGACCTCGCGTGCCGATGCGCCGTCGCGCATGTAGCCGAGCGTCGAGCCGATGCCGACCGCGCCCGCGGCAAGGCCCGTATCGAGCACGCGCAGGATCTCGTTGCCCTTGTCGAGGTCCGGGCGGGTATGGGACCAGCCAGACTTGTCCGAGCCGCGATGGTTCATGGCCTCAGGCGCATCGATCGTCGTGATGCTGTCGAGCACCAAGGTACGCGCGAATTCGTGGCAGCTGGCGCAGCCGTAGTTGATCTGGTTGGTCCCGGTGCGCTCTGCGTACCAGTCATCAACCATCGTTCCGAGCGTCCCGATCTCGAGGTCCATAACCGTCGTTCGCCCGTCGAGCAGTGCGAGCTTGTTGCCCATGGGCCGGGGCCAGTGAAAATGCGTGTCGATGAAGCCGGGCGCGACGACATGGCCGCTGGCGTCGATCTGGCGGCCGCCCTCGAGCGGTTCGACTGTGATAGCGGCGATCCGACCCGCGCGCACGCCGACATTTGCGACCTGGTCAAAGCCGGTCTCGGGGTCCATCACCCGCCCGCCAAGGATCACGAGGTCGAATGGCTCCCTCGTCTGCGCCAAGGCTCTACCGGCGGACCCAATGGCGGCCGCACCCGCGGCAACACCAAGGTTGAACTCCCTGCGGGAGATCTCGTTCTCGCTCATGTTGTTCTCTCCTCGCCATTTCGGTTGGGCGATGCCGACGGCGACACCACGCGCCGCAGTCAGGTTCTTTGGGTTTGGTTTCTGCATTGGACGCCTCATGTCGTCGATGCAGCGCGTTCGGTGTAGAGTTCGATCTGCACTGTGCAGGATCGCCTCTCCACCTGATCCGTGGCTCTTGTCGCCCCGGTTATTCGAAGACAGTCCCGGAGAGGTCGAAATCATCGACTGCCCCTTCGCCCCGAATGAAGATCCGGTGGTTGAATCGCACGTAGTTCAGTTCGCCAGACGGATCTTTGAGCAATTCGCCAAGGGCTCCCTCGTTCGGGCCTTCGGTGATGATGAAATAGCCATCAGCCGTATTG
Source organism: Ovoidimarina sediminis (assembly GCF_032586175.1). Taxonomy (NCBI): domain Bacteria; kingdom Pseudomonadati; phylum Pseudomonadota; class Alphaproteobacteria; order Rhodobacterales; family Roseobacteraceae; genus Ovoidimarina; species Ovoidimarina sediminis. The sequence continues at coordinate 4,247 of NZ_JAWHTE010000049.1, forward strand.
GCCACATTGGCAGGCGCGGGATCCGATCCGCTGGTCAATGCGGAGAACTGCACAAACACATATTTATCGCCCTCTTTGCGGATCTCGATGTTTTGGGAATTCCCCTTGAAGACGCCGACGAAGGGATCGAGCACAGCCGGATCAACACCCGCTGCGACCGGAGAGTTGGCCTCGATTCCCGTGAAGGCTTTGACCATTGCATTCGCAACTTTCTTGTAGGCCTCGGATCCGCGATCGCTGTGGACCAAAACCACCACGGCAAAGTCGCGATCCGGGATCAGCTGCAGGAAGGAACGCGTGCCGGGCCAATTCCCGCCGTGGCTGGGGCTGGTGACCCCATCGTAATCGTGGATGAACCATGTCAACCCGGTAAAGTCGCCGGCCTCAGCCTCGACTGCCGGAGCGTGGGCATAGTCCAGCGCTTCTTTGGACAGCAGCTGGTTCCCGGCAGCGTCCTTGCCGTCCAGCTGAAAGCGGGCGTATTTCAGCATGTCGTTAACCGTCGACCGGAGTGCGCCGGAGGCTGCGGACTCTCTGATCAACGGAATGTAGTACGGCTTGAGATCGTTGATGCTGCCTTCGCCGTAGATCGGCGGATGACCCCATGCGTAATCCTTGGCCGGCGGGGTGGCGTCGTAGTTGAAGGATGACGACTCCATGCCGAGCGGGGTGAGCAGGTTCTCTTCGATCAGGTCCTCGATCGGCTTTCCGCCGGCATGCGACACCACATGGGTTGCGAAGGTGATGCTGGTGTTGTTGTACATCCAGGTTTGACCGAACGGATAGAGCTGCTCGACGTAAGCCGCCTGGAGCATGACCTTCTCGCTGATCGACCCGCCCGGAGGAACACGAAGGAACCCATGGTCGCCATACCAGCCAGCGCGATGGTGGAACAGGTCAACGACCCGGGCTTTCGACGTTGCTTCTGCATCCGCGACCCTCCACCACGGCAGGAGGTCGACGACACGCGCGTTCAAATCCAGCTCGCCCCGTTCAGACAGCTGCAGGGCCACCGTCGACAGGAAGGTTTTGGTCACAGAGCCAATTTGAAACTGCGTATCAGGGGTAACGGCCTCGTCGGTGCCTACCTTGGTGATGCCGAGGCCGGCGCTGTAGGAGTTGGGCCCATGGATGACCCCTACACCAAGCCCCGGGATGTTCATTTCCTTGATCAGTTCAGCAGTTTCGGCGAGGACCGCATCAAAGGTCGCCTGGCCCTCTTCCTGTGTCATGGCCTGCTGTGCGAGTGCCGGTGTGACGCACAGTAGCGACGAAACAAGCAGGGCAGGTAGTGGTTTCATTCGGTTCTTCACTGAGTTTTTCCTTTGCATTGGAGTCTTCACTGGAGTTTTCCTCGCGGGATAACGATGGCTTTTGGCGGAGAGTTCTGTCTTCGCCGGGCAGGAGCGCACTGGCAGGGTCTGCAAGGCGAAGTTTCACTGTTTACTGCTTCACCATCGGCCCAACGAGGAAGTAGTCGAACAGCGACCGGGCGACCTCGGCAATTGCCCGATCCCTGTCCGCCTCGGATGTCTCGCTGCTCTTGGTGAACACGGCGATTGCAAACCGACGACCGTCGGGGAGCGTGATATAGCCGACGTCATTGGCAACTCCGCCGATGGTTCCGGTCTTGTTCGCCACGGGCGTTCCCCGGGGTAGCAGTCCCTTGAGCCGACCAGCGCCGGTGCGCGTGCGCGACATGACATCAATCAGGAAGTCGCGGCTCTCGGCGCTCGTCGCCGCGCCGCTGTCGATGGCCAGCAGGAGTTGTAGCATCGCGAGCGGCGTTGACTGGTCGCGGGGATCCGCCTCGAAGCCCATATTGCGGTCACCCATGATCGTCATGAGCTCCGGTCGGGTCACAAAGGCCTCCATGGCGACTTTCATCGTGGCCGGTCCCGGCAGGCCATAGAATTCCCCGATGATCTCGCCAGTTGTTCGATCGACCCTGAAATCGGTGATCCCGAGCCTGCGCAGATATTCGGTCACTGCCGCGGGTCCGCCGGCCAGCCCCATCGAGATATCGGTCGCAGTGTTGTCGCTCTCCGTGATCATGATCTCGATCAGGTTCGCCACCGAAAGCTGGACCCCGGGGTGCACGAATGTGTCGCTCAGCGCCGCATCCCCGATCATCATCATGTCGGGTGTGACGTCGACCATCTGGTCGAGGCTGAGTTCCCCCCTGTCCACGCGATCCAGTACGGCAGCCGCGATCGCAACCTTGTAGGTGCTGGCCATGACAAAGGCCTCATCGCCATTGAAAGCGATGACGTCGTCGCCGCCGATTTCCTGCGCCGCGAAGCCGATGCGCCCGGCAAGTTTCGTCGCGATCCGCTCGATCGCGGCTCCAACGGATTGTCCGTCCGCTGTCTGGGCATAGGCCGGGGCGAAGGTCGCCGCCGAAGCCGTCATCAGCCCGGCAACAAGTGTTGCCGTCAGCAGGGCATGTTTGGCTTTCATGTTATTTTCCCTCAACATTTTGAGGCTCCAACACGTTCCAGAATGGCCCGCGCCGTGGTGCCGTCGCCGGCGGCGGGTGGTGACGGCCTGTTAACTAACATGCCCGGAGCGCAAACTGTTTGCCGCCCGCACCACGCCTGTCATAATTCTGTCCCGCAGGGTTAATCCCCAAGGCCTTAAGGGAGCGGCACCGATGCACAGGAAATCCGACCCGAAATTCACGCGCGGGATGCTGATTTTGGCGCCGCTGGCAAAGGCATTCACCGCGCGGGGCGGCGATATCGAAGCGCTGCTGGTCCGAAACGGGATTCCCCTCGGCGCGCTGACCGACCCCGCGATGCTCGTTGAGGCGTCCGCCTGCTATTCGGCTCTGGAGGACATGGCGGAAACGCTCGGCGATCAGCATTTCGGCGCGAAGGTGGCGATCGAAACCGCCGGGAAAGGAACGCCCGCGTTCCGGGACTCGGCAACCCACGCCATCAACCTTGGAGACTTTCTGTCCCGCCTGGTGGTGGAAGTCTCGAAGCAGGTTGATAACGTGCGGTATTCCGTGTCGATCACCCCGGGCATTGCGACCTTCGAAATCCACCGCGCCGTGCGCATGCCCGAGCCGTCCACGCAACTCGATGCAATCGGCGTCTCCCTGTATGTCACCTTGATCCGGAAGGGGATCGGAGACGCCTTCGACCCGAAAGACATCCTGATCACGGTTCCGTCCACCCGGGGGCTTCTGCCGGGCTTTCTTCCGAAACAGGCGCTGATCACATCGCAGATCGACGGCTTGCGGATTTCATTTCCGCCGCACTGGCTTTGGGCACCATTCTCGCTGGACTGGGACCTGGTGGAAAAGTCACGAGCGGAGTTTGCCCCAGATGGCGCCAGCGAAGCGACCCTTACCTATCTTCGCGGCATGCTGAAGGACAACATCGCTCATCAGGATCTGACACTGAACGACTTTGCCTCGATCTGCCGCATGCATCCACGCCGCATCCAGCGTACCCTGTGGGCGCAGGGCACCTCCTACAGTCAGATGAAGGATGACGTGCGCCAGAGTATCACGGAAGACCTCTTGTCGAACACGACCCTACCCATCGCGCAAATTGCCCTTCAGGTAGGTCTCTCCGGCCCGGCCGCCCTCGACAGGGCATTCAGGCGATGGACCGGTAGGACGCCGACACACTTCAGAGCAGAGTCAAAGCCCAACCAGGTTGATAGGATCCCGGGTTGACCGGTTGCCGAACGACCGCTTTCGGGACTCCAAGCTGCACTGCAGCGAGGAGATGGCTCCCAGGTAGTGATCTCGACAATAATGAAACACGCCGCATGCGCATCGATACAGTTAGTCCGCACTCTGGACGTTCGCATGCCCTTGGTGCTGCACTCACGTGCGAACGGCTGCTTCAGGGAAGCTGCGGAGCACGACGTGCGCAGCTTCGATCGTCCGCTAAGGGCCGGGCGAGGCGGTCGAGACGACAAGGACGAACGACCGGAAAGTCCGCTTCTCGGACATCGAGCCTGATCTTGGGAATGTCTGCTGTCGGCAGAAGCGGACGGTTGGGCCCGAAATTGCGTTTCGACGGCCCTGGATGACCGCTCAACGCCCAACAGCGGTCACCTGACCAAAAGACTCGGATGACCGGGGAGAGCCCGAAGCTGCCGATTGATTGAGTCGTCATGACCGTCAGCCGTGAGCCCCGAACGGTCGTTCAATCCGTCCTCGCTTGATACGATCGAGAGGCTCGGTCACAATTGATTTTGAAGCTGACGTGGAGGTTCTGCCAGATGACGAATGACCTTGCACCAAGGACAGCGTTCAAACCCGCAACTGTTGATCGACTGAGCATTCGGGTCGTTGTTGATTCCAGTTACGACCTGTTCGCGCCGAAATACGAGCACCCGCACGTCGATGTCAGTCACATCACATTCATCCCCGGACGGCAGATGACGACACTCGCATGCGAATGGGGGCTTTCATTGCATCTCTGCTCGGAACGAAAAGGGGAAACCGCACAGCACATTCTAGACTTTGGTTGGACCCCAGAGATCATCAACCGTAACTTTGATCTTCTTGGAATCGACCCAAACAGGATCGACGGGTTAATCCTGAGCCACGCACATCGCGATCACTTTGGTGGTCTTGCCGGATTTGTCGATCATTACCGGCACAGGATGCCCGATCAGTTGCCCTTCTATGTTGGCGGCGAGGAGACTTTTCGAGAGAAATGGTTGGGCAAAAAGGAAAACCCGTTTTCATGGGGCGCTCTGGACGGCACGTGGCTGACGGCGCAGAACGTGATGCCTGTGTGCTGCAACCAGCCGCACGACATAAAGCAGGCCTTCACGACCGGTTTCATCGAACGGGATTCTTTCGAAACCGTCACCGGAGGTTCAATGATTGTCGAAGGTGATGAGCCCTACAATCACTTCACACAGGCGGAGTTAGGCGGAAGACTCGTCACCGATTTGCACCCGGACGAGCACGCAACCTGCTACATCGTGCAGGGCAAGGGACTGGTCGTCATCACTTCTTGTGGACACGTCGGCTTGATTAACACTGTCAGAGCGGCCATGGCCGTATCCGGGGTGTCGAAACTTCATGCCGTTATAGGCGGGTTCCACCTCGGTCCAGCTCAGTTTGACTATATAGATCACACTATAGACGAACTGCAATCTTTGGACCCGGACGTTGTCCTACCCATGCACTGCTCAGGATCGAACTTTATTGCAACGATGGAGCGGAGAATGCCTGACAAGCTGATCACGACCAATGTCGGGTCGCTCTTCACCTTTACGAGTTGAGGTTCGTCTTATCACCAATCAGAGCAATCTTGGCGATCAGTCAGGAAAAACCGCTAAACGCCTGACTCTCAATGAGCGTCCGCATAGTCCGCTTCTCGGACATCGAGCGCAATCTGGGGAAGGTCCGTTGTCGGCAGAAGCTGTCGTTCCCACCCGAAACCACGCACCGATCGCCCTGGACGACCGGTAAGTGTGGGGTAGCGGTCACCTGATAGAACTACTCAGATGACCGGGAAGAGCCGATTGTGTTGAAAAACTCTGCAACTCGAAATTCGCGTTGAGAATCTGGAACTCTGTTCTCGCATATATCCTCATAGAAAACGTGGTTTGCCATTAGGAAAATTCGCGGGAAGATGTTCTGCCAATCCGACCTTCCGAGACGGGACACCGTGTTTTTCAACACAATCAGCCCGAAGCGGACATTGATCACATAGCATGCCTCGTTTCTCCTTCCGTGAGGCTTCTTGTAGGGCTAGGCTCGCAGTAGTTCTATCGGGGAGCGGCAACCGATTACATCTTTCATATTCTCAGGCACGCACCTTCTGTTCGATTCTGCGGCCTCGCTATCGGCTCTTTCAGTAACCATTTTCGTGTATCGTTGGCGGCTACGCCCAATTGTGGACAGAACTGTTGGCGTGGCGGGCTCAGGCTACGCCGCCGCCTTGCTAATTGGTGCCCTAATTGGCGGGTACGGTTTCGGCACACTCAACCTCGCGCTCTCAAATCTGCCTGGAATTGGCCGCAGCATCCTCGGCGCGCTGGCCGGGGCAATAGTCGCTGTCGAGCTTTACAAGCTTGTCCGCGGCATTCGCGGATCGACCGGGCTAATTTTCATATTCGCTTTCGCAACGACTGTAATGGTTGGCCGCTGGGGTTGTTTTTTCGCCGGCCTGCCGGATCAGACCTACGGCATTGCGACGACAATGCTCTGGGGCGCCGATTTCGGTGACGGAGTCCTTCGGCACCCGGTGCAACTCTACGAATCCGTATCCATGGGGCTGTTCTTACTTGCGTCCCTGGTTCTTCTTGCGCATCGCAACCCATGGTTCATGGCTAATGGCTTTTACCTTATGACCGGGTTCTACGCCGTGCAGCGTTTCGCCTGGGAGTTTTTGAAACCCTATGCGGCGGTTATCGGACCGCTCAACTTGTTTCACCTGATTTGCCTTGCTCTCGTCGCATATTCGACGATCATTCCAGGGTGGAGAAAAGAGAATGCCTGAGCGCAAGGTCGCCCCATATATCTTTCATGGCCAAACGGTTTCGCTCTGTGATCAATGCCTTGCGCCAGTACCGGCGAAGATCGTCTTCGATGAGGGCAAGGTCTACTATCTCAAGCGCTGCCGCGAGCACGGGGTGCGCAAGGCGCTGATCTCGAACGACATCCCGTATTACAAGCGTTGTCTCGACTGGCTGAAGCCGGGCGATCGACCGCAAGAGTTTCAGACCCGTATCGAAGCTGGTTGCCCTTATGATTGTGGTCTGTGCCCCGATCACGAACAGCATTCCTGCCTTGCCCTGATCGACGTCAATGACGAATGCAACCTAACCTGCCCGGTTTGCTTCGCGGACAGCTCGCCTTCGCGTAGCGGTACTCTCAGTCTTGCCGAAGTCGAGGCGCGGATGGACGCGCTCATGGCCAGTGAGGGCGAGCCCGACTTGCTGCAGATTTCCGGGGGAGAGCCGACGGTCCATCCCCGAATTATCGACATTCTACACGCGGCCAAGATACGGCCGATCCGCCACCTTATGCTCAACACCAATGGCTTGCGAATTGCTCGCGACAGGGAGTTCGTAGAGCAATTGGCAGAGCTGATGCCGGGCTTCGAGGTCTACCTGCAATTCGACTCGCTGGAGCCTGATACCCTCAAGGCGCTGCGCGGGGCCGATCTGACCCGTATCCGCCAGCAGGCACTCGAAAATCTTGAGGAGGCCGGGATCTCGACAACGCTAGTGGCGGTCATCAGGAACGGTCTAAATGACCATGAAATCGGCGCGATCATTAACCACGCCTTGAGCTGGTCATGCGTCCGCGGCGTCACTTTCCAGCCTATCCAGGATGCAGGCCGGATCGAGGGGTTCAATGCCGGCAGCAATCGTGCGGTGCTCAGTGAGATCCGTCGCTCAATTATCGACGCCGAGAACCCGTTCGGCGAGGACGATATGATCCCGCTCCCCTGCAACCCCGAGTCTATTTCAATCGGTTACGCGTTGCGTCAAGGCCGGGCGATCGCACCAATCACCGGGCTTTTACCGCGAGAGGTTCTCGTCGACGCGCTCCCGAACTCAGTAAGCTTCGAGAAGTATCCTGAACTCCGGTCGCGCATCAGCGATTTCTTTTCACTCTCGACCTCACCCGAACTCGCGCCGGGGCGACTAGAGGCATTGCTGTGCTGCCTGCCCGAGATGCCCACTCCGCGAGAGCTTGGATATGCAGACCTCTTCCGCGTCGCGGTGGTCGAGTTTCTCGACGCTCACAATTTCTGCATCAGCCGAGTAAAGCGCTCCTGCGTGCATTTCGTCTCGGGTGACGGCAAGATCATCCCGTTCGACACCTACAATCTCTTCTATCGCGACGAAGCAGCGCGGGCACGAAAAGCAGCGTCTTACGCGGCCTTTCGGCGACAGCTGGCGGACAACGCAATCGTTCTGGAGGGCGAGCCGTGAAGCAAATCATCGTGGTAATCTTTACACTTGCGGCGCTTTTCATGGGCGGGTGCGGCCTACTGGTTAGTATAGTCAGTATTATTGATTGGTACCCAAAGACCAGCGTTCCCGTATTAATTATTTCTCTCTCATCAATGGCCATTGCCCTGTTGCTCGGATGGCTTGCTCGGCGCCTACGCCAATCGCCTCCGTCCGACGAAAATCCTCGCGATTAGCGGGGCGTGACTGTTTCCCTCATGTCGTCGTCGTGATCCAAAGCTTCCCTTAACTTTGTGCACTCGTCGTTTTGACAGCTTTGACTTCGAGTTTCTTCTGAGTGATTGCGCTTTTTGCAGAGAGGCCTTACGCCCCATCTCGCAATATTGAAGTCAGACGCCGACTTATGCGCCGGCGTTCCGGAGCACTTCTGACTGTTGGGATCTGCCGCCGTCGCGCACTGTGACCCGCGATCGCCAGGGCGACTGCTAGCGACAGATACGTTTTCGTGCATCGCTTCTAGTTCGGCTTTGTCCCGCTTCTCGGACATCAAGCTTAATCTGGCGAAGGTCTGCTGCCGGTAAAAGCGGGCGTTCCTGCCTAAAATCGCGCATCGATCGCCCTGGACGACCGGTAAGTGTGGGGTAGCGGTCACCTGACAGAACTACTCAGACGACCGGGAAGAGCCGATTGTGTTGAAAAACTCGGTGTCCCGCCTCGGAAGGTCGAATTGGCAGAACATCTTCCCGCG
>NZ_JAWHTE010000050.1:0-10565 GCF_032586175.1 Ovoidimarina sediminis
GTTCAGTTCTTTGTTCGTCAAGGCGTCGTCATGTGCTTCATGCGCCTTCTCAGCGGCCCGATAGTGCTTCAGGGCCGTATCCTTCTTCGGACCGGCGGGAGCCTTGTCCCAGGTCGCTTTGACGGATTTCATCTTATCGGCGGTCTTGGTCTCTTGGGGTGTCATTGGAGTTGTCCTTTCCTGGACGTTCCGGGAATAAGAAGCGTGCTGGCCTGCCAGGGTATTGGGTACCAGCACACCCTCACGCTTCTCGGCTACTCGGAAATGAAGCGCCGCCAAATATTCGGCGGGCACAGCTCATCTAGCCACTTTTTGGTCCCTCCCGCACTGACGCAGGTTAGTCTGGGCACCTGAACCAGGTCGATTTGAACGACAGTCGGGTTGGGACAACTGTTCCGGTTGTTGGACAACACTCGCGTTCTGCCGAAACTTCCTAGGGATGCCCGCGAAACGCTGGTCTCAATCAAGAGGAGTTTGCTGGTGGGAGATTCTCAGCCATCTGTCTGCATCATGAAGGTAGGTGGAGGCGCAAAGTGCCTTGTAAATTGGCAAATCGGGTTTCTCCGCGGAGACACAGTAGGTCAGTATTGCGATTTCACCACACCGCGTCGCTCGCCGTGCAGCCATGACCACAGAACGCCAGCCAGTGTTCTCCCGAAGGTGGCTCCAGATCTGGTCACCCTGAAGGATGCCGGGCGGATAGGGGAAAATCATGACCGCGTTGGTCGCGGTGGTTGTGCGTGCATGGTCCGCGCCGCTTGTCCAGAAGTGTCCCTCCATGTCCCAGAGAACCTGCTGCTCTCCGGGCGATAGGTTACCTGTCTTGTGCGCGGCGTGATCCGATGTCCTGACGTTCTGCGTAGAAACGGTCATTGGCCCGACCCGGATCCGCCAACAATGAACATCTGAAACATCACGAAGATGATCGCCAGTATCGTCCAAATTGCGCCGCTTGAGCCTAAGCGACCATCGGCAACAGTGGAGGCCGCCCGCTGAAAGGTTTGGGCCGGTGTGCTTTCTGGCAAAAGCAGGATCAACTCCCGCGCAACCCTACCGTGATCGCTCCCGAGCGTGGGAACATCACGGAACCTCGAAAGCAGACTCCCAAGCCGCGCACCCGCTGACTCGCGCCCAATCGTGACAAGGTCGGCTGTCTCGTTCCAGGGATCAAGACCTAGCCGTGCCAGCATCGAAAGGACAGTCACGGCATATCCATTCTGGTCCTCTCCGATAGTCGCATGGAGAAATCGCTCGAACTCTGGTGGTTGCAGATTGAGAGACTTGGTTCCGGTCATCGAATTCTTTCCTTGATTTCGGGAGCGCAGATCTCCCGCAAAGTTCAAAGATAGACGCTAGCCACTCCTCGTGCCCTTACGCAGGTCAGTCCTACGACCTGTTTAATTGTCCGCCGCCACTCTCTTCGCGGCCTGAATTCAGATCGCCGGGACTAACCTGCGTAAGCGCACGGCCGTCGAGCCTGATGTAAAAGAGGAAAAATCGTTCGACTGCGCAGACCCAGATCCTGGGAGGTAGCAAGCAGCCGCAAGCGACTGACCTGCCAACATCACGGAGGCCAGAGATGAACATGCGTTCATCCAGTTACACGGTAACCTTCTTGCACCCGTTCCGACTGACCGGTTTTTCGGATGAACTGCCTGCCGGGACCTACGAGGTCTTAATTCAGGAGGAACTTATGGGCGGGTACGGTTCCGAAAACTATCAGACAAAGGCCACCTATATGACCTTTTCCGGAAAAGGCGGCCGGGCGGGTTGGATGGAACTGCACGCGATAGCTGAGAGCGAACTGAGAGACGTGCTGAGCCGGGATCAGGCCGTGACCACGAGGAATAATCACAGCGATGCGGCGCTTTCTCCGCAGGAGGACTTGAAATGAATACTCCCGAATGGCTCAAACCTGGCATCTATGGTGCCATGATCGGCGCCGTTCTCGTCGGCGTCGTCGGATTCTCCTGGGGTGGCTGGGTAACCGGAGGAACCGCCAATGACAGGGCGATGGCGATGTCCCGCGACGACGTCGTCGCATCTATGGTGCCAGTCTGTCTTGACATGGCCAAGACTGATCCCGAGCGAACAAGCAAGCTGGCAAAGATACGGGCCGCCTCGATCTATCAGCGGCGCGATGCCCTGATGGACGCTGGATGGTCTACGGTGCCCGGAACCGATGCTCCGAACCGGGATATTGCACAAGCCTGTCTCGCAGCCCTTGACGTCGACAACTTGCCGGAACGCCCGGAAAATACGGTTGACGAAGGATGAGCCGCGCAGCGCCGATTGCTTTCCCGGAGACCACCGATCTCGAGCGGCGTGTGCTCGCCCATGAAAAGGTGCTTCAATCCCTGATCGCCTTCATGGCGCGCACGGAACCGCGTTTCGTGGATCACCTCCGGAAACGGTTCGTCGAACCTATGAGCATGGCGCGACACGAACACGATCACCGCGAAACCGATGATTACGCGGAAGAGTTCATCCGCGCCGTGATGCTTCTTGGAGAAGCGCGAGCGCCTCAGCTGAAGGAGCCGAAAGTGACCTATGAGCCACCCGGCTTGCCGAAGGACCAGGGTCTAGCGGTCCCTCTTCAAGGGCGACCCGCGCGTCGAGACCGGGTTCAGTTGAATGAAAGAAACGGCATCTGGGAGGTGAAGGTCGATGGCAAGTTTCGCGGCGACTACCACCAGAAGGAGCACGCTCTTGCGGCTATGGCCTTGATGAAGCTGTCCCGATTATGACCAACCGCTTACAATTGACGCACTTGCGGGTTTCAAATTCTGGACCGACGAACTCGCCCGGCCTTGAGTTCTTTCTAGGCGCTCCATCGTAAATCGGCTCGCGAGTACCCATATAACTACTACCGATGGCAAGGATCCCGGTCCGGAGTGGACAGGGAATTGGCGTCGGCCAATCAAAGGATTGATGACATGTCCTTCAAGGACCTGACCGCCAGGGCTGCGGCCGCACTGAAGCCGAAGCCTTCGGAGACAGCGAAGACCCCTGCCAACGAGAAGTCCACGGCCGAGGAGCACGAGTCCAAGGCCGCCATCGAGGACTGGGAGTCGAAATGCAATGAGCCCTGAAACTTCGCGTTACACGCGCCTCTTTTCGGAAAGGCGCGCGGACCACGCGCACCACCGCGAGAGAGGACCAAGCTCATGGAAGACCTGACCGAAAAGACCGTGGTCGTTTTCGCCCGGCCGTTCACCGTTCCAGACTTCGACGAGACACTTCCGGCTGGAGAGTACGAGATAGAAACCGAGCTGGTTTCGCCGCCGGACCACCGTGATCCCGAAGGTTGGAAAGCTTCTGTGCTTGTAAAGCTTCATCCCAGAGTATCACATCCGGGACTGGCAAGGATCCTTAACGTTTCGCTTGTCGACCTGGACCTGGCACGCGCTAAGGACAAGCTTACGGGTAGCGCTTTGTCCGATTTCTTTATCGACAAAATGCTGGCTGACCCAATGGTGCGCCTCGTTATGGAGGCCGACGGCGTGTCCGAAGTTCAGCTCAGACATTTCTATTCGGGCTCGCGACAGCCTGGGGCTGGCTCCGAAAAGATGAGGTCGGTCCCTGAAAGCGAAAGCCCAAGGGAGGTTTCGTCGATCCAGGCAGCCGAAAACGAAGGAATGCCGACGCGGCCGAACTGAGCTGCGCCAACGTATTTGCTTCAGGAGGACGCAATCCAATCGCAGCGGACTGGGCCCAAGGCGAAAAGAAGGGAAATGGCATGACCAATCATAACGGCGGCCCCGAAGATCAGGGCCCTTGGAAGGCCAAACAAGAGCGCGGTCCACCAGAAATCGATGCTATCCTTCGCCAAGGCCGCGAACGCCTGGGCGATCTGGTACTTGGCGGGCCGCCACCTTTGAAAAGCATTGCGCTGGCGGGTGCGATCGCTTTTGTCGCAGTTGCAGCCTGGTCGTCCTACTACACCGTTCCAAGCGACTCGGTCGCCGTTGTCCAGAGGTTTGGCAAATACACTGCCGAGGTTCCGCCAGGACTTCACTTCAAGATCCCGCTCGGCATCGACGTGGCCACGCTCGTTCCCGTGAAGCGACAATTGAAGCAGGAATTCGGGTTCACGACCCCGGGCGCGAGTGATCCATTCCAGAGCCCGATCGACGGCCGCCGCGAAACCGAGATGGTGACCGGCGATCTGAACGCTGCTCTTGTCGAATGGGTGGTGCAATACCGAATTTCCGAGCCACTGAACTTCCTCTTTGAAGTACGCCAGCCGGGCGCAACACTCCGGTACGTTTCCGAGTCTGTGATGCGCGAGGTGGTCGGCGACCGCACCGTGGATGAGGTCATCACAATCGGTCGTCAAGAGATCGAGAGTGAAGCGCTTTTGAAGATGCAGGCGCTTACCACGAAATATGCCATGGGCATCAGCATCGACCAGGTGCAGCTGAAAAACATCAACCCGCCTGGACCCGTTCAGGCCTCATTCAATGAGGTGAATCAGGCGCAGCAGGAGAAGGAGCGGCTGATCAATGAGGCGCGCCGCGAATACAACAAGGTCATCCCTCTGGCAGAAGGCGAAAAAGATCAGCGCATCCGCGAGGCCGACGGCTATCGCCTGAAGCGCGTTAACGAGGCCGAAGGCGACGCGGCACGGTTCACTGCGCTTCTGGCCGAATACCTGAAGGCGCCGGAAGTTACGAGGAGGCGGATATACATCGAGACGCTTCAGGACGTTCTGCCCGGCATCGGATCGAAGATCATCGTCGACGGCTCAACCTCAAGCATCCTGCCGCTTCTAAACCTCGACAGGCAACAGGGGGTACAGCCATGAGGATGAGATGGACAATTATTGGAGGGATCGTCGTTGCGGCCGTCGTGACGGTCTCGGGGGCTGTCTATACGGTGGGTGAGGTCGAACAGGCCATCATAACCCAATTCGGTAAACCCGTGGGAGATCCGGTTACCACAGCCGGCCTCAAGGTGAAGCTCCCTTTCATTCAGGAGGTCAACCGGATCGACCGCCGGGTTCTCGAGTGGGACGGCAATCCGTCCGACATGCCGACCAAGGATAAACTTTATATATCTGTCGACCTGTTCGCCCGCTGGAAGATCACCGATCCTCTGCAGTATTTCCTGCGCCTGCGCGACGAACGCAGCGCGCAATCACGTCTCGACGACATACTCGGCAGCGAGACCCGCAATGCCGTCGCCAAGCACGAGCTGATCGAGATCATTCGAACAACGAAGGACCGGGTCCCCCTGCGGGATACGCTTCTGACGGATGAGGAACGCGCGCAGGACATCGGCGCGCTGGTTCCCATCCAGAAGGGACGGGTCCTGGTGGAGCAGGAAATCTTTGCGGCCGCCGCCGAGAAGGTCCGCGTCTTTGGGATCGAGCTTCTCGATATCCGCTTCAAGCGGATCAACTACAATGAAAGTGTTCGTCCGAAGATCTACGACCGCATGATCTCCGAGCGCCGCCAGATCGCCGAACGCTTTCTGTCCGAAGGCAATGGTGAAGCTGCCCGTATCCGCGGCAACCGCGTGCGCGATCTGAACAAGATCCAGTCAGAAGCGTATCGTGAAGTGGAGGAAATCCGCGGCGTGGCCGACGCATCGGCGGCGGACATTTATGCGAGTGCCTACAACATCAGTCCCGAGGCGGCCGAATTCTACGGGTTCACGCGCACCTTGCAGGCCTACAAGGAAATGATCTCTGGGGGAACGACGCTGGTTCTCACAACCGACAGCGATCTCTTCACATACTTGAGACGCATGGAGGCCGAAGCGCCGGGCGAGAGCGGGCTTCCGCCATTCCTCGGGACCAGGGATGTGGTCGAACGCTGATGGAAGGAAAGATACAGCCATGACCGATGATCCAGTCGATCTCGACGCAAGGCGAAGCGCTGAAGGCAGGGTTGCAACCGAAATCCGGCGGCATTCCCTGAAGGATTTCGAAGCCGATCAGAGAGCGCTTCGCTTGCGCCAGGAAGAACTCGAAGTGCAGCTCCTCGCGGAACCTGCCACGAATTGGCATGAGGCGGCGATCAAGGCGCAGTATCTGATCCGGCGCTACGCCGAAACCGCGGAGGCCCGGGATGCCAGGCGACAGGACCTGATAGAGCGCGCGCTCGGTGATCTTGCGCGGCTGATCGAAGAGGAGGGTACGGAATAATGACTGAACATGCAGACAAGGTTAGACTGCCATTGCGTGCACTCAGGGACGTGCCCCAAAATCGTCTTTGTCTTCGTTGCCGCGCGCTTCTGGAGCTGACTTGGTAGCACTAGCCGTTACGCACGAGACGACCTACCGATATCGGAACCCGGTAAGCTTGGGCCGGCATAGATTGATGTTGCGCCCCCGCGAGACCCAAGATCTTCGTTTGATCTCGTTTGCAGTCGACGTCACGCCAAGTGCGACCATAACTTGGGCGCATGATGTGGCGGGCAATTCGGTCGCCACTGCCGATATCGCAACAGCCGGTAATCTCCTGCAAATCAAGAGCGAAGCAGTTCTCGAGCTCAGCGCGCCAGTCTGGCCGGTCTTTGATATCGCCGCTTCGGCAGCATCGTACCCTTTCCTCTATTCCGACGATGACTGGACGGATCTTGGTGCCCTTGCTCGACCGCAGTACTCTGATCCTTACAACCGCCTGCTGGTCTGGGTTGAAGGTTTCGTCATGCAGCGCCCGACCGACACGCTGTCGCTGCTTAAGGATGTCTCGAACGGGGTTTCCGCGCAGGTTGCTTATCAGTCCCGGGAGGTCGAAGGCACGCAGGGTCCGCTGGATACCTTGGACCGAGGCTGGGGATCCTGCCGTGACTTCGCGGTTCTTTTTGCAGAGGCCGCCAGAACACTTGGTTTCGGTGCAAGGCTCGTGTCAGGTTATCTCTACGACCCTTCGGATAATCTGACGGGCTCTGAGGGGGCCGGCTCCACCCATGCTTGGGTTGAAGTCTTCGTTCCAGGTGCCGGCTGGATTGCATTTGATCCAACGAACCGGGCAGTAGGATCGGGTAATCTCATCGCCGTCGCAGTCGGCCGTCGCATCGGACAAGTTGCCCCTGTCACGGGAAACTTCCACGGAACTAATACGGACCTTATTGAAATGAACGTCCAAGTTACTGTGCGGGCCGAATAGGTAATGAAAGACTTCCGTTAGCTAAACATCCTTAAATCCTTCACTGTTGCTTCCCGATATTGCACGCGACAGTCACGTGATCGTGCGAGCTACCAAACGCGGCGGACAAAGACAGCCAAAATCATGAACCCCAACCCGCCGGAAAGCCCAAGGCCCGCGGAAAGCCCTACAAGGTCTGCTAAGCCTCCAAGGATCATCGCACCGGTAGCCGTCGAGCCAATGCTCACCAGAATCCACAGGCTCATCACGCGGCCGCGCAGCTCGTCGGCCAATTCAATCTGGATCGTGGTTTGCATCAAGATGCCGGTCATGGTTGCAGCAAAGCCAAGACATGCCACCAGCGTCAGCGTGAGGGGCCAAACCTCCGAATAACCGATCAACGGGACAAGGCCGAGACCAGCCAGCGCTGAAAGAAGCGCCGCGCGTGGCAACCGGCGTTTGGTATGCCGGGGCATCACGGTGGTCGCGAGTCCGGCGGCCAAGGCACCAAGCCCCGCAACGGCGGTCAGCATACCAAGCCCCGTCGCGCCCCTGACGAAAACGCCATCGGCAATAACCGGCAGGATTTCCAATACGCCCCGTGAAACGAACGCCGCGACGCCCGTAACGAGGATCGCGCGGCGTATGAGCGCGCTCTGCATGACGTGTTTTATCCCGATCGCCAGATCCTTCAGGAATGGCGATGCCGCGGCACTCGACCGGTTTCGCCGGCGTGGGCGCAAGAGCGTGAGAGCGAATATGAACGGAAGATAGAAGGCCGCCTGCGTGACGAGTGAAACGCCGACGCCGCCGGTGGCGATGACCCAGCCGCCCAAAGCGGGTCCAGTCAGGCGGGCGAGGTTGAAATTGATCGCCGCCAGACTGACGACGGACGCCACGTCGTCTTCCTCGACAAGTCGCGGCGCCAAGGACATCCGGATCGGATGATGCGCGGCCATTGCTATACCGAGCAACCCTGAAATGACTACCAGAACGAAGGGTCCAAGCAGACCAAGCGAGTGGCTGGCAAACAGCACCAGCGCCCAAAAGCATAGAGCGCTCTGCGTGACCATCGCAGCGTGACGGGTCCTGACACGATCTACGAGCACTCCGAAGAACGGACCAGCGAACATGGTGGGTGAGAAATTCACGAACGCCACCAGACCGACAAAGCTGGCCGATGTGGTCATGTCCCAGGCAAGCCAGCCGACTGTCAGGCGCTGCATCCACAACGCATTCAGCGCGAAAACATTCCCGATCAGATAGATTCGGAAATCGCGCGATTTCAACGCGGCGAGGTTCATGAAGCGCATCTATCCCGCTGCGGGCATGGGCTCCAGTGTAAGCTCTCGATTTGGCGCCGGATGGCGGGAAAGTGCATCTCTATAAAGACGGTAGCCACTCAAATGCTTCCGCTGCGAAGGGACGCTTTCACCAAGTCCGGACACTCGTGAATTTGAGGCCAATGCCCATGAGGCGGACAAAATTGTTGTTCATGCAACCTGCGCAAGAGGTATGCCTAATCCGGCCGGTCTATTGAAAAATTGGTCTGTCCTAACCATATAAAAAAACAAGGGACGGAGCCGCCGGACCTGATTGATGCGACTGTCTCGAAGGCCAATCGCTCATCGTTTTTTCGGAAATCGCGCCTTTCGCCAAACCGCTCAGGCTGGTTACTTGGCCATCACGATCGATTTTCGCAATCACCATCGCGAAAGGACAACTAATGGGCTATTCGTCCCCCAAGAAGCAGTTGGATTTGAAAGAGTTTCTCAAAAAACCGGGCAAGCCCCGGCCCTCGCGAAACAGTTGGAAGCGGACGGCAATGCCGCCTTCGAAGACGGCTTCGCCTGATAAGCCTGAAGCAAAAGTGTCCTGACACGGCCTCCATGCACCACTCATCAAAGTCATCGCCTGACACTGTTCAGGCAACTATGAATTTACTGAGAACCGGCCCGTCCGGCGTGTCGCCGGCGTGGTAGCTCAATCTGTGAGGTCGAGATGGGAAAAGGCAACAAGAGACGCGGAAACAGGGAAGTAAAGAAGCCAAAGCAGGAGAAGCCTAAGACGCTGGCAACGGCCAATTCCGGCGCGGCAAGACCAGTCTCTCTAGGCGAGAAGAAAAGCAAATAGGCCTACATGCGGGTGAGCGAAGACCGCTCGCCTGCTTCCCGATTGGTTGCAGGCACGACAGACCGCGCAGATAAACTGTACCGCGGGTTTAGCCGGCGTTGGGGCAGCGCAGGGATGAGAGCCGATATCTGATGAATTCGCTCAGATGAACAGTTTACGGAAAAACTGAAGCTCGATGGTTAGCCGTCAGACCCGCACGCCCGCGTGGCGAGAAGGAGTCATCGCTGACACACAAGCAACAGTTCAGATTGAACTCTTTGTCTAGCAGGAAGGACTTCCTGCAATTGTCACGCTGTCTGCCTGCCAAGTTGTCAGAACAGAGGAGAGGGGAATGCTGATCAGATTTGGATTCGAGATTGAAATTGAGACCGCAGAGCCCGTCCCGATGTTGCTGGCGCTTTCCACCCGTCCTGAGCTTGCCGACGACATCGTCTTTGAGCGTGAGATCCAATTTTCAGATGAGCTCCCAACGAACACTTACTTGGATCGTTTCGGAAACAGGATAACCCGTCTTGTCGCACCGGGTGGCCAGCTTGCGATAAGGTCCGACGGCCTCATAGACGCCAATGATGCCTTCGATTTTCAGGACCTTTCGGCCAGACAAATCCCAATACCGGATCTTCCGGACGAGGTTCTGCAGTTTCTTGTCGCAAGCCGATACTGTGACAGCGACAACTTGATTAATGACGCATGGCAACTTTTCAAAGAGGTACCGGAGGGCGGGCGGCGAGTTCAGGCTATCACTGACTATGTCCATGCGAATGTTACCTTCGGCTACCAGTTCGGGCGTGCGAACAAGACTGCGTCGGAGACCTTTCGCGAAAAGTCAGGCGTCTGCCGCGATTTCGCTCATCTCGCAATTTCGCTCTGTCGCGCGATGAATATTCCCGCACGCTATGCCAGTGGCTATCTCGGCGACATCGGTGTTCCATACTCCGGACCCGGTGATTTCAGTGCGTGGTTCGAGGTTTATCTGGGCGATCAATGGTACACATTCGATGCTCGCCACAACCAACCACGAAAAGGTCGGATAGTGATGGTGCGAGGCGCTGATGCAGCCGATGTCGCCATGATCACATCCTTTGGCGAGCATGATCTGAAATACTTCGCCGTTTGGACAGATGAAATCGGAGTCAATCAGGGTGCATCAGAACTGCATCGGCTGATGCAATCACGACCGAAGGCCGAACCATTGGTGTTCCCTTCATCTGCGCGGGTCGCATGACAACATTGAGCGCTCGATAGATGTCCGCTTCGGGCTGATTGTGTTGAAAAACTCGGCTTGAGTGAGGCTTTAGCTCCTGATTCACTTCTCCCGAGGCAAGGGAGGTCTGG
>NZ_JAWHTE010000051.1:0-9812 GCF_032586175.1 Ovoidimarina sediminis
CCGGTGCCCTGACGTTTTCCGCGGACGAGCGTGCCCTCGTAGACCGCGCCGTCCGGGTAGGTGATCCTGCCCTCGCCCTCCCGCTGCCCATTAACCCAGGTCCCGTCATACACATAGCCTCCGGGGTGCTCCATCCGACCGCTTCCGTGGTGTAGGGCTTTTTTGACACTCCCCTCGTAGCGCACGCCGTTGGCATAGACGGCAAGCCCCTGACCCGTCATCTCTCCATCGACCCAGTCGCCTTCATAGGTGCCGCCATCGGCAAAGGTGATCTTGCCGGTGCCTTCAGGTTTGCCGGCGACGAACTCGCCCTCATAGACCGATCCGTTGGGGAAGCGCGCCGTGCCGTAGCCCTTGATCTCGTCCTCCAGCCATTGGCCAGTATATTCGTAGCCGTCGGGTTTCCGGTAAGTGCCCTCGCCGTGTCGGTCGCCGTTCTTGAACGTGCCCTCGTAGGTGCTGCCGTCCTCATACTGTTTGGAGATTATCTCGTCTTGGGGACCGGCGAGGGCAGCGTGGGAAAGCATTAAAGCAACGATAGACGACGCCAGAAGTTTCATCTCTTTGTCCCGTTAGCGGCCGCTATGTCTGTTTGATCTGAGCCTCGGAGCTCTCAAACACGCAATGACCTATATCAACCTAAGGTCTTCTTCGTCCGCTCTGCCGCTGCTGGCCCCTTCCGCGCATGTGCTGCACTGCCGCAAGTCCGCGTTGAGCCGAGGCTGTGTGGAAACTCGGGCGGTTTGCGCTTCAGCGAACAATCTTGAAGCTTCGCAAGGTATTTGTACCACTCTCCTTCGACACAGCAACTTTACCTTGTGCCTCAATCGACCAACTGCTGCAGGTGCTGAAAGCTGCGGGATCAGTCTCTAAGCATAGGGTGTTCTCTTCCCACTCCCAAATGCCCTGAAATAACTGGCCGTCGAGCTTTCCCATTAGTTGCCCGTCTGACCAGAAGTAGATGTAGTCTTCCCCGGCCCCATGCAGTTCGACTTCCACTAGACTGGCAACAAACTCCTGCTCGTTCCTGACTGATCTTCCGCGGACTTCCTGAAATCCAGGAGAGTATAGATCTTCGGCCAGGACGAGAGCAGACCAGGCGAGAACCCCAACCCAGACCACGCTATTTGCGATCAAGCTGGAAATGGCGTTCTGGCTGAAACCATCAGGCCAATTTCGCCGCAAATTGGTCACCGTGGTCAACAACCATGCTACCGGAGCTGCCTGCAAGGCGAGGAAGACGAAAACTACCACTCCGGCTGAATGGTCAACCAAGACCGCTTGGAGCAAGAAGAACAGACTAACGAACCAGAAAACTGGCATCAGTACGGCGATAAGAACTATACGGCGACGGGCTCTGGCAATCACTTTGGCCCAGGGTAAGCAAACCGCGGCGGCAATCCCGAAAATGCTATTTGCCAGAATAACGGCCACGAAAGGCGTCATAAAGCTCCTCCAGCAAACATTCAGTCACTGTCCAACGCTGCAGACGTCAGGCTGGGTCTCTAAACTATCCTTTGATGAAAGCAGACGCGACCACTTACAGCCCTTCCAAGACGGCGTCCGCAACGGCCGCACCACATGTCTTGGTGTCGGCTGGTCCTCCCAGGTCAGGAGTGCGCAAGGCCTCCTCCGACAACACCCGTTCAATAGCGGCGATAATCGACATGCTGGCCTGTTGTGCACCCAGGTGTTCCAGCATCATGGCTGCTGCCCAAATTTGCCCGATCGGGTTGGCGATACCTCGTCCGGCGATGTCAGGCGCGGAGCCATGGACTGGTTCAAACAGGGACGGGAATTTTCCCTCCGGGTTGATGTTTCCCGAAGGTGCGATCCCAATTGTGCCGGTGCAGGCGGGGCCTAGATCCGACAGGATGTCGCCAAACAGGTTTGACGCTACCACAACGTCGAACCAGTCCGGGTGCAGGACAAATTGGGCCGTCAAAATATCGATATGGTACTTGTCGACCTTGATGTCTGGATACTGGGCCGCCATCTCCGCGACCCGCTCGTCCCAATAGGGCATCGTGATCGAAATCCCGTTGGACTTGGTCGCAGATGTCAGATGCTTCCCGCGCTTCGCTGCCAGATCGAATGCATATTTCACGATGCGGTCGACGCCGACCCGGCTCATGACGGTCTCTTGCACGACAATCTCGCGATCCGTGCCGGGGAACATCTTGCCGCCGATCGACGAATATTCGCCTTCGGTGTTCTCACGCACGATCATCATGTCAATGTCACCGGATGCGCGCCCCGCCAGCGGCAGCGGAACGCCAGGCATGGCGCGTGCAGGGCGCAGGCTTACGTATTGGTCGAACTCCCGCCGAAACTGGATGAGCGATCCCCAAAGCGAGATGTGATCGGGCACAACCTCTGGCCATCCAACTGCTCCAAAAAACAGCGCGTCACTTCCACTCAATTGATCCTTCCAATCATCAGGGAGCATCTGCCCGTGCTTTGCGTAGTAATCGGCGGAGGCAAAGTCGTGATCGTCAAAATCGAACCCGAGATCGAACCGTTTCGCGGCTGCCTCCAAAACGCGGACACCTTCCGGTGTGGTCTCTTTCCCGATCCCGTCGCCCGGGATGACGGCGATCTTCCAACTGTTCTTTGGCATGTGATTGGTCCTCATGGTCGCGCTCTGAGTAGGCCAGTCTTTATGGCCAAGCAACACAAGCGCGCCGCACTTGTCTTTTGAGCTCCTAACTGACCCACAGAGCGGACCTGCCGAGCCCCGACGCACTGCCCGCATTGGGCTCGACGCAGTCATCAGAGAAGATTGGTCAGATACCCGGTCTGCGACACTAAGCGTTCAATGTAGCCTTAGAGCCGCTGCCGCTCGCGGGATATTCGCGCTTTGGTGAACTTACGTTCACTGGGTCGCGGATAGCGTTTCTTGTCACAGGACGAACTGTTTCTCGAACCGGTCTTTATTGCGACTGTTATCCCTCGGTATCGAAAGCTTGTGGGGGTTCGCGCATTGGCCAAGGTCTCGGTCCATTGTCGCTTACGCGGACATTAGGTACGCGCCCCCACACGATCAGCCAATGCTCAGCGGTGATGTTTTGACAGGAAACAGCTCGGAGGTGCTTTAGCATCACCAACCGGCTTCAGAAACGCCGGTTCGCCTGCTCAATCCACTGTTGGAAAGAATGGGCGGCTTACCTTGGAGAAGAGCTTGGGGCTTGGCAGAAATCGTGTGCTGCCAGCGAAAAGGGAAAAACGATAACGCAACTCGCCTTCAAACGCCTCGGGGATGAGGAGGGCTGGCAGCACAACCGGGACGGTACTTACCCAACGTAAAGGGCACAAGAAGAAATGTTGAACCGTGCTGCCGACAGGAGGACGCGGATATCGGGGTGCGCCCGGGCTTGCTGGCATTCTGCCGGCAGCACGTGGTTCCATATAGACCATGAAAATTGACAGCATTAGGGCGAGGCAATGGTGCTTCTCCGATGTTCGACGGCTTCGTCGCAATGCGGACGACCGGAGAAGCTAGAGACATAGGAGCCTGGCTTGAACCGTTGGGTACAAAAAGGTCCCGCCGCAAAAGGCGCAGCGGGACCGTAGTGCCGCCGTGGCGGAAGGCTTGGCATGGTGGGACAGATGCCGAGCCTTGATGTATAATGAAACGCGCATGTGTTGCGGGCATTGACATGCATCAATCGCGTCGGCTGTCGCCTTTGCGTATCCGGGCGATGAAAAACCCCGGCACGAGAAGCACGGCTGGCGGTGCCGGGAAAGGGGGCGAGCCTTCGAGGTGGCTTTCGACTGCACAACCCCGCACGTGCTGCACGCATTAATTCGCGTCGACTTGCACCTGTTCTCAATAAGAAAGCACCCCGCCATCCCCCACTTGGCGGGGTGCTTGGGCCGCCAATGCGGCCGACCCGGCACTTTTGCCCGCGTGCCAGATCACATTCAACTTTGTGTGCCGCCTGTTTCCAACGCATTGATTTGCGTCAGTTTGTTCATTGTTCGAAGGCAGAATTTCCAAGTGAAAACCCCCGCCACTCGTGGGGAAGTGACGGGGGCGAGGGGGTAGGAAACCGAAACACTGTTTCCAAATCAGCAACAATAAGTTCGCTTAGAGCTTATTGTAAGTCAATTGGGGATACTGAAAACAAAAAGCCCCGCCGCGACAAGCGCAGCGGGGAGGTAGCTATGTTCCATCCTGATTTGACGGTAGCCGGGATAGTAGTGGGAGCGCATTTGCCTTCAAGGCGGACTGACGAAAAGCCCCGCCGCGAAAGGCACGGCGGGGCATTCACCGACTACTAACTTCGGCGCCAGCTCGGGGGAGAGTTAGCGACTATGACAAGGTGGACGTAGCTCCGCCGCTTAATGTGGAAACGCGGCATTCGGTTCCAATACCGGGAGATAGCTGTGGGCGCCCAATGGCCCTCGGGCTATTCACGGATGCTTACGTAAATACCAGACCGACGACGTTCGGCCGAAGCTTCAGAACCAACGCGCGCTTCCGGGACATGTGCCTTTGTCCTGCGGCCAAGGCCAAGATACCCAGAAGGTATTCCGATGCGTGGCCGCTTTTCTCATATTCTTCGAGATCGGATCGAAATCGGCGCAATTCCTCGGGGTTCAGGCGCGCGAGAGCTCGCAGCAGACCGTTGATGTTGATGCGATCCCATTGGATGGCAGACGGGGTTGTAAGCGCGCCGAACCCGCGGCTGAGCTCTGAATTGGTGACGGCGTTGCCCATTCTTCAAGATCCGTTCTTAGGGGGATAAATTTGCTGCCGCTTGAGGTCGTCCAACGGATAGCTAACTCTCAAGCAGCAAGTTTGGTGGATGTTACCGGTCGACAAAAATGCCTGTCGCATCGTGCTGCTTAAAATGCTTGGAGACATTGAACTGGGAGTACGTCAGCCCTGCCAGGATCAATAGGACAAGGATGCCGCCAGCTTTTTGGATCGCTGATGACCTTACGTGATTACTTTTCATAACTCATACTCCTGCCTCGCATGGCGCATTGCCAGAAGGAGGCACTTGCTTCACTCGTATTGCTGGTGTTCCGCTTCGAGAACGGCTGGCACCAGCCGCAACACCAACACTCGCAAGCACAGGGCAACCGAGGGTTGGTGTCGTATAGCCGGTTTTTAACTGAGACTGGGTCGCTGCCGCGGGAGCGGAGACGACGTCGGGGCGAGGGAGCTGTTGGTTGGAGATGCGATAGAGGCCCCGTTTTCTGAAGATGCCAGATCGTCCTGCTGCCCCGCCATGGTTGCCGGTTCAGCCGATCGGGTGTTTCCGAGGTTCCTAGCAGCAGCATCTACCCGGCACGGAATATTGGTCTCAATGAGTTCGCCGCCACGGCGGGTCCGAACCGTACAGGTCTTTTCTTCGGCAACCGTCAGCAAGTTCGAGATCTGAGCCTCGCCTGCCACGAGACGGGCAATTTGGAGCGCTTTCTGTGCCTCGTCTGTGGAACTGACGGTCCCAGAGAGAACGAGCGTTCCACCCAGGTTGTGCACACTGATTGCCTCAGCTGGCAAAAGCGCACGAAGCTGCGTCTCCACCACAGCCGGATCAACGTGAACCACCTCGACCTCTGGGGTCGCAACGGGCTCGGGTGCCTTTTCCTCAACGCGCACGCTCAGAAGGTTGGAGATCTTGCCCGGCGCATAGTGGCTGGCAAGTTCCAGCGCTTTGGATATGACGCCAGGATCACTGACCGTCCCCGTGAGAACCAGGCCATCCTTGGCGGTCAGGACATCGATTTCCTCGCCAGGGAGAACCTCGCTTAGGCGTCGGCTGAGTTCCGTGATGTCGGGCGTCACGCGGATCTCGTACATCGACATCACGGTACCGTTCTCATGCATGACCATCAGGGTCGTGCGGCCTGGCTGTTTGCCGAGAACGTAAATGGCGTTGTTCGAAAGCGTCGAAATGTCCGCGATAGCGGGATTTGCAATGGACAGTTCGCTGAAGGGCGCATCGCTTTCAAGGACGATTGCGCCATCGCTGGTGACCTCAACCGTTCGCTTCGACGAACTTTCTTCGACACCAATGGTCGAGGCTGCAAATGCCGGGGCGTTTACCAGCATAGCGATGACAATCGCGGCTGGCGCAATCCAGGACAGTCTTTTGGTATTCATGGTTAACCTCATACAGTGTTAGCGTCTGACTTCATGGGATCATGCTATTTCCGGCAGGATCCGTTCAGCCTAACCATCTCCTTGGTTGTGCTCCTGGGAGTTCCCCGGATCTCCACCTTCGGAGCCATTCCCACGACCCGCGTCGAAGCGCTCCTTGAGGGAAGTCTTGGCGCTGCGGTCCTTGGCCTGTCCCGGCGCATCGGGCTTCCCCGTCGACTTGGGGCCGTTCTTCGGGCCATTTTCGGCCTGTGACTGGGGAGATGGCCCTTGCGGCTCTGTCGAAACGACCGGGACCTCAGGGGCCTCCGGATCGGGCAAGCTTTCAGGTGCTTGGGGCGCAGGATCACCCGCGGCAACGCTTTCTGGTGATTGAGGGGTGGGCTCTGCGACGCGGTCACGCTGAAGGCTGGGGTTCAGCGAGCCAAGTTTGAGATCATCCCCCCCGCACGTCTCATCCCGAGCCTCCGACCGAAACGCGAAGCCGGCGTTCTTGCTAAAGACATCTGAACCGTCAGCCAGCCATCTGATGCAGGTCTTGAAGGAGGAAAGCTCTTTCGCGGTTTGATCTAACCCCGGTGCCAAACCGGACACTCCAGAGCGCGTTGCTGCATCACTGTGAGGGAGAGAGCTGCATCCGGCAGCAAGGCTGACAAAAGCGATGCAGAGCGCACTCGCGGACTTACTCGTAAACATGGTTCACCTACTTGGTATTACTGGTACGCGCGGCCAACACACATGACCGTGCTCATTTCTGTTCCCTACCTGTTGCGATCGTTGGTCTCTGTGACACTGCACCAAACCTGCGGCCCATTTCCGGGTGAGCGCGGCCAGTTCAACGAGGCCATCTGACCAAGCCTCATGCTCATATAGCTTGATTGGTCAACAGGGCTGCCAGCACGGTCATTGTCATAACAAGCATGGAGAATTTCGGTGTGGACAGATGCGCGAGATCCATTCCCAACTCTTCCAAGCCGCAGGATCGCAGAGATTGCATGAAAGATTTGTCAGTCGATCTCTGGGGCGTCGGATCGGCATCGGGCAGCACAGGAAAAATCTGCGCACTTCTACAGGTACTCATTACATTCACTCTCTTTACAACCACGGCCATCAAACACACGATGCCCGGGACGACACTCCTTACTCGCTTCCACCGGCGCCCTGGATCAGCCACGAGACACTGCTTGATCCAGGGCGCCGCTTACCAGAGCCCGAATGTACACTGGGGTCCGGATTTGCAGGCGAAGCCCCTAAGACACACGCGGGCTTCAACTCGTTACACCATCAGATTAGCAAACCTAATGATGTATTAGTGTAAGACACTTCACACTCGCCTTCGATTTTTGCGTCGAAATAGGAAACACTCTGTTCTGTCGGTCAAGCCAAAACCATCCAGACCGGAAACCCATTCCTTGCGGAGGCAAAATCTTGAATGAGCCGCCTTCCTCATAGGCTGTCTGGATGTCGGCTCAGCCTGCGAACCGGACATCGAGTATGATCTTGCGAAGGTTCGCGGTCAGCGGAAGCGGCCGTCCCTGTCTGACAGCGCGTATCGGCGGCCGCGGCTTGTTGCCGAGATTAGCCGGCCAAGGCAACTTACAGACGCCCTTGCTCCCTCTCATGCCGCTGCGCAAGATGAATGCATGCGCAAGGTCCTGCCCGTAGCGGTTTTCACAATCACCTATGTATGCGGTTTCGGCGCGTGGTTTATTTCCATCGGGAACCTTGAGTTCATTGTCTACATCGCAACGATGCTCGGCCTGATGGCTCTTGTCGGCTTCACTCTGAAACAAGCTGCTTATCCAGTCTCGATGCTTTGGGCGCTTTCGCTATGGGGCCTTCTCCACATGGCGGGTGGTGGTTTGCCGATAGCTGGATCTGTCCTCTATAACTTGCCGCTTGTGCCGATAATGGAAGTACAAGACAGCGTAATACTGAAATACGATCAGGCAGTTCATGCCTATGGCTTTGGGGTGACTGCCTGGCTTCTGCACCATCTTCTTACCACTCACTACCCTGACACACGCGGCACATGGACTGCTATGTCGCTGCCCCTCTTCGGGGCAATGGGGCTCGGCGCGCTGAACGAAATGATTGAGTTCTCCGCCGTGCTTGCCGTCCCCGACACCAATGTCGGTGGTTACATCAACACAGCGCTGGATTTGTGCTTCAATGCGCTTGGCGCACTCATTGCTGTCGTCGTGGTGGCACGCGGATAGGGTCCTGAACCCATCACTGCGAGACCTGGATGTGCCACCGCCAATCCCGATAAAGGGTAAATCACTTGTATGACCTAGAGCGCTTCGTCGCCGCGCATGAGCAAGATTACGAGACAGCCCTTAGCGAACTCCGGCTTGGGAAGAAGACAAGTCACTGGATCTGGTACATTTTCCCACAGCTGAAAGGCCTTGGATACTCTGAGCGATCGAAGTTTTACGGTATCGAGGACATCCACGAAGCGCGCGCTTTTCTTAATGACCCTGTCCTAGGTCCGCGTTACCTGTCCGCTGTCGAAGCCCTGTTGGGGCATAGCGACATTCCCATCGAGGACATTATGGGAGTTGTGGACGCCAAGAAGTTACGTTCTTCGCTCACGTTGATGCAGTTGGCAGGCGGAGGGCCTATTCTGCGAAAGGCTTTGGATGCTTTCTTCGACGGCGAACTTTGCCAGAACACACTCAAGCTTCTGAATTCATCCCGGCACGGCACATCGCATTAGACAGCACTTTCACGCACATGCCATTGTCCGGTTCAGGCATTCATAGAGGTATGGCTGCGCTTCCCACGTTATCCCTTGCGGATTTCCACCTTGCCGGTCTGCGATTTCTTCGGAGCGGTCTTCGGCACGGTGATAGTGAGCACGCCATCCTTAAGGTGGGCATCGACTTTAGCTGCTTCCGCGTCGGGTGGAAGACGGAATGATCTGCTGAACGCCCCGTACTGCCTCTCTGAGAAGAACCAAGTCTCACCCTTCTCTTCGCGCTCCGTGCGCTTTTCTCCCTTGAGCGTGACAACGCCATCCTCAACGCTCAGATCGATGTCCTTTTCCTCTACGCCGGGGAGTTCCACGGTAATCCTGTACGCATCGTCGTTCCCGGATGCTTCGGAGGCTGGGGCAAGCCAATCCCTAACCCGCTCGCCCATGTGCCGGAGCGGGTCGTAAAGCGAAGGCCAAAAGCCGCTAGTGTGAGATTTCTCGACCATTTTAAACTCCCTCGATCACTGGTTTGCGGAGATACTGTGGTACCCTACCTGCGGGGTCCTTGACCCTGATCAACCGACGTGAGGTGGATTAAGAAGCTGGCAAGCGTTGGTTCCTCGCGGGAGCGTCCGCTTCTTCCAGTAGCGAACTTTCGCAAGAATGAGCTCAATGTCCGAGACACGGGACGAACCCGACGCTCCGCACTCTCTAGCTGCAATGACTTCGCATTCTTGATGTTGGTCAAAACTGTCGGTGTGGCGCTCGATATACTCTGGAGCATCGCTTCAGAGGTTCTTCATGCGAAATGCTCTTACACTCCTTGCCGCCAGCGTGGGGATGGTCTCATCTCCCCAAGTGGCTACCGCCGAAGACTGCGCGACCTACAAGTTTGATGAAGCGCACACTCAGCTAGTTCTGAGTGTCCGTCGTCAGATGATTTGGGACAGGGTGGCTTGATCTGTAACGGAGGCCCTGGCTCGTTGTGGTTCCAGCTTA
>NZ_JAWHTE010000052.1:0-9471 GCF_032586175.1 Ovoidimarina sediminis
CTCTTTCCACCAAACGAGTGCCGAAACCTCTTCAAGGCTGCCGGATATGTTGCAGATTAAATGGACGAGGCTCTAGAGGGTGTGGAGCAGGATCTGTTTCCAGATCGCGGTTTCGTCGATCAGCGTCCATTCGCGGCGGAGGCCGCGGGGGCCGAACTCGGCATGGGTCATGCCCATGACATAGACCTCGGCCCCGGAGGGCGGGCCGAAGAGACCCGTGCCCTCGTGGCAGCCGTGGAGCGCCCATCGGATCGCGGCGCGGGTGCCCTGGCCGATCCGGTGTTCGACCGTGAAGGCCGCGCCCGGGAAGGCGGCGCGGAGGCCCCGCCATGTCTCGGCCGCGAAGGGGTGGCCGTGGCCGTGGGCGTGGCCCCAGTAGAACAGTTCGCAGGCGGGATCGTAACCTTCGGAGATCGCCGTTGCGTCGCCTTCGGCGTGGCGCGTGAGCAGGTCTGCGAGGCGCGCGCCCATCGGATCGTCATTGCCGCGCCCGGTATAGGGGCCGGGGCGATCGGTGGCCGGCGTCATCGGGCGCACCGCCCGGTCGGGGCCGCCCTCGCGGGCGATGAGCGCGCGCGTCCAGCCTTCCGGAGTGTCGCCCATCTGGCGGACGATCGCGCCCTGATCGCGCACCAGCCATTCGTCGCGGACCGCGTTCGCCTCGCAGAAGCAATCGGCGATGATCCGGTATGTGAGGCGCCGGCCCGTGGGCGGCCCGTAGACGCCCGCGCCCGAATGGGTGGCGGTGCAGATCAGGCGGTGGGAAGAGAGGAAGGCGGAGGGGCTTACATCGGCCCAGATCACGTCTTCGCCCGGCAGTTCGCGGTCGGGAAATTCGGCGAGGGTTGCGAGGGTGGCGGCGATGATGCCGTCATTGCCTTTCACCACGCTGGCCGGGGAGCGCACGATCAGATCCTCGCCATAGTAATCGTGGAGCGTGTGGATGCCGCGATCCTCCCAGATCGCGCGGGTGATGCCGAGGATGTACTCCTCTTCCGAGGCCCAGCGTGGATCGAAGCCGGGCCGGATGCTCACGCCGTGCGGCCGTAGTAGAGGCCGACAACGTGTTCGGCCTCTGCGAAGAAGAGCCAGCGGAGACAGAGACTGCCCGCGATGTGCGAAAGCACGGCGAGCCCCGCGAGCGCGTGGCTGAAGGGCAGCGCAAGGAGGATCAACAGCGGCAGGACGACCGCGAGCCCGAGCCCGATGGCGCGGAGCGTGCGGCTGTGCTTGCGGCCGACGACATGCACCATTTCCTTCGTCAGGTAGTTTGGCCCGGTATGGGGCGGCTCGAACGCGCGGACCGCGCCGCGGGCGCCGAGGCCGGTGGCGGTGCCGAGCGTGCTGCCCGATCCGGCATAGGCCGCGTCGCCCACGTGCCAGGCGAAAAGCTGAAGGAGAAGGAGGGCGCAGAGGAAGATGGAGGCCCCCGCGACCTGGCCCGCCAGAAGCGCGCCGCCCGCGAGGCCGTGGGCGAGGAACAGGGCCGGTGTCGTCCAGTGATGCCAGCGGGGTACGGTTTTCAGCTGGGTGTAGATCATCGAGGTGGCCGCGATGGTGGCGACCGAGGCCAGCGCGCCGAGCCAGCCGAGCGGCGCGATATAGCTGCCCGAAAAGATCAGCGGCAGGGCGAAGAGGCCCATGAGGCCCATCGCCACGACGGCCGCCCAGGCCTCGCGGCTGAGCCAGCTTGAGCGCCATTGCGTGAAGGCCTTCAAGGCGCGTTCGGGGTGGCCCAGGTGGAAGGTGGAGGCGATGAGCCCCGCGCCGGCGAGCCCGAAGGCCAGGGCGAAGAAGACGAAGGCCACCCAGCCGCTCGGGCGATGGAAGCCGAGGCCGAGGAAGGCGAGGAGTCCGAAGCCGAGGCCCGAGAAGACGGTGAATACGATGATCGAGACCGCGGGATGCATCAGCCAAGCTTCTCCAATGCCTTGTCGAGCCAGCCGAGGAAGCCGCGGGGTTCTTCGGCCACCGGTTCGAGGAGGGGGGCGAGGACGTCGATGTCGCGCTCGCGGGGCGGCAGGTACTTGTTCACGGGCCGCGTGCCCTGTTCGGGCATCAGATCCATCCCGCCGCGTTCGGCGACGGATTTCGAGACCGCGCTGTCGGGATCGGAAAGGTCGCCGAAGGCGCGGGCACCGGTGGGGCAGGTGCGGACGCAGGCGGGCACACGATCTTCTTCGGGCAGGTTTTCGTTATAGATGCGGTCGACGCAGAGGGTGCATTTTTTCATAACCTTTTCAACGGGATCCATTTCCCGCGCGCCGTAGGGGCAGGCCCAGGCGCAAAGGCCGCAACCGATGCAGTCGCTTTCGTTCACGAGAACGATCCCGTCTTCGACGCGCTTGTAGGAGGCGCCCGTGGGGCAGACCGTCACGCAGGGCGCGTCGGCGCAGTGAAGGCAGGATTTCGGGAAGTGGACAAGCTGGGCAAGCCCTTGTTCCGGCTGGATTTCATAGGAATGGATGCGGTTGAGGAAGCTGCCCACGGGTTCGGCCCCGTAGGCGTCTTCGTCGGCAAGCGGCGCGCCGTAATTCTCGGTGTTCCAGCCCTTGCAGGCGGTGACGCAGGCGTGGCAGCCGACGCAGATGTCGAGATCTATGACCAGACCGAGCGTCTTGTCAGTCTTTTCGGGAAGCGAGGTCATTCAGGCCACCACAGGGCGTACACAGCGCGTACACCCCCCGTACACCGCCGAAACCGGGGTTTTGCGGTTAACCTTGGTAAAGATCCGATGAACTCAGCCTGTTTCATTCGTGCTCCTGCGGACGTTGGCGGGGGCGGGGGCGACCGGCGAGGCGATGGGATCGAAGGCGGGCTGGGCCTCGGCCGGGGCGCGGACCTTTTCGATCTTCACCTTGAGGTCGAACCATGCCGCCTGCCCGGTGATCGGATCGGAGTTGGACCAGCGCATGCCGTCGCCCTTGGGAGGCAGGAGTTCCCCGATCAGGTGATTGAGAAGAAAGCCTTTCGTGGCCTCGGGCGCGTCCTTGTCGAGGGCCCAGGCGCCCTTTCGCTTGCCGATCGCGTTCCACGTCCAGACGGTGTTGTCGTTGAGCGCGGCCATGTGGGCGACGGGTACCGTGATCTCGCCATGGGCGGAGGTGACGCGCGCCCAGTCGCCGTCTTCGAAGCCGTTCGCTTCCCAGATCTTCGTGGGGACGTAGAGCGGGTTTGCCCCGTGAATTTGCCGCAGCCAGGCGTTCTGGGTGCCCCAGGAGTGATACATCGCCATCGGGCGCTGAGTGAGCGCATTGATGGTGAATTCGTCGGAATCGGTATCGACCCGATACCAGATCGGGAGCGGATCGAAGCAGCTTTTCACCTGTTCGCGGAGGTGTTCGGGCGGCTGGACGGGGCCCCGGCCCTCGGCGGCGCGCTGGAAGCGGCGGAGCGGTTCGGAATACAGCTCGAACAGGTAGGGGGTGGGTTTGTCGGTGAGCCCGATTTCCACCGACCAGTCCTGATAGGCCGTGTTCCAGGGTTTGTAGTATTCCGCGTCATGCGGGATTTCCGCCGTCCAGAACCCGCCGTTCTCGATGTAGCGATCGATCTGGTCGGGGTTGGGGGCGCCGCGGCCCTGGCCGTCGCCGTTGCCGCGCCAGCCCGAAAGCGGGCCGACGCCGGGGCGGCGTTCGTGGGTCGTGATGTACTCGGCGTAATCCTTGAATTTCGCCGTGCCATCCTCGTTCACGAAGCCGGGGAGGCCCAGGCGGGCGCCCAGATCGCAGAGCACCGACTGGAAGCCGCGCACGTCGCGGTCGGGTTCGACCACTGGCCAGCGGATCGCGTCGGCGGCGCGTTCGGCATCGGAAATCGGGCGGTCGAGGAGCGAGATGCAATCGTGGCGTTCGAGATAGGTGGTGTCGGGCAGGACGAGATCGGCATAGGCGACCATCTCGGACGAATAGGCATCGGAATAGATGATGCGGGGGATCTTGTAGTCGCCGTTGTCGTCTTTCGCCGTCAGCATCTCCATCGTGGCGCGGGTGTTCATCGAGGAGTTCCACGCCATGTTCGCCATGTAGAGCATGAGCGTGTCGATGCGGTAGGGATCGCCCGCCGTGGCGTTCGAGATCACCATGTGCATGAGGCCGTGGGCCGACATGGGGTTTTCCCAGGTATAGGCCTTGTCGATCCGCTGGGGCGAGCCGTCGTCCTTCAGGCAGAGATCGTCGGGCCCCATGGGATAGCCCAGGTGCGGGCCGGCGAGCGGCTGGCCGGGGCGGGCCGTTGCGTGGGGCCGGGGATGTGCGGCGGCCGGTTTCGGGTAGGGCGGCTTGAAACGGAAGCTGCCCGGGGTTTCGACCGCGCCCAGGAGGCATTGCAGGAGGTGGAGCGCGCGGGCCGTCTGGAAGCCGTTCGCGTGGGCCGAAATCCCGCGCATGGCGTGAATGGAGACGGGGCGGCCGATCATCTTTTCGTGCCGGTCACCGCGCAGATCCGTCCAGGGCCGGTCAAGCTCGATCGCCTGTTCGAAGGCGACGTGGGCCAGTTCGGCCGCGAGACCGCGGATGCGGTCTGCCGGGATGCCCACGGTTTCGGCCACGGTTTCGGGGGCGTAGTCTTCCGAGAGGTAGCGTTCGGCGATCAGGTGGAAGACCGGCTTGTGGGTGACGCCCGCATGGCGCCAGGTTGCCGCGAGATCGGGGATCACGCCCGGCTTGTCGTAGCAGCGCGGGCGGTCTTCGCCGCGATCCCAGACAAGTTCGCGCCCGTCCTCGTCGCGCAGGATCATGCCGTAATCGTCGCTTTTGGGATCGAGGTTCACGAGGCAGGCGGCATTGGTGAAGCGGGCGAGGTAATCGAGATCGACCTTGCCGGATTTCAGCAGGCAATGGACGAGGGAGAGGATGAAGAGCCCGTCGGTGCCGGGCGTGATGCCGTACCAGTCGTCGGCCACCGCGTTGTAGCCGGTGCGGATCGGGTTGATGCCGATGATCCGCGCGCCGCGGGCCTTGAGCTTGCCAATGCCGATCTTGATCGGGTTCGAGGAGTGATCTTCGGCGACGCCGAAGATGAGGAAAAGCTTGGTGCGATCCCAGTCGGGTTCGCCGAATTCCCAGAACGCCCCGCCCATCGAATAGATGCCGCCCGCGGCCATGTTGACCGAGCAGAAGCCGCCATGGGCGGCGAAGTTCGGGGTGCCGAAGGCCTGGGCCCAGTAGCCGGTGAAGGATTGCGACTGGTCGCGGCCGGTGAAGAAGGCGAATTTCTCGGGGTCTTTGTCGCGCAGCGGTTTCAGCCAGGAGACGGCGGTTTCCAGCGCCTCTTCCCAGGAGATTTCCTCGAACTGGCCGGAGCCCCGGGGGCCGGTGCGCCTGAGCGGCGCGCGCAGGCGGGACGGGGCGGTGTGCTGCATGATGCCGGCCGCGCCCTTGCCGCAGAGCACGCCCTTGTTCACCGGGTGGTCGCGGTTGCCCTCGATATAGGCGACCTCGCCGTTTTTCATGTGCACGTTGATGCCGCAGCGGCAGGCGCACATGTAGCAGGTGGTGCGGCGGATTTCGTCTGAGACCTTGGGGCTGAGATTGAGGCTCGGCTGAGCGTGCGCCATGTCGTGTTGTCCTCCCCGGTCTTACGCGGCGGGCATAGACGATCTGACGCAGAGAGGCCACCCCCTTGACCGGGGGGAAGCCATTGGTTTCAGGGCGGGTTCAGAGCTGTCCCGCCGCCGCTGCCGCCCAGAGCGCGACAGTGCCCGGCCGGGTTTGGCGGTGAATGCCCGATTGCGAAAGCCCCGAGAGGCGGCCGCGCAGCGATGCCTTCCGGAATTCCGCGAAGTCCATCAGAAGCTCGTGATTGCCCGGTGTCAGAAGCGGGGCCGCGCCCGTGAGGGCCGCGATATTCTGATCGCTCCACCGCCGGAGCTTGCCCGCGGCGAGTCCGGCGAGGCGCGACATGCCCGCCCGGACCCCCCGGTTCGACCCCACGAGGTTGGCCCCGTGCTGGCGGTAAAGTACCTGGGGGTCGCGATCGTAGAGGATGATTCCGCCCGCCCCGGTGATCACCTGGTAGGCCCACCAGTCATGCGAGGGGACCGGCCCGCGATAGGCCGCCGCCCGGCGCAGAAGCCGGAAGCCCGCGCGGTTCAGAACCATCGTGTTGCCGCCCGCGATCGATTGCACCAGCGCGTTGCGCAACGAGGGCGGGTGGCGGAACAGCGGCGAGTGCCCGCGGATCCGGAGCGCCGAATCGGTGAGGATCGTCGGCCCGCAATAGAGCGCGGGCACACCGTCGGGCACCGAGACGAGCCGGTCGAGCGCGCGGCTGAGCTTGCCCGGAAGCCAGACGTCATCCTGATCGGAAAACGCGATCGCGTCGCTGCCGTGAGGCACGAAATCCAGAAGCGACAGGAAATTGCGGGCCGCCCCGCGCCGCGGCCCGGAAAACACCTGGATATCGCGCCCCGGCATCGTGGCCGCGAAGCGCCGGGCGATCGCGGGCCCGTCATCGTCGGAGCCATCGTCGCGCACCCGAAGCGACCAGTTGCGGTGATTCTGGCGCACGAAGCTTTCCAGCTGGTCATCGAGGTAGGCGGCACCGTTATAGAGCCCGAGCAGGATGGTGACATGACACGCGGCCGTCGGCCTGCGGGCCAGGAACCCCGGAACCGCCGCATGGGGCAGTCGTTTCGCGGGATCTTGGTAAAGAAGCGAGTAATGTTTCAATGCGATACCTCTCGACGTCGCCTTCTGGCTGAGGGCGTTCTGAACGGAGGGCGTTAATTTCCGATGAGCGTTGCATTGAAAGCCCTGAGGCCCGCCCGGCTGCGCCGGTTCGGCGCCGTCTGGCGCGACGAAGGCCTGACCCAGGCGCTGGGCCGGGCGCGCACCCACCTGCGCCTGATGCGGACCGGCCAGGGTGTGAGCGAGGTGGCGCAGCAAGCCGCGCCCCTTTCCGCCCCCGGCCATCCCGCCCCGCCCCCGCCGCGTTTCGCCTTCGCGCCCGTCTGGCGCGATCTGGCGCGCGGCGCGGCGTTTCACCTGTCCGCCGCCCCCGCGACGCTGAGCAGCCGGCGGCGGGTGGCGATGATCGGCGACCTGAACCTGCCGCAATGCCGGAAGTACCGGGTCGAGCAGATGGACGAGATCTGTTCCGGCCTCGATGCCGGATACCGCTTTGCCCATTACGAGGATCTGCCCCGGTGCCGCGAAATCCTGCAGGAGGCGACGCACCTGATGCTGTACCGGCTGCGGCGCTGCGATCTGACGACGATGTATCTTTACGAGGCGCGGCGCCTGCGGCTGCCGGTGCTGTACGATATCGACGATCCGCTGTTCTCGGTGTCCGCCTATGAAACCTATTCGAACATGGCCGCGGTGGCGGAGGCCGAGAAGGCGCATTTCGTGGCCGAGGCCCCGCTTTACGCCGATGCGATGAACATGTCGGACCTGGTGAGCGTATCGACCCCGGGGCTGGCGGAGCACGCCCGCGCGCACACCGCGCGCCCGGTGCTGGTGCGGCGGAACTTCGCGGACCGCGCCACGCTCGAGGCGGGGCGGCGGGCGATGGCGATGCGGCCCGCGCGCACCGGGTTCACCGTGGCGATGGCAAGCGGATCGCGCGGCCATGACGCCGACCTGATGACGATCCGTGACGCCTTGTGCCGGTTTCTGCAGGGCGGGGTGGAGCGGCGGCTTCTGCTTCTGGGGCACCTTGACGGGGGGATGTTTCCCGATGCGTTTGCCGGCCAGATCCGGTGCCGGCCCTTCGCGGGATACGACGCCTATCTCGCCGCACTCGCCGAGGCCGATTGCACGGTGCTGCCCCTGACCGACGATGCCTTCAACCGCTGCAAGAGCGCGGTGCGCGCGATCGATGCCGCCGCCGTGGGCGTGCCGGCGCTGGTGGCGGATGTGGGTGACCTCGCCGCCGTGGTGGAGGACAGGCGGACGGGTTGCGTCGTTCGGAGCGACTGGGCGGAGGCGCTGACGGCGCTGGCCGAGGCCCCGGCAGAGGCGGCGCGGATGGGCCGCGCGGCGCGCGCCCACCTGGAGCGCGCCTGGGGCGCGGCGGTGCGGGCGCCGGTGGCTGACGCGGCGCTGGCCGAATGGATCAGGGGGTAGGCCGATGCATGTTCTGGTGATCAACGTCTTCTTCGCGCCCCACAGCTATGGCGGGGCGACGATCGTGGCCGAGGAGGTGGCGCGTGCCCTGGCAGCGCGGGGCGGCGTGCGGGTGAGCGCGATTTCGGCGATGACGCGGGCCGATCTGCCGCCCTACGCGGTGGTGCGCTGCGAGGCGGGGGGGATCGTCAATCACATGATCAACCTGCCGGCAGGCAGATCAAAGGTGCAGCATTACGCCAATGCGGAGGTGGCTGCGAAGATCGCGGGGATCGCGCGGGATCTGGCCCCGGACCTCGCCCATGTGCATTGCGTGCAGGAGATCGGGGCGGATTGCCTTACCGTGCTGAAGACGCTCGGGATACCGGTGATTCTGTCGACTCACGATTTCTGGTGGCTGTGCGAGCGGCAGTTCATGATCCGGCCCGACGGGCGCTATTGCGGGCAGAACCCGATCCGGATCGCGCGCTGCCGGGGCTGTGTCGACGATTTCGGGGCTGCCGAGACGCGGGGCGCCTATCTGGCGCAGGCCGCCGGCTGGGCGGATCTGGTGACCTGCCCGAGCGCCTTCGCCGCCGGGATTTACGCGCGCTCGGGCTTCGCACCCGGGCGGCTCAGGGTTTGGGAGAACGGGGTGCGGCTGCCCGGGCCGGGTTTCGCCGCCGCCCAGGCGGCGCGGCGGGCGGCGGATCCGCGGCTTGTCTTCGGCTTCGTCGGCGGGCCCTCGCAGATCAAGGGCTGGCCGCTTCTGGGTGAGGCGTTTCGCGACCTGCCGCGGGGCGATTTCCGAGGCCATCTGGTGGAGGGGAGCCTTGACGGAAGCTGGTGGCGCGGACGCGATATTTCGGTGCTTGCAGGCGCGTGGGAGGTGGTGCCGCGCTATGCGCAGGACGGGATCGACGGGTTCTTCGCCGAAATCGACGTGCTGTTGTTCCTGTCGCAGTGGAAGGAGACTTTCGGGCTTACCGTGCGCGAGGCGCTGGCGCGCGGGGTGCGGGTGATCCAGACCGATGCCGGCGGCGCGGCGGAACATGGCGCGGCGGACCACGTGCGGGTGATCCCGATCGGGGCGGGGGCGAAGGTGCTGCGCAAGGCGGTGCTGGCGGAGCTTGAGACCGGGCCCCGGGATATGCCGGGGGTGGCGGTCAGGAGCTATGGCGCGCAGGCGGAGGCGTTTCTGGATCTGGCGCGGCCGCTGGCGGCGGCGCGGCGGGCGACATTCTCGTCTGCTCTACCTGTCACACTCTGCGGATGGGTCTTCGATCTTTCATGAGTGTCGCCGCATCCTTGGCTGAATGAGATCTAGTTCACTCTTCCACGTGACATGTCCGTCGTCAGATGATTTGGGACAGGGTGGCTTGATCTGTAACGGAGGCCCTGGCTCGTTGTGGTTCCAGCTTAT
>NZ_JAWHTE010000053.1:0-9331 GCF_032586175.1 Ovoidimarina sediminis
CTGAGCGACAGGCCCAGTTACGCGCTATCGCGATCTGTTCGCGGCTCTCAACCCGACTTCTTCAACACAATCGGCTCGGAGCCGACCTTCGTTGCGGAGCGCGTGAATGGCAGCTTTGTGGCAGGCGATCCCCCCCAAAAACCGCAGGGCGACGGCGGCCTGTCTTGCGGGTGAGCGGGGGGGGGGATGCCTTCCGTTGTCCGGCCAATGACGGATATGCAGCCCGGCCGTCTTGGCAAGGGGATCCATAGAGGCCGAAGCACCGTCGCATGCGCAAGGGGTGTTGACGCCGGCGTGGAGCGCGCCCTCTCTTCCGGGCCATCCGCGAGACGCCCCCCTTCCCCCAACCCGCTTGCGCGGGTGTTCCGATGATCCTACGCTTCCTCCCGTCGGGAAGGGTGGGTGCATGTCGACGACGTTTCAGAAATTCGGGGGGTTCAGCGCCATCAGCCGGATCGTCATGGCGTTTTACGAAAAGGTGCTCGACAGCGATATCGTGGGGCCGCATTTCGACGATGTGGACATGCCGCGGCTGATCGATCATCAGACCAAGTTCATCTCCTCGCTGATGGGCGGACCCTCTGCCATGGGGGACGACCGGCTGCGCCATGTGCATATGCGGCTGAAGATCACCGGCGGCGAATTCGACGAGATCCTGCGGCTTCTGACCGACACCATGGCCGAGGGAGGCATGGACGGGGACAGCATTCGCACCGTCGAGGCCGCGTTCGAGAGCAAGCGGCACCTCATCGTCTCGCCCGGCGCGGCATGACCCAGATCAGCCTGAACACGATCAACGAACAGCTTCTGAAATCGATCGGGGTGGGGATTGCGATCATCCGCTACCGGGATCTGCATTTCTCGTTCCACAACGCGGCCTTCGCGGAGTGGTTCGGCGACCCGGCGGAGAGCGAGGCGGTGCGGGAGATCACCGCGGACCTGCGCGACCGGGCGATGGATGCGTTTCGCGAGACGGGGCGGTTTCAGGCGGAAGTGCAGGTCAAGCCGAAGCGCCGGACGCTGGTGATCGCGCTGAACATGTACCTCACCGACCTGGAGGGGGAGCGGATGATCGTCGCGGAATGCCAGAACATCACGCGGATGCGCGAGCTGGAGCAGATGATCGACAGCTATTCGAGCATGGTGGAGCGGAACACCCGGCAGCTGGAGCGCGAGAAGGAGCGGGTGGAGAAGCTTCTTCTGAACCTGATGCCGAAGAAGGTGTACGAGGAGTTCAAGACCTTCGGGGTGGTGACGCCGCAGCTGCACCCCAGCGTGTCGGTGCTGATGCTGGATTTCGTGGGGTTCACGGATTTCACCGAGAGGAACGACCCGACGGTCACGCTTGGGGAGCTGAACGATATCTTCACCGCCTTCGACCGGATCAGCGAACAGTTCGGGGTGGAGCGGATCAAGACGATCGGGGATGCCTATATGGCGGTGGCGGGGATGCCGGACCCGGCGCCCGATCACGCCACCGCGGTGGCGCATTGCGCGGTGCGGTTCCTGCGCTACCTGGAGCGGCGCAACCAGAGCCACCGGTATACCTGGCAGGCGCGGATCGGGCTGGGCACGGGGGCGGCCGTGGGATCGGTCGTGGGGGTGCAGAAATACGTCTACGACGTGTTCGGCCCGGCAGTGAACATGGCCGCGCGGCTGGAGGTGTTCGCCAATCCGATGAAGATCGTGGCCCCGGTCAGCATGAAGTTCGACCTGATCGACGGATTCCAGATCAAGGATATCGGGGCGTTCGACATCAAGGGGCTGGGGCAGATGGAGCTTATGAACGTCGAGGGGAACATGTCGCTGGCGCGGTAGCCCCCGGCGGCGGGTGCGATGGCCCGCCGGCTTGCGGATCGCGGCCGGCGGGTGCGGTGCGCCCCGGGTTTACATCACCATCTTGAACACGGGGATGTCGAACGGTGTCGGCGGGCCGTAGTTGCAGAAACCCATGGTGCCGTTCGACGTCATATCCAGATTGCCGCCGGCCATGAAGTTGATGCCGGCCAGGCCATTGGCGTTTGAGGTGCCGGAAAGATCGCCCGCCGAGATCAGGTTGCCGCCATAGACCTCGAGCCCCGAGGCCACCGAGAAATCGCCGAGCGTGATCAGCGTCGCGCCGCCGATGCCGTCGGTGCAATAGGTGCTGGCGCCGAGACGGAAGCCCGAGGGCGCACTGACCGATTTCGAACCGGTGTCGAGCACCACGAGCGTTGCGTTTTCGAGCGCCGCGCCCGAGTTGAACTTCACCTCGCAGGGCGTGACGATCACCGCGTCCTTGATGACCTGATCGTTGTCGAAGGTCAGCGTCTTGTTCTGGCAATCCATGTAGTTGACGGCGTTTGGCACGATGTCGTCGGCGGTGACATTGGCCTTCCACTTCTTCGGGGTCACGGGCGGCGCCGTCATGTCGGTGATGTAGGACGGCTGAACGTCGGACGTCGGATCGAGATGCGCCTTTGCGAGGGTTTCAAGCCCGTTGAAGAAGGTATCGAGGTTGAGGTTGATCGAGTCGAGCGCTTCAGTCAGACCTTCGTTTCCCGACAGCCCGGAACTGGGAATGACGATATCGCCCTCGTTCGGCATCGACACGACGACGCCCTGCTGAAAGCTCGACCCCTGGCTGAATTCGACGTGTTCTTCCGAATGGATGCAGAAGCCGTCCTTGTAGTTGTTGTTGGACTGGATATCGACGCGGCCCACGGCGAAGAAGCCTTCGCCGCGCGGGCACCAGCCTTCCTCGTAATCCCAGACCGACACGGTGTTGAGATCGAAGGAATCGACGCCCACGAATTTCATCAGGAAGGTCGAGACGCCATTGGCGCCCGAGCGCCGGGTCGTGACGCGCACCGCCGTGTCGCCCGCACCGGGCGTGAAGGTGCGGGTCACACCATCCCAGTCGCCGAATTCGATGTCGGCCGTCGCCAGCACCGAGCCATAGATCGATGTGGGCATGTTCGCCTCGGCGATCGCGATGCCCTTGTCGATCGCGTTCTGTTCCACCGGATCCTTGTAGCGGGTGTAGAGCGCCGCATGGCCGGCCGCATCCGCCGCCCCCTGAAGCTGGGTGCGCGCCTGGACCGCGTGGTTGACGTCGATCGCGAAACCCGCCGCCATGAGCATGATCAGGAACATGAAGATCGAGAGGACGGTGATACCGCCGTCCTCGTTCTGGCGCAGCCTCTGCAGGTGGTCGAACATACTGAACATACTGGTTACTCCGAAAGCCGGATCAGGCCGCGTGGTTGCCGTGCGTGGCCTGGAAGTGGAAGAGATGAGCAAGGGTCGGGCCGATGAGACCGGTGGTCAGATATTCTTCCATCGCGGCTTCGAGCGCCTGAAGCTGCTGATTGGAGTAATCCTGAAGCTCGTGGCGCAGCGCCTGCTGCAGGGGATCGTTCCGGCGGAACGTGGGCTCGGGCCTGTTTACGCGTACCATATTCATTATTCGTTACCTTTGTTTTTGACCGGAGGCGCAGAGACCTGCGGCTCACTGTCAACAAATTAGCAGGCCTAATGATGAATTAATTTGATTGAATTCACGGCTGGGGGATGAATTGCCGAAACAATCTGTTTCGCGGGAGGGGGCAATGGCGCAGCCTGAAGCGTCAGATCAGGGTGCGGGCCTACAGCCGCGAACCGCTTCCGTGGCGTTCAGGTGCTTGCTACCTTCAGACGCGTCCCGAAGGAGCGGCGAAATGGCAAAAAACACTCCACTCACCGGCACATGGGCGCTGGTGGCCTGGTATAATGTGACACAAGACCGGAAGCGGATTTATCCGTTGGGCGAGCGGGCAACGGGCTACATCAGCTATTCGCATGACGGTTTTGTTTTCGTCCATCTGAGTGCCGCGGATCGGCTGCCCTATGCTGTGAACGATCCCTTTGGCGGTACAGCGGAAGAAGATGCTGCGGCCATCAAGTCACAGATCACTTATGCCGGGCCATTTGAATTTCACGGTGATCACGTGATCCACCGGGTCACTCAGTCCTCCTGTCCGAATTGGGTCGGCACCGAGCAGCGGCGTATGGTCGAATTCAGGGGTGAAGGGCTTCGGCTCAGTGCACCAGGGGCTCTTTTCCAGGGCGAGGACGTAACTGCAATCGTAGACTGGCGGCGGGCTACACAGTGAAAGTCGCCCTCGTCCCGCATAGAGGTCATTGGGTGTCCGAGACCGCGAGAGATCCCGACTGACACAGTCAGATGTCGGCTTCGAGCCCTTCTTGCCCGGAATCGAGGGCCGCAGGCCCGCCGGGCAGGGCCCGACCGCCCCCCGGGCGGGCCCTCCTGCAACGGTACGGATCAGCGGGATGTCCCGCGGGATTGTGAGATAAAGCGCCCCGACCAACTGTCGGCGGGCCCACCCGCGGTCGGGCCCTGCCCGGCTTATCGCGAGTGTCAGCAACGTCCGCATTCCGGACGCCCGCACACCCCCGCGCGGAGGGCGG
Organism: Ovoidimarina sediminis; assembly: GCF_032586175.1. Lineage (NCBI taxonomy): Bacteria > Pseudomonadati > Pseudomonadota > Alphaproteobacteria > Rhodobacterales > Roseobacteraceae > Ovoidimarina > Ovoidimarina sediminis. The sequence continues at coordinate 4,450 of NZ_JAWHTE010000053.1, forward strand.
CTTGCCGCCGGACGCGGGGAGATGCCCCCTCCAAAAACAACGAGGCGACGGCATCTTGCGATGCCGCCGCCCCTATCGCGTCCCCGGGGAAACGCGCGAACAGTGACCGGGGACCCGATTTCCGTCCAGCCTATTGCCCTCCTCCGAGCTGGTGGACGTATGTTGCGACCGCGTTGATCTCGGCATCCGTCAGGCCCTGGCCGGGGCGGTATTCCTCGGCCCAGGCCGGCATGACGCCGAAGCGCGAGTGGGTGATCGTCTCGACGATGGCCTCCGTCGACCCGCCGTAAAGCCAGATCGCGTCGGAGAGGTTCGGGGCGCCGATGCCCTGATCGCCCATGCCCTCGACCCCGTGGCAGGCCGAGCATTGCTCGTCGAAGAGGACCGCGCCGGCCTCGGCAAGCCCCGCGTCATGCTCCTGCCCCGAGATCGCGCGGACGTGGTTGGCGACCTGCAAAATCTCGTCTTCGGCCAGCAATTCGCCGAAGGCCGGCATTTCCGACCAGTGCGCGTCGGGCGACTGTTCGTTGCGGATGCCGTTGCGGATCGTCCAGGCGATATCCTCGATCCCGCCGCCCCAGAGCCAATCGTCATCGAGGAGGTTCGGGTAGCCCGAGGCCTGGACGCCGGCCGCGCCCGCGCCGTGGCATTGCGAGCAGTTGGCGCGGAAGACGGCGGCGCCGGCATTGCGGGCGAAGCTCATCAAATCCGCGTCATCGGCGACGCTTGCCAGATCGGCCGAGGCGAGGCGTTCGGTGATGCCCGCGTTCCGTTCGTTCACCGCCGCGATATCGGCGGCGACCTCGGCCCGGGTCGAGTAGCCCAGCATGCCGGACGTGGCGCTGCTGATCATCGGCCAGGCCGGGTAGGCGATGGTGTAGGCGATGCCCCAGAGGATCGTGATGTAGAAGGTCCAGACCCACCAGCGGGGCAAGGGGTTGTTCCACTCTTCGATCCCGTCCCAGGAATGGCCCGTGGTTCCGTAGCCGTGTTCGTTGGTCTTTTCCTGTTCGGAACTCATGACAGGGTCTCCGTCCTATGGCCGGCCGCGGGCCGGTCTTCGTGCTGGAAGGGAATATCGCTGCAGTCACGATGGGTGTCGCGGCTGCCGGGGCGGAAGGCCCAGATCACCGCCCCGATGAAGAAACCGAAGAGCGCGATCAGAACCCAGCTGTCGGCGATCTCGCGGAGGAGGGAATAGGTGTCCATGCGTGTCCCTCCCCTTACCGGCTTGCATCGGGCGTGAAGGTCGAGAAATCGACCAGGGTGCCCAGCATCTGCATGTAGGCGATGAGGGCATCCATCTCGGATATGCCCGGGGCGCCGTCGAAGTTGCGGACCTGGGCGCCGGGGTAGCGTTCCACCAGCCCGTCCCAGTCGCCCATCGGATCGACCTGGACGCGGAAATCGGCCGAGGCGTTCTCGATCATCTCGTCGGTATAGGGCACGCCGACGAAACGGTGGGTTTCGAGAAGTTCCTCGATATGGTGCCCTTCGAGCATCCGGTCGAGCAGGTAGCCGTATTTCGGCATCACCGATTCCGGCACCACCGATTGCGGGTTGGTGAAGTGATCGACGTGCCAGTCGTCCGAGTAGCGGCCGCCGACGCGGGCGAGGTCGGGCCCCGTCCGTTTCGAGCCCCACTGGAACGGGTGGTCGTACATCGATTCCGCCGCCAGCGAGTAGTGGCCGTAGCGTTCGACCTCGTCCCGCATGGGCCGGACCATCTGGCTGTGGCAGACATAGCAGCCTTCGCGGATGTAGATGTCGCGCCCCGTCAGTTCCAAGGGCGAGTAGGGGCGCATGCCTTCCACTTCCTCGATCGTGTTCTCGAGGTAGAAGAGCGGTGCGATTTCCACGATGCCGCCGATGGTGACCACGAGGAGCGATCCGACGAGGAGCGCCGTGGCGTTGGTTTCAAGGATCTTGTGCTTGTCGAGGATACCCATGTCTCCGACCCTCCTTATTCAGCCGGAGCCATGAGCGGGGCTTCGGCTTCCTTCGCCGGGGCCCGCCGCACGGTCATCCAGAGGTTGTAGCACATGATCAGGGCGCCGGAGAGGTAGAGCACCCCACCGAGAGCGCGGACCACGTACATCGGGAACTTCGCGTCGACCGTGTCGGCGAAGGCGTTCACGAGGAACCCGTTCGCATCGACTTCGCGCCACATCAGGCCTTCCATGATGCCCGTGACCCACATCGAGGCCGCGTAGAGCACGATGCCGATGGTGGCGAGCCAGAAGTGCCAGTTCACCATGTTGAGCGAGTAGAGGCGTTCGCGGTTCCACAGGCGCGGCACCAGGAAGTAGAGGCAGCCGAAGGTAATCATGCCGTTCCAGCCGAGCGCGCCGGAATGCACGTGGCCGATCGTCCAGTCGGTGTAGTGCGACAGCGAGTTCACCGCGCGGATCGACATCATCGGGCCTTCGAAGGTCGACATGCCGTAGAAGCCGATGGAGATCGCCATCATCCGGATGATCGGATCGGTGCGGAGCTTGTCCCACGCGCCCGAGAGCGTCATCAGGCCGTTGATCATCCCGCCCCAGGAGGGCATCCAGAGCACGACCGAGAACACCATGCCGAGCGTCGAGGCCCAGTCGGGCAGCGCCGTGTAATGCAGGTGGTGCGGACCGGCCCAGATATACAGGAAGATCAGCGCCCAGAAGTGGATGATCGACAGCTTGTAGCTGTAGACCGGCCGTTCGGCCTGCTTCGGCACGAAGTAGTACATCATGCCGAGGAAGCCCGCCGTCAGGAAGAAGCCCACCGCGTTGTGGCCGTACCACCATTGCGTCATCGCATCCTGCACGCCGGCGAAGACCTGCACCGACTTGGAGCCGAAGATCGAGACCGGGATCGAGAGGTTGTTGACCACGTGGAGCATCGCGACGGTCACGATGAACGAGAGGAGGAACCAGTTGGCCACGTAGATGTGGCGTTCCTTCCGGGTGATCAGCGTGCCGAGGAAGACGGCGAGATAGGCGACCCAGACGATCGTCAGCCAGAGGTCGATATACCATTCGGGTTCGGCATATTCCTTCGACTGCGTCGCGCCGAGGAGATAGGCCGTGGCCGCCATGATGATGAAGAGGTTGTAGCCCCAGAACACGAACCAGGCGAGGTTGCCGCCCCAGAGACGGACCGCCGAGGTGCGCTGTACGATGTAGAACGAGGTGCAGAGAAGCGCGTTGCCCCCGAAGGCGAAGATCACCGCCGATGTGTGGAGCGGCCGGAGGCGCCCGAAGTTCATGTAGCCATCGGCCCATTCGAAGTTGAGCGCCGGGAAGGCGAGCTGGAAGGCGATGAAGACCCCCGCAAGGAAGCCCACGACGCCCCAGAAGGCCGTGGCGATGACGCCGGCGCGGATCACGCCGTCTTCATAGACCGAGTAGTCGATCGCCGGTTTCGGCTCTCCAACCTTGCGGATCTGGTAGATGAACATGCCCGCCGCGATCAGCATGATCAGGATCGCGTGCAGCATGTAGGCCGGATCGCGTGCAAAGTTGGCGGCTATGGCAGCAAGAAGCGCCACCAGGCCCAGAGCGATGAGTTTTATTGTGTCCCACATACGTGCGTTTCCTTCGCCGTTCCCACCGGGCCTCCGACGGGCGGAGTCCGGCTCATGGGACAAGGGAATGACATGGGGGGACGGGGATTCTCCTTGATCCAGGTCAACCGGCCAGTATGGGTTGTTTGATGCGGATCAAGGATTGGGATCGGCGTGCGGATAAAGTGTGATCTCTAGGCGCAGGACGGCGGGAGGACCCCCATGAGTTTCAAATCCATCGTGACCTTCATTCATGACCTCGAGCGGGATGAGGATGCGCTTCGGACGGCGGCCGCAGTGACCGCCGCGGAGGACGGGCATCTGACCGCCATGTGTCTTGGCATCGACCGGACGAATCCCGGCGCCTATTACGCGGGCGCGCAGGCGATCGCGCTAGAACAGACGCTGGCCATCGCCCAGCAGGATGCGTCGCGGGTGGAGCGCGGCGTCGAACAGATCCTGGCGGGCAGCGGCATCCGCTATGCCACGCTGGCGATCACCACGCAGGTGGGGGCGCTGAGTTCCGTCGTGGGCGACGGGGCGCATTTGCAGGACCTTGTCGTGTTGCCGCGCCCCTATGGCGAGGGCCGGGGGCTGGAACATGTGATGTGCGTGGAGGCGGCGCTGTTCCGCACCCGCGTGCCGCTTCTGATCGTGCCCGACGGGCATCGCGGCGCCGTGGCGCCCGAGCGCGTGGTGGTGGCGTGGAACGAAAGCCCCGAGGCGCTGGCCGCGATAAGGGGCGCCCTGCCCTTCCTGAAGGCCGCGCAGCAGGTGAACATCGCGATCATCGACCCGCCGACCCATGGCGCCAACCGGTCGGATCCGGGCGGGGCGCTGGCGGAGATGCTGGCGCGGCAGGACGTGCATTGCGACGTGTCGGTGCTGGCGCGGACGATGCCGCGGGTATCGGACGTGATGATGCGGCACCTGGAGGACCAGAGCGCGGATATGCTTGTGATGGGGGCCTATGGCCACACGCGGCTGCGCGAGGCGATCCTGGGCGGCGCGACGCGGAACATGCTGGAGATGAGCGGGCTGCCGGTGCTGATGGCGCATTAGGCGGCCCCGGGCGGATCGCCCGGCGCCAGAACGGCCCGGAATCAAGGCCCGCAGGGCCGCCAGGCCAGCGGTTCCGAGGGTCCCGCGAAAGGTCCAGTGGACCTTTCGCCCGAGGGACGCCGCCCCTCCGGGCGGACGCTATTGCGACGCTGGCCTGCTGCGCGGTGTCGTTCGGGCTTGAGAGATCAAGTGTTCATTAAAGCATCCGGCCTTTAACCTGAGACATATCCGGCAGCCCTGAAGTAGTTCCAACACTCTTCGGGTGAGTATAGA
>NZ_JAWHTE010000054.1:0-8756 GCF_032586175.1 Ovoidimarina sediminis
AGACCTCCCTTGCCTCGGGAGAAGTGAATCAGGAGCTAAAGCCTCGCTCAAGCCGAGTTTTTCAACACAATCAGCCCGGAGTGGACATTGGTTCAGGATGATATTCGGCAGCCATTCGGCAACTCATACACTACCATTGTCATCCGTAGGCCTGCACCACGCCGACACCCCTAGGCAGGCAGATATCCCGGAGCGAAGTCAAAAAACTAGCGGAAGCTTTTCCGGCAGGTCCTCGGTGGTTCATTTATTGTATGCAAATTTCAAGATGTAAGCTGACAAGACTCTTGCTACTGTTTGCGAGACACGCTCGGGCATCACCCGGTGGTCCCAAGAATCAAATAGATCCACATTCAAGTGCGATCACGAAGTCGGGGGGATATGTGGGATGGAACTGGCCGAGTTCGTCGCACTTGAAAACAAGGTACTAGCCATCGCTTTTGCGCTCAGCGTCATCTTCGGCGCTATCGCGCGAAGGACCGGATTCTGTACGATGGGGGCTGTCAGCGACGTCTACAACATGGGCAGTTGGACCCGTATGCGTGTCTGGGGGATGGCTGCAGGTGTCGCCATGATCGGCTTCGCGGTGATGTCCTACCTCGGCTGGATCCGCCCCCTCGACACGATCTACAGCGCGGGCCGGATGAATTGGCTTCCTGCCGTGGTCGGTGGCCTTTTATTCGGTTTCGGTATGGTTCTGGCATCAGGTTGCGCCCATAAGACACTGGTTCGCATCGGTGAAGGCAATCTGAAGTCGCTGGTTGTGTTTGTAATGATGGCGATCGGGGCAATTTCGGCGATGTGGGGGTTCGCCAGCGCGCTGCATGTTCTCACCACCAACTACGGATCATTCTACATAGAAAGCGGCAACCTTACGCCTGCATGGATAGCCTCCGCCTTCGGATGGGATGCGTCGAACATCGGGTTGGTCATGGCCATTGTCATTGGCGGAGGCCTCGCGGCATGGGCGATGTCGAGCGCTAAGTTCAGAGCGTCGGGCGACAACCTGCTGGCCGGACTTGGAATTGGATTGCTCATCGTGGCCATGTGGTGGGTCCTCGGACACATGGGGTATGTCGCTGAACATCCGGATACGCTGGATTCCTTTTACGCGGGGACAGCCTCCGGAAGCCTGCAGTCATTCAGTTTTACATCGCCGATCGGAAGGACGCTCCACCTGGTGATGATGACAGATCTGAACCAGCAGATTGTCCTCAAGGTTGGCGTCGTGACCGTTCTGGGCGTGATCCTCGGGTCGTTTCTCCACGCGATCCTTACCCGCAGTTTCCAATGGGAGGGGCTGTACGGTGAACAGGATACAGCGTTGCACATCATCGGCGGTCTTTGCATGGGCGTGGGAGGGGTCGTTGCGGGCGGCTGCACCGTGGGGCAAGGCGTGTCCGGTGTGTCCACACTGAGCGGCGTCAGCTTCATCGCGGTGATGGGAATTATGCTGGGCGCGATTGTCGGTCTGCGTTTGCAGATGTGGTTGCTCATGCGGGACGAATGACATTCGAGGAACGTGAAAATCACGCCTCCGGAATGGAGCGCGGCTGAGCAAAGAACAGGAACTGGAGGAGTATCGCATGGATGTAGAAAAGGAGCTCAACGCTCGGGGCATGAACTGCCCGCTGCCACTTATGAAAACCAAGAGGACCCTGGAGAAGATGGAACGCGGTCAGGTACTTCGCGTCTACGCGACGGATTCCGGGTCGATGAAGGACATACTCGCCTTCGTGAATGAAGCCGGCCACACGATGCTGGATCAACAGCATGTTGGGAAAGACTACATTCATATCATTCGCTGCGGTTGAGAATTCTTCGGTGCGCAGTCCCGCTGCGACGCATCGGTCGTATTGTGCGAGTTCGAGGAGCGATCCGTTCCTGTCTCACCAAGCGCCAAAATCTGCATTCTTCGGGAAAGCGCACGCATCGTCGTCAATGGGACCGCGTCGGATGGGCATCCGAATTTGAGCAGCCAATTGCGTCCCGTTTGGTTCATGTCTCTGGCGGTGGTTAAGATGTTCCGGGGAGCGGTTGTCCGCGGAGACTGCCGTTGGGAAGGTGACGCTGATGTATGAAAAAATTATGGGTCGGCTGAAAAGCCACGTATACCCATTCACACATCTCTCGATATCAGCGTTGGACATCGCCGCCCGGGACCTGCGGGTGTTCCACATTTGCCGTGGCGAGCGGGTCGTATTTCCTTCGATAAGCCCCGATGATTTCCTCTTCCTGATCACGGGCAACGTCCTCGTGGACGGTGATGAGAAGATCAGCATTCCAGAGGAAGCCGCAGGCGAACCATATCGGTTCTCGTCACGTGGAGGAGAAGTCTCAATCCAGGCGGTCGACGACGCTGTGCTGTGTCGCGGGAATGCCCGGATCCTCGAGGATTACCTCGCGCTCGATGAGCTCGGGAGGAGCAGGGATGTCGAAGAAACCGTCAATCCAACCGAGATCCTGCTGAAACTTCGGGGAACTGAGGCCCTTCGCGGCCTCTCGGTCGACAATGCCTACCAAGCACTGCGGCGCATGACGACCGTAAGGGTCGCCAAGGCAGACGAGGTCGTCAGGCAATACGAAGAGGGGGATGCTTACTACATCATCCGTGAGGGTACGGCAGAGGTTTGGCGCGAAGATCTGGATGACGACGAACAGCGACTGGTGGCCGTGCTTGGCCCAGGCGACGGTTTCGGCGAGGAATCTCTCGTCATGGAAGGATCGCGGAACGCGACGGTGAAAATGATCACCGATGGCGAATTACTGAAACTCAGCAAAGAAGATTTCGATGAACTCATTACGACGTCGATGATTGAAACGGTGAAACCGGCTGCCGCCAGCGCGTTGGCAAGAACCGGACACGAGATCCTCGATGTTCGTTATGAAGAAGAATACCAACAATCATTCATCCCGGGATCGATATTGATCCCATTGCCCGAGTTGCGGGCACGCATGGATGAACTCGACAAAGCCACCACATACCTCGTCTTGTGCAAAAAAGGCAGCCGCGCCGCCGCTGCCACCCTTCTCCTCAGGCAGCGCGGTATTAAGGCGATGGTCATCGAGGGCGGTATTATCGAGTGGCCCTGCAACGCAGATGGATCATTTGTTCTCTGAGTGACTCCGTCGGAAGAGTCGCCTGGCGGAAGGGCCCTGATGACGCTTCAACCGCTCACATGAGGCCCCTGTTCCTTGCGGAGAGCTCGAAAATACGAACGGAAGTAGTGCTGAGCCACGTTCTCGCAGGGCCTAAAGAGCAACCGATGTTTCATGCCAAAAGGGGATATCCACGGGGACACCGAATACATACGAGGAGGGATGCTGCAGAGCGGAATCCATGTGAGGCCGATGGCCGATTTGTCCGCGATCCGGACATCGAGCATGAACTGGCATAGGTACACTTTCGACAGAAGCGGTCGTTTCCCCTCGAAACCGCGTCTCGACGGCCGCGGATGACCGGTAAGTGCGCGATAGCCGTCAACTGACTACAACGCTCAGATGACCGGGAAGAGCCCGGAGCAGACTTGGTTGTGGTGTCGAAAAAGAGCTGCTCAGTCTTCACAGGGCCCAAGGGGCAATCCCGAACCAGACAGTGACCTCCCAGATAAGGGCTGCCGCCAGAGAAACTCTGAGCGCAATGACGTGCGTGACTTCCTGATTTCCAACGCGCCTGTTTGCCCGGTGGCAAGCAAGCATCGACATGGGAAATGAATATACAAAGAAGATATGCGCTACGTAGAACAGCATCGGCTCCCCGTCATCCCAATCAAGCTCGGGAATGACTGCTACGAGGACCGCGATAAGGATTAACGGAGCCGACGCAATCACTATTGCTTGAGCGAAAAATGGCCAAATTGGCGGCGGTTGTCTGCCTTCTGAAAAGGCCCTCCGGATAGCGAGAGCCATCAAAAAAACTACTAAACCAACGATGAAAAGGATTAATAGAAAGATAATCCAGCCGACTGCTTGGCGACCCAGATCGTGTAGACCCAGATATCCACTGAGGAAGGAGAAGGCGAGCTCCATAGCCAACGCGGTGGGCACCCACCATAAGGCTCCTGCTAGCTGAAACCGTTTCATTGGCTGCATCCTCGGCAAGCTACCCCGGCGCCCTGCCCCGCCTCAAGCCAAGTTGTTCTGACAGGGCCTCGACAGGTTCAAAACGACCCACCCAAATATCCGTGTCAGAGTGCACGAGGACTCGAGCCCACAAGCACTCGAACGGGTCCTAAGCGGGCAGTCTGAATTGGCCTTCGGAACGCTGGGTGAACCCCATCCTGAGCTAGACTTCCAGCAATTGATTGACGACCGCTTTGTGATCGCTTGTCACAAGAACCACCCACTGGCGTCGGCAACATCGACCACGTGGGAGGAGGTAAAGAACCAGCACTTCATCTTGCTTAGGCCGGAAAGTGGTACACGCAAGCTCCTACAACGCCACCTCGGCGCTCTCTACGATGTGCTTTCGAACGACATACAGGTCGGGCATTTCCATTCGCAACTTAGCCTCGTCGCACGGGGGATTGGAATAGCGGCAACCCCCTCCCTCATCCGGCTCTCAGGGCGCGACCTCGACATTGCGATCATCCCAATTTCTGAACCAGCAATCAGCCGCAAACTTGGCATTGTGACTTACAAAGGCCGTGCCCTGTCCCCGGCAGCCGAAAAGCTTCGCGGAGTGGCCGCCTCGGTCATGCAAGGCGCTGATGGCTAGCCCGATTTCATTGGTCAGGCGCGAGTGTTTTTGCATGCCTGGCTACTGGTTCATCTAAGCGATGGTTTTCGCACTGTTGATCGACGCCCGTGAATGACCGGTTCGGAGGCGTGCGCCGCGCTGCAACAACAAACGTTCCGCATGAGCGAGCAAATGCTGCGTTAGCAATAGCCGCGTGAGCAATTGGCGGGAAAGTCCGCGATACAGTCGTAGCGCCCGAAATTTTCGCTGCGTATCGCACGAACGTCCGGTTCTGATGCTGCTTTGCGGCTCGCCAAGATCCGCCAGAGGATGCCGCACGTGCAAACCCGGCAGAGAACGAGTCTGCCTTGGGCTCGTTGCCGCCAATCGAGGGTGGCTGTCGGATGACTGCTTCCAGGCACCAAACCGTCATTGGCGACCCTCGAGACGCCGGTTCGGGCCAGAACGACTGCTTCCGGCACAAGCTGACGCTCGCAAAACCGAACCGTATGACCGACAAGCGGACAGAGCGGCCGAACTGAACCCATAGTTGCCACCGCCCAGTTTGTTCAGATTTGATCTGTCTCAGAGGCTGAGTTACTGCACGAGGCTGACACAGCCTAAAAATTAACCCAAAAGGAGTCCCTCAATGTCTCACACGCCTCATGAGTTGCACGCGGAATTCCCTGAGCATGAAGCCCGCATTCATGAACTCAAGGAGTCAGACGCGCATTTCGCCAAACTCATGGATGAGTATCACGAGGTGAACCGTGCCGTGCACCGAGCAGAGACCAACGTCGAACCGATGGATCAGTTCGCCGAAGAGAACCTGCGCAAAAGGCGTGTCTCTCTCAAAGACGAGCTCTATCGAATGCTGACTGCAGGCGCGGCGACCTAGCCGACCCGCAAATCGTCCTGGCTTTTGAGCATTGACCGCTTATGTGGATCAATGTCCAGAAGACCGTCTAACGTCTCCAAATGTGCAGAGGCGCGCTCCCGCGCGCCTCCCTTTCGTATTCAGAAAAGCAGCTCGAGTTAGGCCAGTGCCAGATTGGTTGCGCTTTCGCGCCCGTCCCGGCCAGCCTCGACATCGAACGTAACCTTCTGATCATCTGCCAGGCCCGTAAGACCCGACCGCTCAACGGCGGAGATGTGAACGAAGATATCCTTTCCGCCCGCATCGGGAGCGATGAAGCCATATCCTTTGGTGGTGTTGAACCATTTCACGGTGCCAGTGGCCATTCCGTGTCTCCTTCATTTCTAGTGCTTCTCGCGACATGCGGCAGTTCGGCGTCGTCATGGCAAGATCGAGTGCCAGACGCCAATAAAGGAGAAAGGTCTTCGATAGAGATAACGTAGCTCTATTGATGTCGTTGATGTGGCCGATTGCGTCAAGCGCTTGGAGAGAGTGCTACTGCTTCGTTTGCTGAAGGAAAAACTTAGCCCATCAGTCTTCCGCTGCTCGAAACGCGTCCGCGATGATCTGGGCGCCTTCATGTTGCATCATGGCGCTGGCCAAGGCGATCGTGATATCCGTGTGAGAGTGTTCTGCGGCGGGACCGAACTCATTCATGACCATTCCCTTCGCGAGGTGCAGGTACTGTTCCGCGCGGGAGCGAGAGAGCTCCATCATCGCGTCCAGATGCGCTGTCGACATGTCGTACTCCTCACAGCTTATGCATGCTTTACTCACCATTTGAGCGATCTTGGGCTCGTTATTCAAACGGGGAATTTCTTTTGTGCCCTTCACGTGTTGAGGCCCACATCCAAATCTACCAGGCTGTTTCAGGGGGATTGAAGGATAACTAGCGGACCCCGCAGACAGTCTCGAAAGCCCGTCACCTCTGTCACAGAGTTTGCCCACAGATCCGAAGAACGCCACCAGATCACCCTACTTAGGCCAAATCGGTCGGGTCGACTGGCTCCCGCAGGTCAATACAAACACGACAGTAATGGAAGACATAACTAATGCAGAAGGCCGGCCGTAGTGACTCAGCGTCTCTGTCCGATTTCTTGGATCCGCTGACAAATGAAATTAGCCAAACCGAACCTATCCATGAGCCGCCTGCGTGGTTTGATGAATTCTCCTCTGCGCTGAGTTATGCAGATCACCTCGTGCTGTCGGGAAATGTGCGGGACATCTACCCCGTTAACAGTCCCTCCAATTCTTCCTTCTGCAACCTCTACGACACTCTAGACCGGTTGCTGACAACGCGGCGCGTAGAACACATGCTCATCTGTGATCCTGTCGATGGGTTCAGATGGTCGCGGATACCAAGCCCGGAACTCAAAGAAGTTCTTCCCGAGACTATGACAGGCCAGACGTCTGGCGCTGTATCACTCGGGGATCTCGCCGCGGTACATGCGCGACTCATCAGCGAAACCGATCGTAGTATCGCGCTGATCATCGATTACGCCACGCACCTGCACGGGACGACGCCTGAAGAGCTTGAAGACTTTTTCGTAAAAGTCGACAAGGCCTCCCGGTTAACCCATGCCCTGCGTCATGACACGGGACACCGGACCCCCACGATTTGGATCGTCGACCATCCGGCTGATCTGCCAGATTGGTTTGTGGTTGGGAATGACTACCTACGCGAGGTGCAGGTTGAGTATCCTAATCTGGAAGACCGTTTCCTCCATGCGCGGCATCTCATGGAAGTATTTGCATGGGACGAAGATGGCTCGGCTCAGGGGCTCGAGAGGTTCCTTCAGCAATTCGCGCTTGAAACCGAGGGAGACACACTTCTCTCCATGCGGGCAATTGCGGATGTAATGGAGGACGAGGGGCTCGGACTGGACGCCATCTCCGAAGCCGTGCGGATTCACAGAACCGGATCCCGACGCAATCCATGGACTTCACCCGTTCTTTTCTCACGGGTGCGTCAGGCCAAATCAAGCCTCGAGGAACGTATTAAGGGGCAGCCGCGCGCAATCGAGAAGACGCTAGACATTCTCGCGCGATCTATCATGGGTCTATCTGGTGCCCAATCAGGCACTCGCCACCAGAATCCACGCGGCGTGCTCTTCTTCGCTGGTCCAACGGGCGTCGGAAAAACCGAGCTTGCGAAAGCCGTCACGGATCTGCTCTTCGGAGATGAAACCGCGTGCCATCGCTTCGACATGTCCGAGTTCATGGAAGAGGCGTCCGTTACACGACTGATCGGCGCACCACCCGGACGTCCGGGGCATGAGCGAGGCGGCGAACTCGTGAACGCAGCCAATCGTCGCCCTTTCAGCGTGTTTCTGTTCGATGAGATCGAAAAGGCGCATCCTCGGATTCTGGATATGTTTCTCCAAATCCTCGAGGACGGCCGCCTGACTGACTCCCGGGGCGCAACGGCGCATTTCTCCCAGGCACTCATCATCTTCACCTCCAATATTGGTGTCGTCGGAGGCGCCGGCGCCGTGAACGACGGCATGAACGTTTTGCCGTCTGACAGCTATGACGAGCTTGAAGAAAAGATTACGCGAGCTGTTCAGGATCATTTCCGCAAGGACTTGCACCGCCCGGAAATCCTGAACCGTATTGGTCAGAATGTCGTCGTGTTCGATTTCCTATCCCACGAAAGCGCTTCGCTAATCTTCCAGTCTATCCTGGAGCGCGTACGCGAGACAGTAAACAGCCAGCATGGGATCCGGGTAGAACTGGAAGACAAGGCTTACAACGAACTCAAGACGCTATGTATTCACGATTATTTCGATGGCGGCCGAGGTATTGGGAACAGGATTGAGACACACTTCATCAACCCGCTTGCCCGTCAGCTCTTTGATCGCACCAGCCTGTCAGACCTGCGCATAACCGACGTCAGAACAGAAATGGGAAAGACCCGACTGATATTCAGAGATCAGGACGTTGCGGTCGCGCAGGAACGGCATAACTCCGTGCCAAATGCTCCGGCAGTACCCCGTCGTCTAAGCCATGATGACATCATAAAAATTCGCGAGCATCACGGGCCTCGTCGCCGGCCGAGCTCCTTATAAGCGGTTTGAGGGGCGCGTCCGCTCCGAGCCGATTGTGTTGAAGAAGTCGGGTTGAGAGCCGCGAACAGATCGCGATAGCGCGTAACTGGGCCTGTCG
>NZ_JAWHTE010000055.1:0-8376 GCF_032586175.1 Ovoidimarina sediminis
CAGACCTCCCTTGCCTCGGGAGAAGTGAATCAGGAGCTAAAGCCTCACTCAAGCCGAGTTTTTCAACAAAATCGGCCATGTTCGCGGTTCTGCGAATTTCTTGCGGGTCGAGGAATACGGCTCTGTACCAGCGGCATTGGAATTGCCCATTTCGGCTGCAATCACCAATCCGGTATTGCGCATGAGAACTGAAGTGACCCCAAATTCTCGATGCAGCTTCTTTCAACGTCTCTGTGCGACGCTTCCAGATCTCCGGCCAACGCCCCCCCGTTCGGATGGATAGGACAGATCGCGTAGATCCACCTTGTCGTCCAAACTGAAGTTCCTCTTTATTTGCCTTAGTCGATGGTTTCTGCGGCCGCACAGCGCCCTCGGCGACCGGCCACCAGCTCCCGAAGTGTTCATACCGATGGATCAGCGACCAACCATGCATTGGCATTCAACCCGGACCACCCAATGGGGGCAGCCCACATCCCCGGATTGCCGGCCACGCGGGATCTTCAGTCGGCAGGCCGCGGGACAGACGTTTCATTCGCCAGCCGGGCCACGCCGGCGGTGCGCCGGGACCGCACCTTCAACTACAGGGAAAGGCCTCCTGCATCGTGACAAGCAGCGCCTCCGCCGCCATCATACCGGTGCGGCGGCTGTAGTCGCCATGCACCCAGCGCATGAAGGCCCAGCGCACTTCATCCGCGATGTTCTGCTCGGGCAGGCAGACGTCCGTCTCAGCTCCGATTGCCCCGGTCGCCTCCAGCGCATCGACAAATCCGATGATGTATTGCTCGCATTCGATCTCGGCCGCCTGCCCCCAGCGGGCATCGTTATCCGCTTCCTGGCAGGGGGAAAGAAGTTCGGCTGCCGTGTAATTGGAATGGATGTTCAGGACCGACCGCTCACCCGAGAAGGTCGGTCCGGTCAGGGAAACCGCTGCAACAACGGCGGCGGGAATGATCAGCAAGGCACGCATGGGTTTCGCTCCGTTCGCAATTGTGGTGCCCCCGGACGGCTGATCCTCCGGGGGCAAAGGCACTACTGGGCTGCGGCCCGGTCCTCGGCGAGAGAGTGGATGGCCTCATCCATCACCGCCTGATGCTCTTCGTTGTTCACGAAGCGCGGCGAGTTCACGGCACCCCAGACATCCTCATCCGTCATGTTCTGGTGGCAGCCCATGCAAAGCCCGGTGCGTTCCATCTTCTCACGCATCTCCTGGGGCAGCGGGCCGGTAAGCGGCCAGTGCGAGCCCACGGTCACCAGTTGCTGGCCGTCCTCCGTCACGATCCGGCTCAGGTCGTGGTCGAGGCTCGGGATCGGCTGCGACTGCATCTGCGTCTGTTGCGGGATGATGTCGCCCATTGCTGTTTCGAGATCGACGGTCAGGCCATCCTCGTAGCCCTTAAGGAACCGGCCACCCGATATCCCGTAACCAAGCGCTTTGGGGTTGTTGTGGCAGCTCTCGCAAGTGCGCGCCTCACGCCCCGCCGTGTGCGGCTGCACCGCAGCGTGATCGAGCCCCTTGGTGCCCCCGGCATCCGGCGTCATCCAGGTCTCGTTATGCACGATCGTGTTGCCGTCCTTGTCGATCACAGTGGTGATCACCTGGCAACCCGGCATCAGCGGCGTGACGCGGCCCTCGCCGTTGATCCCCAGGATCGGTTCCTCCCAGCGCAGGTAGCTGCGGCTCTCAGACACCTTACCCTTGGATGTCAGACCATTCGTGCCGAGCGGATAGTCCGCCGTCAGCCCGTCTTCGCCGCGTGCATTGGCGTTCGCGATCCAGTCGATATCTGTCTTGCCTTCCGAATAGTCGACCGTGATGTGGCAGCCATAGCATTGCGGCGCCCAGTCGGCATGGCAGGCATAGCATTCCATCGATTCCATGTGCTGGCCGACGCTGCGCATCGCCACCTCGGCATTAGGCGACTTCCAAGTGCCGTCGGTGGCGATCTGTTTCAGAACAGGCACTTCGAAATCAAGGCCCGATGCCGAATGCAGGATCACCTTGTCCCCGCTGCGCACGACGTTGCCCAGCGGGTTGCCGCGGGTGGTCAGTAGGTAGCCGTCCTGCGGGTCATAGACTTCGGCGAAATACTGTTCCGCCGTCAGATCCTCGGCAAGCCCGCGCGGCGTTTCCGCCAGATCCTGCTGGAATTCCTCGCCATAGCCGAGGGGCAGTTCCCAGGGGAACTGGCCGACGGTCCCGTGACAGTCCTCGCACTCGATTTCCACCTGTGCCAGCGTCGTACCGGGCATGTTGCCGTCGCCGTGCATATCGACGGTCGTGTGGCAATCCTGGCAAAGCATGCCGCCTTCGGGGTTCCCTTCCCGTGACTGTACCTGGTGATGAAGGTCGTCCTTGATGAAGAGGTAGTTCTTCGTGTGAAGCGCGGGCTGCTTGTTGCCCTGTGAATCGTAGGGCGTGCCATAGGGGAATTCCATGATCCCCTGATAGCTGACGCCGATCCGCTTGCCGCGGTTGTGGCAGCTTGAGCAGCTTTCGTTCGGGATGCCCGAATAGGTGAGATCGCCGACCGTGACCTTCGACTTCCGCGAACCCTGCATGGTGTGCACCAGAAGCTTCCCGGGCTGCTCCTTCGAGATCATCGGGTCGCCGCCCTCGTATAGCCCTTCGTTCGAGTAGGGCACGTGGCAGGACGAACAGCCCGCACCTCGGAAATCACCGCGCTTCTCGCGTCCGGAGACGCCCACGTGGCAGCGCTGGCACTGCTGGCGCGAATAGGTGATGCCGGCGAGGTTGGGATGCTCGGAAATGGCGTTCACATCGACTTCCGGCACCTGCTCCATCGAGGTGACAAGCTGGTCGGGATGCGCCTCTGCATAAGCGATCATGTATTCGCGGTAGGCATCGGTGCCCACGATCGGGTCCGGCCCGTCTTCATCGACGAGGCTGTAGTTCCCATAGACCGAGCGATGCGTGTCCAGCACGCCCCAGGACCAGAGATTGCCCTGCAGCTTCCCGGCTTCCGTATTCATCAGCGATTTCATCAGACGTTCGGAATAGCCGTCATGGCACTGCCCGCAGGAGCGGTCGGCGACCCAGAGCGCACCGGGATCGGGATAGAACGTGTGAGGCCCGAAATCGGCCAGATCGCCGGGCGAACCGGAATGCGCCTCTTCCACGGTCGTGGCGCTCGGCGTGCCGCCGTGACAAACGACGCACCCGCCCGGATCGCCATAGTCAGGGCCCATGGCCTGGATCGTTTCCATCATCACGCCCTGGGTAAAATCCTCGATCCCTTCGTGGCAGGACAGGCATCCCTTCTCTGCCGCAAGCTCGGCAGACACCGTGATCGGTTCATCCGGTTCGGCTGCCTGATCCTGCGCCACGGCGGCGGATCCGAAGAACAGAACTAATGTAATGGAAAGCAAGGCGCGCATGGAATCGCTCCGGTCGGATTCGTTCAAAATCACGAAAACGGTAGCGGCGCCCCAACCGGCTTGGCCCTGATTTTTGTCAGACGGGCCCAATTGACATGCATCAAGGGATGCCAGGTTGAAGTCTGTTTGAATCCAGCACTGGGGCCATCTCAATCATTTCTGCGGGGGGGGGATGAATTTTCAGACGGACGAACTCGATTTCTCGAATGCCTCCTGCCGGGCGGAACGGATATGCGCAAAGTGCAAGATCGTGGGCTGCCCCTTCGCGCGCAGGGTCGCGCGATCCGGCACTCTGGCACAGCACCGCCTTACCCGTGGCCAAGGGATACAGTGCCCGGACGGCGCCTGCCTGCGCTTCTGGATCGTCATCGAAGGCTACGCAGCGACCTGCACCTATTTCCGCGACGGGCGGCGGCAGATCCTTTCGATCGACGAACCCGGGACCGCGGTTTGCGGACTGATGGTTGCCGAAGACTCCGAACAGCGGCTCGAGGCACTGACGGATTGCCTGGTCTGCGAGGTGGACCTGACCGAGCAGGCCCTCGAATTGCGCAATGATGCAGAGTTCCTGGCCGACGTCTCGCGCATGCTCCACGAACGGCTCGAACGCAGCATCGTACATGTCTCGATGCTGGGCCGGCTCGACAGCTTCGAACGCGTCACCTACTTCCTCGCCGACATGGCCACGCGCCACGGCAGGAAAGGCGCGCCCGTTACCCTGTCGATGTCGCGCGAGGATATCGCCGATTATCTCGGCCTCAATACCGACTCCGTCAGCCGCATTCTGACCCGCATTCGCAAGGCGGGGCTCGTGCGGTTCGTCTCGCCCACCGAATACTTCGTGCCGGATATGAAGGCGGTTGCGCGCCGGCTTCCCGTCGCCGCGCCCACGCCCGCACGATCGATGCTCGCAACCGGAGGACACGTCCAATGATCGTCGAACTCGGACATTTCGCCCTCTGGCTCGCGCTGGCCGCAACCCTCGTTCAGGCCACCGTGCCGCTCTGGGGCGCCCTCAGGGATCATCCGGGGGCCATGCAGGTCGCCGATACGGCCGCCACGGTTCAGTTCCTGGCAACCGCAAGCGCCTTCGCGGCCCTGACCTATGCCTTCGTCGTTTCCGACTTTTCGGTGCTTCTGGTCGCGCTCAACTCGCATTCGATGAAACCGATGCTCTACAAGGTCACCGGCGTCTGGGCCAACCACGAAGGCTCTATGCTGCTCTGGGTTCTGATGCTCGCGCTCTTCGGGGCGCTGATCGCGCTCTTCGGCCGCGCCGTGCCGGCCGCGATGCGCGCGACGATCCTCTCGGTCCAGGCCATGATCGGCGTCGGCTTCTACCTCTTCATCCTCATGACATCGAACCCCTTTACCCGGATCGCCGACCGCGTGCCTCTGGACGGGCAAGGCATGAACCCGCTGCTGCAGGATCCGGGCGTCGCGTTCCACCCGCCGCTCCTCTATCTGGGCTATGTCGGCTTCTCGACCGCGTTCTCCTTCGCTGTCGCCGCCCTCATTCTGGGCCGTGTGGATCCGGCCTGGGCGCGCTGGATCAGGCCCTGGGTTCTCGTCGCCTGGTCGGGCCTGACGGCGGGCATCGCCCTCGGCTCCTGGTGGGCCTATTACGAACTCGGCTGGGGCGGCTTCTGGTTCTGGGATCCGGTCGAAAACGCCTCCTTCATGCCCTGGCTCGTGGGCACCGCGCTCCTGCATTCCGCGATCGTCGTGGAAAAGCGGGCGAGCCTGATGAAATGGACGATCCTGCTCGCCATTCTCACCTTCTCCCTGTCGCTGATCGGCACCTTCCTCGTGCGCTCCGGCATCCTCACCTCGGTCCACGCCTTCGCCACCGATCCAGAACGCGGGATCTTCATCCTGCTCCTGCTCTGCATCGCGATCGGCGGCGCGCTGACGCTTTTCGCCTGGCGCGCGTCGGCGGTCCGCGACGGCGGCATCTTCGCTGTCTGGTCGCGCGAAACCGGGCTGCTGGCGAACAACGTGCTTCTGGCGACGGCCACGGGCGTTGTCTTCGTGGGCACCCTCTATCCCCTCGCGCTCGAACTTGTGACGGGCGACAAGATCTCGGTCGGCGCACCCTATTTCAACCGCTCCTTCCTGCCGATCTTCGGGATCGCGATGTTCGTGGCCGGGATCGGGCCGTTCCTGAGCTGGAAGCGCGCGCGCAAGGCCGATGTGCTCGGCCGCGCCGCACGCGTTCTCGCGGTGGCGCTGCTGGTCACTGCGGCGCTCGCGCTGCTTCTCGGCCTCGCGGATCCTGTGGGCCTGTTCGGCATTGCCATCGCGGCATGGCTGGCGCTTGCGACGCTCGAAGATCTGGGGCGCCGGATCGGTCTGCCCACAGCCGCGCCCGGAACCGCACTCCGCCGGCTGACCGGCCTGCCCCGCGCGGCCTGGGGCCTTTACATCGGCCACCTCGGCCTGGCCGTGGCGGCAGCAGGCGTCATCGCGATATCTGTCTGGAGCATCGAGGAAATCCGCCTCGTCGAACCGGGCGCCGAACTCAAAGTCGGGCCCTATGACTTCGCGCTTCTTGATGTCGAAAACACCACCGGCCCCAACTATCAGACCTCGATCGCCGCCGTGCGCGTCACCCGCGACGGCGACCTCGTGACGATGCTCTTTCCCGAGAGGCGCTGGTACCCGGTCGAACGCCAGCCGACGACGGAAGCGGGCATCAGGACGCTCTGGCACGGCGATCTCTACGCCGTGCTCGGCGATCCCGACGGCACCGGCCGCTTCGTCGTCCGCTACTACTACAATCCCGGCGTGCCCTGGATGTGGCTCGGCGCGGCGATGATCGCGGCCTCTGCCCTGATCTCGCTGACAGACCGCCGCCTGCGCATTGGCGCGCCCTCGGCCCGGCGGAGGGCCTCCGCCGCCCTGCAACCCGGTGAATAGGAGACCCCGATGACGCGTCTTGCCCTTCTGGTCTACCTGCTCTGTGCCGTGCCGGCTCTCGCGCTCGATCCCGGCGAAATGTTCGAAGATCCCGCAATGGAGGCCCGTGCGCGCGAGATCGGGCGCGAACTCCGCTGCCTCGTCTGCCGCAACCAGTCGATCTTCGACTCGAACGCGACGCTCGCCCATGACCTGCGCGTCGTCGTCCGCGAACGGATGATCGCCGGGGACAGCGACGAGGAGGTTCTCGACTACGTGCATGATCGCTTCGGCGATTACGTGCTTCTGAACCCGCCGGTCGACACGCACACCTACGTGCTCTGGGCCGCGCCCTTCGCGTTTCTCGGTCTCGGCGTGCTCGGCGCCGCGCTCTACATGCGGGGCCGTCCCCGCACCCTTCCTTCCGCCGACGAGGAGGCCCTGCAATGATCTGGCTCGTGATGACAGCACTCGTCCTCTTTGCCGCCACATGGGTCGGGCTGCCCTTCCTGCGCGGACGGGTCATCGAAACGAATGCCGGCGACGCCGCGATTTCGATCTATGCCGACCAGATCGACGAGGTCGAACGCGACCGGGCCCAGGGCCTGATTTCCTCGAAGGACGCCCAGGCAGCGGTCACCGAGATCGAACATCGCCGCACCCGCGTGGCCCGCGACATGCCCGGTGGCTTCGCCGTCTCGCAAAGAACGCCCGCCGCGGCCCTGGTTCTGGGCGCAGGCCTCGCCGCGGCATCGCTTGGCGGCTACGCGCTTTACGGCCAGCCGGCGGCTCCCGACATGCCCCTTCTGGCCCGCAAGCAGGATGTGCTCGAACAGCGCGCGGCCGCAGGCGACATCACCAGCCGCATTCAGCTTCTGATCCAGCAAACCGAAGAGGCGCCACAGGATTTCGAAAGCTGGTGGATGCTCGCACGCTCCTATGCCGCCGTGGGCGATACCGCCAATTCGGCCGAGGCCTATCGCCAGGCCGTGCTTTTGAACGACGCGCCCGGGGTCCAGTCGGCCTATGCAGAGGCGATGACGATCGCCAACGGCAACAAGGTTCCCGAAGGCGCGGAGATCATCTTCGCCCAGGTCGCCCGGGAGGTGAACGATCCCCGCGCGCTCTACTACCTCGCCCTCGCCCGCGCGCAGCGGCAGGATTTCGAAGGCGCGCTGCAGGATTGGGCGGCGCTCGCCGCGGCCTCCGAATCCGATGCGCCCTGGATGCCGCTCATACGCCGCGACATCGGCAACATGGTGCGCTTTCTCCAGCTTGAGATCACCGACTACTTGCCCGACGCCACGCCACAGGAAATCGCGCTGGCCAGCGGCGCCCCGGAAACAGCCCCGGCAGATATCCGCGACCTGAGAACGGCGCTCACCGAAGACCCGATGGATCATGCGGGCTGGATCGCCCTCGCCGAAGCGGAGGCCGCCGCCGGCCGCCCCGACGCGGCCGCAGAGGCGATCGCGGAAGGCCGCCGCCACTTCCGGGGCGCTCCGTTCGTCCTGGAAAAGCTCGCCGAAGCCGAACGCGCGCTCGGTCTCGATCTCGTGGCAGAGCCTGCACGGGGCCCCGACGCCGAAGACATCGCCGCCGCCGCGACGATGACGGAGGCAGACCGCGCCGCGATGATCGAGGGCATGGTCGCCGGGCTCGCCGCACGGCTCGAGGAAAACCCAGACGATCCCGATGGATGGGCCATGCTGATCCGCTCCTACCGCACGCTCGGCGACGCG
Organism: Ovoidimarina sediminis; assembly: GCF_032586175.1. Taxonomy (NCBI): domain Bacteria; kingdom Pseudomonadati; phylum Pseudomonadota; class Alphaproteobacteria; order Rhodobacterales; family Roseobacteraceae; genus Ovoidimarina; species Ovoidimarina sediminis. Next base: position 8,037 of record NZ_JAWHTE010000055.1, read on the forward strand.
GCCAAGGCTTCGGAGGCGGAAAATCGGGTCAGGGAACTCTACGACGGTCAACCGGAACTTACGGCGATCTTCGGCGCTCTCTGAGCTCTGCGCGGGGCACGTCCAGGCGCGCCGCTGGCCCCCTCAGACACATCCGATCGCTGCCACCGCAGGCCCCGCCGCGGCCTGAACGCCCGGCCGGGCGCCCTTTGGGCACCGCACAAGGATCAGGGCCGTCCCGGTGACGCCATGCTCGGCCAGCGCCCGCTCCATGTGCCTCAGATCGGTGGTGTCAGACGGATTCGAACTTGTCTCCAAAGGGACAGAATGACTGTCCCTATGCCGCGCCAAGTTCGCGCCA
>NZ_JAWHTE010000056.1:0-7436 GCF_032586175.1 Ovoidimarina sediminis
CCGGCCTGAGCGCCAGGTAAAAGCACACGCGACCGCAATCCGCTAGCGCTCTTCAAGCCGACTTCTTCAACACAATCGGCCCGGAGTGGACATCTCTTTTATCAATTCGTAAGCGGCACGGTCATGGGGTTATAGTTGTAAAGCCAGGTATCGCGTTCAGCGAAAAGATCAGCGCTTTTCGCGATCGATTTGCGCAGCTCATTTTCGTCTGCCATGTGGTTGATCCGACGCATTCGGTTGGCGCTCTCCACAACCCGGGCGGCGCGTGGTGCGCGAATTTTCTGGAACCTATCAAGTGAAGCGGGGACCTCCGCTCCTTCCGCCAAAACCCGCATAAGGATCGCGGCATCCTCGACTGCCGCTGCTGCCCCCTGCGCGATGTAAGGAAGCGTCGGGTGGGCCGCGTCGCCGATCAAAACCGCGCGTTCCGAGCTCCAATTGAAAACCGGCTTCCGAATGTTGAGCGCCCAGCGAAAACAGTTCTGACGATCCGAAGCATCGATCACGGTATGTACGTCTGTGTGCCAGCCGTCAAAATCCGCTTTGAACTCACGCCAATCGGCCCTGACGGTCCAACTTTCTTCGATATCCATGTCACCTTCAACGACACCGACAATGTTCATGAGTTCCCGGTTGCGTAACCAGTACATAACGAGGTGCCGCCCGGGGCCGACCCAGGCAACGTGGTTCGTCGGCATGAAATCTTCCGGAAGGCATTCGGCAGGTACGACGGACCGCCAGGCGATATTCCCCGAGAATTCTGCCATGTCGGGGCCCAGGATCTGATGCCGAATTGATGAACGGACACCGTCGGCCGCAATCAAAAGATCACCGTGTAGAATGCCTCCATCCGCCATTTTCAACGCCACACTGTCAGCGGTTTCACTGTAGCCCACGGCCTCGGCTCCAAGGTGAAGCGCCTCCGGCGCGACTGCATTGAGCCGTTTCAGCAGTATTTCCTGCAAGTCGGCCCGATGAATGTTGCAGCAAGGAAACCCGTGTTGTTCCAGATGTGGTCGGCCTAGTTCAAAGGCCGTAAGTTGCTCGCCGGTTTTGCCCAAGCGCACCACCCACTGGTCAGGAGGTACCGAACGCTCTCTCAATGCTTCTCCCATGCCAAGCGCCTGATAAACATGGCCAGCGTTTGCGCTCACCTGCAGCCCAGCACCAACTTCGCCCATCTGCTGAACACGTTCGAAAACTCGAACGCGGTGCCCAGAAAGCGTCAGCGCAATCGCCGCACTCATCCCTGCGATCCCGGCGCCAACGACAAGAACATCAAGAGGTCGGTCGGTCTGCGGCAAGCTCATATAGTCAGCCTATTTGAAATCTATTCGAATGTCTCTTTCGTCCCGCAACTCGGCCGTTGACGCGGTTTCGGCGAGCGTCCGCTGTCAGAAGAAGCTGTCTTCCCGCCTAGAACCAGGTCTCGACGGCCTCGGATGACCACTCAGCACCCAACAGCGGTCAAATGACCAAAACCCTCTGATGACTGCGTCAAGCGAGGAGCAGTCAACAGGTCGATTAGATGTGCTTTTGCCGGCCACCTTGCTCGATCTCTATCGACGAATGCTCTCGTATGGTAGCGTCAGCGGAAGCAGATGAGGGATGCTACGATGGAGTACTATGATCTCGGAAGTTACACCCGTAGCGTTTCGACATCGTCAGATGAAGCCCAACGCTGGTTCGACCGGGGTCTAGCCTGGACTTATGCTTACAATCACGAAGAGGCTATCGTTTGCTTTCAAAATGCTCTTGCCGCCGACCCGGATTGCGCAATGGCGCATTGGGGCATCGCATATTGCATTGGGCCAAACTACAACAAGCCTTGGGAAGCCTTTGAGGACGACGAAAAGCCCGATTGCATCGCTGTGGCGAAGGCTGCAATCGAAGCTGCTACGTCATTACGTGACCGGGTGACACCCGTAGAACGTGCCCTCATCGGAGCAATCCCAGCGCGTTACCCAGTGTCATCGGACGTCGAGGATTTCAGCCCATGGAATGATGCCTTCGCCGATGCAATGCGCAAGGTTTACGCCGAGTTCAGCCACGACATGGACGTCTGTGCCTTGTTTGCAGAATCGATCATGAACCGAACGCCATGGCAGCTTTGGGATCTGCCGAATGGGAAACCGGCGGAAGGAGCCAATACGCTTGAAGCGATCGCCGTCCTCGACCAAGCTTTTGATAAGCTTTCCGGTGCGTGGAAACACGCGGGGCTTCTGCACATGTACATCCACCTGATGGAAATGTCGCCGCATCCCGAACGGGCACTGCGCCACGGCGATGCACTCAGTTCGTTGGTACCGGAAGCCGGACACCTGTTGCACATGCCCACTCATATCGACGTGCTGTGCGGCGATTATATGAATGTGGTGCTGCGCAATCACGCTGCCATCCTAGCCGACCGGAAGTTCCTGGACCGTGAAGGCGCAGACAACTTCTATTCCGTCTATCGCTGCCATAATTACCATTTCAAAATCTATGGTGCGATGTTTCTAGGACAGCCGACCGCGGCACTAGATGCGGCTGAAGAGCTTGTTGCCACCCTGCCATCAGAAACCCTTCGTCCGATGGCTGACTGGTTCGAGGGCTTCATCCCAATGAAGCAGCATGTTCTGATTAGGTTCGGTCGCTGGCAGGATATCCTCGATCAGAATCTGCCGGAGGATAAGGAGCTATTCAGCGTAACAAACGCCATGATGCGGTATGCGCGCACAGTTGCCTTGGCCAACCAACACAAAATCTCAGATGCCGAGAGCGAAAAGGCGAAGTTCTATGAAGCCTTGGAACGAGTCCCAGAAACTCGAATGCTGTTCAACAACACGTGTCGTGACATCTTGAAGGTGGCCGAACAGATGATGCTTGGCGAGCTTGCCTATCACAAAGGTGAGCACGAGACAGCCTTTGAGCATCTGCGTAAATCGGTCGAGACTGACGACAATCTGCCCTACGACGAACCTTGGGGTTGGATGCAGCCAACCCGCCATGCTCTGGGTGCCCTGCTGCTCGAACAGGGTCAGACGGAAGAAGCAGAAGCGGTATACCGTGCAGATCTTGGTCTTGACGCAACGCTTAGTCGGGCGTGCCAGCATCCGGGAAACGTTTGGAGTTTGCACGGCTTGCATGAATGTCTGACCCGGCGCGGTGAAACAGTCGAAGCGGCCCATATAAAGCTTCAACTAGACAAGGCCGCGGCCCGCGCTGAAGTACCGATCAAGGCATCCTGCTACTGTCGGCAGAAGGCTCTGGCGGCGGAATAACCGCCTACTTGAGGTGACGCCTGATCCAATCACGACGTCCGCTTCGTCCCGCAAGTGAGACATCGGACACCGGGGCGGCGAATGTCTGGTTTGGATTTTGGCCGATTTCACCGTCGTGAACGACCACTTCGGGGAAACCGTGCTGCTCCGCAGCGAGCCATTTCCTTCATCGGCCGAGCAGCCAAGGAGTGTGTCGCTGCACCGGCATAAGGCAGCTCCGTCCGCACTCCGGACATCAATCGCGAACTGGTGAGGGTCTGCATACGGCGGAAGCGGCCATTCGGGTCCGAAACCGCGTTTCGACTGCCCTGGATGACCGCTCAGCGCTGAAGAGCGGTCACCCTGACAGGATGACTCAGATGACCGGCGAGAGCCCAGAGCAGCCCGAGACATTCGTCCGACAACCAAGGGCCTCGACCCTGCACGGGGTCTATGCGGTAGATGAGACGTGCTGCCAGCGCCAAAGTCGGGCTTGTTCAGATTGCGGGGGGCATCCACTCACAAGACCGGAGAGTGAAAGGTTGTAGTAAAGTCAAGGCGCTGGCAACGATCATTGATTACCCGTGCAATCAAGCAGGATTGCGGAATACTTCAGGTCTCTTCTGGGCAAAATTGGCCTGCAGCTCTGGACAGCCGCGAAGCAACACCAATCGTCAGTGATTGGGGAATGTCACAACGACTGCCGTCACTTTGGAGAAGCCCAGAAGGCGCAACCGCGCGGCGGGGCTTCAATAATGACGCTTAGTCGTTGATTGGCGATCGCGGGCTATTCACGAATGCTTACGTAAACACGAGGCCGATGACGTTCGGCTGGAGTTTCAGAACCAATGCACGCTTCCGGGACGTGAGCCTTTGCCCTGCAGCCAAGGCCAGAACGCCCAGAAGGTATTCCGAAGCCTTGCCGCTCTTCTCGTAGACTTTGAGATGGGATCGAAATCGCTGCAGTTCATCTGGATTCAGGCGTGCAAGAGTTCGCAGCAGACCGTTGATGTTGATGCGGTCCCATTGGATGGCAGACGGGGTTGTAAGCGCGCCGAACCTGCGGCTGAGCTCTGAATTGGTGACAGCGTGGCCCATTTTTCAGAATCCGTTCTTAGGGGGATCAGTTTGCTGCCGCTCAAGGTCGTCCTACGGAAAGCTAAATCTCAAGCAGCAAATTTGGCGGATGTTACCGGTCGACAAAAATGCCTGTCGCATCGTGCTGCTTAAAATGCCTGGAGACATTGAACTGGGAATACGTCAGCCCTGCCAGGATCAATAGAACAAGAATGCCGCCAGCTTTTTGGGTCGCTGATGACCTTACGTGATTACTTCTCATAACTCATACTCCTGCCTCTGATGACACGTTGCCAGATGGAGACGATTGCTTCACTCAAACTGCCAGTGCTCCGCTTCGAGAATGGCTGACACCAACCTCAACAGCATCACTCGCTATTCAAAGTGCAACGAAGACTACGTCCGCTGATTAACTAAGACTGGGCCGCTGCCGCGGGAGCGGAGAGGACATCGGGGCGAGGGAGCTGTTGGTGGGAGATGCGATAGAGGTCCCGTTTTCTGAAGATGCCAGATCGTCCTGCTGCCCGGCCATGTTCGTGGCTTCGGTGGAAGGGACTGCCTGTTCGTCGTGAAGCGCGGCATCTACCCGGCACGGAATATTGGTCTCAATGAGTTCGCCGCCACGGCGGGTCCGAACCGTACAGGTCTTTTCCACGGCCACAGTGAGCAAGTTCGAGATCTGAGCCTCGCCTGCCACGAGACGGGCAATTTGGAGCGCTTTCTGGGCCTCGTCTGTGGAACTGACGGTCCCAGAGAGAACGATCGTTCCACCCAGGTTGTGCACACTGATTGCCTCAGCGGGCAAAAGCGCGCGAAGCTGCGTCTCCACCACAGCCGGATCTACAAGAACAACCTCGACCTCTGGGAGCGCAACGGGCTCGGGTGCCTTTTCCTCAACGCGCACGCTCAGGAGGTTCGAGATCTTGCCCGGCGCATAGTGGCTGGCAAGTTCCAGCGCTTTGGATATGACGCCAGGATCACTGACGGTCCCCGTGAGAACCAGGCCATCCTTGGCTGTCAGCACATCAATTTGCTCGCCGGGGAGAACCTCGCCGAGGCGTCGGCTGAGTTCCGTGATATCGGGCGTCACGCGGATCTCGTACATCGACATCACGGTACCGTTCTCGCGCATGACCATCAGGGTCGTGCGGCCCGGCTCTTTCCCGAGAACGTAGATGGCGTTGTTCGAAAGCGTCGAAATGTCCGCAATTGCCGGGTTCGCGATGGACAGTTCGCTGAAGGGCTCATCGCTCTCAAGGACGATTGCGCCATCGCTGGTGACCTGAACCGTTCGCGTCGACGAACTTTCTTCGACACCAATGGTCGAGGCCGCAAATGCGGGAGCATTTACCAGCATAGCGATGACAATCGCGGCTGGCGCAATCCAGGACAGTCTTTTGGTATTCATGGTTAACCTCATACAGTGTTAGCGTCTGACTTCATGGGATCATGCTATTTCCGGCAGGATCCGTTCAGCCTAACCATCTCCTTGGTTGTGCTCCTGGGAGTTCCCCGGATCTCCACCTTCGGAGCCATTCCCACGACCCGCGTCGAAGCGCTCCTTGAGGGAAGTCTTGGCGCTGCGGTCCTTGGCCTGTCCCGGCGCATCAAGCTTCTCCGTCGACTTGGGGCCGTTCTTCGGGCCATTCTCGGTTTGTGACTGGGGAGATGGCCCTTGCGGCTCTGTCGAAACGACCGGGACCTCAGGGTCCTCCGGATCGGGCAAGCTTTCGGGTGCTTGGGGCGCAGGATCACCCGCGGCAACGCTTTCTGGTGATTGAGAGGTGGGCTCTGCGACGCGGTCACGCTGAAGGCTGGGGTTCAGCGAGCTGAGTTTGAGATCATCCCCTCCGCACGTCTCATCCCGAGCCTCCGACCGAAACGCGAAGCCGGCGTTCTTGCTGGAGACATCTGAACCGTCAGCCAGCCATCTGATGCAGGTCTTGAAGGAGGAAAGCTCTTTCGCGGTTTGATCTAACCCCGGTGCCAAAACGGCCACGCCAGAGCGCGTTGCTGCATCACTGTGAGGGAGAGAGCTGCATCCGGCAGCAAGGCTGACAAAAGCGATGCAGAGCGCACTCGCGGACTTACTCGTAAACATGGTTCACCTACTTGGTATTACTGGTACGCGCGGCCAACACACATGACCGTGCTCATTTCTGTTCCCTACCTGTTGCGATCGTTGGTCTCTGTGACACTGCACCAAGCCTGCGGCCCGTTCCCGGATGAGCACGGCCAGTTCAACGAGCCCATCTGACCAAGCCTCATGCTCATATCGCTTGATTGGTCAACAGGGCTGCCAGCACGGTAATTGCCAGGACAAGCATGGAGAATTTCGGTGTGGACAGATGCGCGAGATCCATTCCCAACTCTTCCAAGCCGCAGGATCGCAGAGATTGCATGAAAGATTTGTGAGTCGATCTCTGGGGCGTTGGATCGGCATCGGGCAGCACAGGAAAAATCTGCGCACTTCTACAGGTACTCATTACATTCACTCTCTTTACAACCATGGCCATCAAACACACGATGCCCGGGACGACATTCCTTACTCGCTTCCACCGGCGCCCTGGATCAGCCACGAGACACTGCTTGATCCAGGGCGCCGCTTACCAGAGCCCTTTTGAACTTCAGGCTCCGGATTTGCAGGCGAAGCCCCTAAGACACACGCGGGCTTCAACTCGTTACACCGTCAGATTAGCAAACCTAATGCCGCATTAGTGTAAGCAACTTCACACTCGCCTTCGATTTTTGCGTCGAAATAGGAAACACTCTGTTCTGTCGGTCAAGCTGAAAGCATCCAGCCCGGAAACCAATTCCTTGCCGAGGCAAAATCTTGAATGAGCCGCCTACCTCATAGGCTGTCTGGATGTCAGCTCAGCCTGCGAACCGGACATCGAGCCAATTCTAGCGAAGGTCAGCGAAAGCGGACATCCCTGTCTGACAGCGCGTATCGGCCGCCGCTGCTTGTTGCCGAGATCAGCCGGCCAATGCCTGTGACAGACGCCCTTGCTCCCCCTGAGCCACTGGGCAAGATGTATGTATGCGCAAGGTCCTGCCCGTAGCGGTTTTCACAATCACCTATGTATGCGGTTTCGGCGCGTGGTTTATTTCCATCGG
>NZ_JAWHTE010000057.1:0-6314 GCF_032586175.1 Ovoidimarina sediminis
TTGATGGTTCAGATGAGCCAGAAACCCTCCGTTACGAAAACCCTTTAATCAGTCCCACAGGTGCTGATCCCGGACAGTTCTGAGATCGCCGGACGCGGTCTGGCAAATTGAAAACGGTGGGCCATCGGAGGTCGTGCTGTATGTCTTGGAGGATGAACTTGTCATAAACTCCTTTGGCAAAGGAGACGGAATGACCTTCATGGGCGACAATAACTTCACCTACCTGATCATTCTTCGTCCCGGCGGCAAGAGTGCCAATGTGACGGTCTGCCCCCCTTCCCGATAGCTAGAGCATTCCGCTAATTTCCACAGAGTTAGGGCATGGGCCTTGTCCAGGCGGAAAGTGGCGGTGCAATAGGTTTGATCCGCTCCAGGCTCAACGCGGCAATCAGAGAAAATGGTCATATGCCCGGTCTGCGACGCTAAGCGGTCATTGTAGCCTTCGAGCCGTGCTTCCTCGCGGGATATTCGCGCTTTGGTGAACTTAAGTTCACTGGATCGCGGAATTACACGATATTGCAGTCATAGTCTTCACACTTGCGGCTCGAGCCCCGAGAGAAAATCGACTTGCCGCACAAGCTGTAGGTGTTGCAGCGTGGTGGTTGATATCAAAAGCCATTCTGCATGTTTCGATTTGTTCATACCGCGGACCTCCACCTTGATGCCCCTCTGAAGAGCCTGGCGCTCAAGGATCCGGATCTCTTCGATCTCGTAGGGAACGCGACGCGGCGCGCGCTTGAGCGCATTGTCGACCTCTGCCTCGAAGAGGAAGTCAACGCCCTGATGATTGCTGGCGATCTCTATGATGGTGACATGCGCAGCATGAAGACGGCTGCATTCCTCGTCGGGCAGATGGAGCGCCTGAGCGCCGCCGGTGTTGCAGTCTTCATGATCCGGGGCAATCACGATGCAGAAAGCGTACTCACACGCGAGCTAGAGTTTCCACCTAACGTTCACGTCTTCACCGGCCATGGAGGAACCGTTGAGCTTCCAGAGAGCGGTGTTGCCGTACACGGTGTAAGCTTTGCAAAGCCCCAAGCCCCTGAGAGCCTTCTTCCAAAATACAAACCACCTGTTTCGGGTCTCTTCAATATTGGTCTTCTCCACACCAGTCTCGCCGGGGCCTCTGGGCACGACACCTACGCCCCTTGTAGCGTGAACGACCTCATCGCGCATGGATTTGACTATTGGGCTCTGGGGCATATCCACATCCGCCAGGTTCATGCCGAGACGCCCCATGTCGTGATGCCCGGAATGCCCCAGGGGCGCGATATCGGCGAGGCTGGGCCGAAATCTGTAACGCTCGTGACTGTCGATAAGGGCACAGCCTCACTTGAGGACCGTGTGACGTCGCCAGTTGAGTTCGCGCGTCAGGAGGTCACGCTTGATGGCGTGGATGACTGGCGAGATGCATTGCGGGAGATTGGGGCCGCCATCGCCTCGGCGGCCATGTCGCTATCGGACCATTCCGTACTCCGCTTGGAATTGGTGGGCGAAACACCACTCGCTTGGCGTCTACGCCGCGACCAAGACCTCCTCTTGGAACAGGTCGCCAATCTCGCCCGAGCGCAGGGCTCCGTCTGGATTGACAAGATCGTCCACCGACTGTCGGCACCGTCCCAGGCAGCCAAAGGCGAGGACCCGAGGCGGGAACTAGCGGCTCTCATGAGCGGTTTGTTGGATGATGACGCGTTCATGGAGCGGGCGGCGCGAGAGGTGGGAGACATAATTGGCGATCTCCCAGCGGAACTTAGGAATGTCTTCGGTGAGACTGAGGCAGAGGAGGCTGATCAGGTCCGCGCTCTTCTGCGAGAGGGCGCGGAAGACATCACCGCTCGCGTCATGTCTGGCGAAGCGGAGGAGCCGTCGTGAGACTGCGCCGGCTCGACCTCACACGCTTTGGTCACTTCACGGATTTCTCGTTGGACTTTGGTCCGAGCGAAGAGGGCAAGCCCGATCTCCACATCATTTTCGGCCCGAATGAGGCGGGGAAGACAACAGCCTTTGATGGGTACCTCAGCCTACTTTTCGGCATCCCGGCGCGCAGCAAGTACAACTTCCTCCATGACTACGAGAATATGCGCATCGGAGGGACATTGGAGATCGATGACGAGGCCATCGATCTTGTCCGCATCAAGCGCAACAAAGGTGATCTCATCACACCCTCTGGAGACGTCGCCAATCCAACGCTCCTTCTCCACGCCCTCGACGGCATCGACCGCGATCAGTACCGGGCGATGTTCTCCCTCGATGATGAAACGATCGAGGCCGGCGGGGAGGACATACTCGCCAGCCAGGGGAACCTTGGTGAACTGCTTTTTTCTGCAGCGGCAGGGCTCTCTGACCTCGGCTCGGTCCTGGACGACGCGCGGGCAAATGTTGACCTGTTTCACAAGCCGCGAGCTCGGAAGACGGAACTCGCAGAAGCCAAACGGGAGCTGCAAGAGCTCCATATCCAGATCCGGGAGCTAGATGTTCCAGCAAGTGCCTTTCGGCGGCTGAAGGATGAGAGGGATGCAGCCGCGAAATTGCTCGATGCAGCCAAAGAAACACGCGACGGGCTTTTGAAACAGCAGGCGCGCCTCGAAGCAATGATCGAGTGCCTGCCACTCCTGAAGGCACTTCGGGAAACGAACGGGGATCTCGGGAGTTACGCCGGTTACCCAAGCATCCCCGAAGGAGTGCAAGAAGAGGCGCAAGAGCTAAAGAGCCGGCATGTGGAGGCGTCAACAAGACTGCGGCAGTCAAAGCTTCTACTGGAGACTGAGGAAGCGGCGCGAGACGCGCTGGTTCAAGACGCCGCGATCTCTGAGGTTGGCGACGAACTGACCATTCTCCTCGATGCTCCCAGATCTCGGGCTCAGACCGCGGAGGCAGACCTCCCAAAGCGCGAAACCGAACTTGAGGGAGTGATCAATGAGCTCTCCAATTTCGCCAAAGAACTTGGCGTCGAAAGCCCGGATGAAGGTCTCCTACCTGAAGCACGCCTCGCGCAGCTTGAAGAGATTGCGGGCAACCATGCCGAAGCCAAGACGAAGCTTTCGGCCGCGAAAAAGGAAGAGACCGATGCTGAGCGAAAACTAGAGGCGCTCGATGCGGATTTAGAGGATGAGGCGAAATCGGCGGGTCCAGACGAAGATCTCGATACGCTTCTGGAGGCGATCGATCCCGAAGAAACGCTTTCGCGCTACACTAAGGCAACCGAGGATATGGAGGCTGGCGAGAGGGAGCTCCAAAGGGCTCTAGAAAATCTCAAACCTTGGTCGGGAGCATCGTCAGATGTCTTGGATATCGCTCTCTCTGAAGCCGAGGCAGAGCGCCTTGCCGAGAGATGGATTGCCATTCGCGATCGACAGGACACTGCTGCGCGGGACTGCAAAGAGGCGCAAAAGGAGCATGATCGGCTAGCGGCCCGGCTTCATGAGTTCGAGAAGGACGAAAGCGCGGCTGTTGAGGGGGAGGCCAAGGAAGTTCGCGGTGAGCGCGAGGCTCACTGGCACGAGCACTTGGGCGCGCTGACGCGGGAGACCGCTGAAAAGTTTCATGCCACGTTGATGCGGGACGATGCGCTCCAAGAAGCGCGCCTGGGCTTTGCTGAAAGGCTTGCGCGACTTCGTGAACTGCAAGTGGAGGTCGCCACTGCCAAGGCGGCGCTTGCGTCTTGTGAAGACGCCTTCAAGGCCGCCGATGAAGCTTTAGACCGGGAAGCGAAATCGGCCCGCGCCCTATTGGTCACGTTGCATCTGCCCGAGACGTATGACCCACGCGATCTACCAAACTGGCAAGCGCGCCTTTCGGACGCTCAGGAATGGCTCAGAGAGGTCGACCGAAGGAAGACGGCATACGAGGGGGCAAAGCGGTCCATCGAGGACGGCGTCGAACGGCTGAAATCCGCGTTGTCGATTTCGGACGAGACGCCGGGGCTCAAGGACCTAGCCAAGAGGGCACGCACCCTCTCGGCTGAAGCAGCGAGGGTCAGGGCAAAAGCAGAAGCCCAGGCGAAAAGGCGTGAAGAGGCAAAGGAAGAGGTGACGCGCCGGAAAGGCGATGTCGAGCGCCTGTCCGGTGAGATCAGCGATATTCAGACATCTTGGAATACCGAGGTCGTGTCACTGCCAAAGGCCCTTCAGACACTCGAAGACTTTCGATGGAAAGTCTCGACCCTCCGCAAACTTGCTACTCGCCTTGGTGAACGCAACAGGCTGCAGGGCCGCATCGAGGCGATGAAAAGTGACCAAAGCGCTTTCGAAATAGAGATTACAATACTTGCCGAGCGTGCGGGCGAGGCTGTAGACGCCGCACCTCTCGTCCTTGGTGAACGGCTGCGCAAGCGTCTCGACCGTGCCACAAAATCTGACAGTGATCGCGAGCAACTCACCGAAAAAATCGCCAATGCAAAGGCTGATGTTCGTGCCGCCGAGGCTGATCTTGAAGCGGTGAGTAAGCGAATTGAGGAACTAGCGGCTTTGTTCAGTGGCGTAACAGAAGTCCAATCGATTGACGACCTCCAGATCGCTTTGTCCAAGGCTGCCAAGGCGGACCGGTTGCGCCAACAGTCAAATGACGTTCAGAGCCGCATTCTGAACCGCCTGGGCTTCTCTGACTTGGACGCCGCAGAGGAACTCCTGGCAGACCAGGATATTCACGAACTCGAAGGAGAAAGGGCTGCGCTTGCAGCCGATCTCAAGGCGGCAGAGGCGGACCATGAGGAGAAGGTCGGTGATCTTCGCGCAGCAAACGACGATCTGGAGAAAGTTGGCGGGGACAACGCACCTGCGCAGTTGGAGGAAAAACGCCAGACGTTACTTCTCGATCTAGAAGAGCGAGCAAGAGCGGCCATTCGCCTTCGGCTCGGGATCCTGGCCGCGGAACAGGCGCTGTCTGCATACCGGGATGAGCACCGAAGCAAGATGCTCGCAGATACAGAAACGGCATTTAGCAAACTAACCGCGGGCAGGTATCGGGATCTGAGAACGCAAGGCGATGGTCAAAGAGAGGTTCTCTTAGCTCTCAGAGAGCGTGACGGGCGATCAATCACAGTGGCCGAGATGTCAAAAGGCACACGGTTCCAGCTCTATCTGGCGCTGCGTCTCGCCGGGTATCGCCAGTACGCATCTGGTGGGACGACGCTGCCGTTTGTGGCTGACGATATCATGGAGACGTTTGACAACTCACGCACAGCTGCCGCGTTGGGCCTTCTCCGAGAAATCTCTGAGCATGGACAGGCGCTTTACTTTACGCACCATGAGCATGTCGTCGACCTCGCTAGGGAGGTCTGTGGGGCATCAATGACGGTGCATGAGCTCCAGATGCTGACCTGACGCGAGACGTGCTGATTTGTCCGACGCCAGTTTGGCCGCCACATCCAGCATTGAGGCAGTCAGGCAAGATCCCGGCATCAGGGCAACGCCGGCAAGGATGCGGTCCGTGGAGCCGCCATTAAAGCAACAAGTCTAAACCACGATTGCGCCCTGTTGGCTTGGTTGAACTCAAAACGATCGGAGCTGATATTCTTGGGAGTTCAGGCCATGAGGCACCTCGTTATTATTTCCATTGCCGCCTTGCAGGCAGCATGTGTCAGCAACTCTGATTGGACACACAATGATCTGGTCGAACGGCGTGCTGTCGAGGAACGCAGGGCAATAGATATGAGCTATTGCCAGCAATCTGCTGCTACGGCATCGCCAATCCCAAACAATGCACAATCATCCAAGTCGGAAAGCTACACTGTAACGGGCACATATAGCCAGCCGGGTCATCCACCAGGGACCTACACCGCGCATGTCAACCCCGGCCCCTCAGGTTCTGTGCACTCCTCTGTAATGGACGGCTATCATCGAGCCGAAGCGGATAGATTACAGCGCCAGATCTTCAACAGTTGCATGCAGGGACGAGGCTGGCAAAGGGGCTAGGTTGAGAAATTGGATCAGCAAAGAGGAGAAGCCAAACAGCTCGGAGGTTCCTTGGCGAAGAAGTATTGCCCCTGCACAAACGTAAAAGAGTGGCTCACTCTGCTACTCGATGATCCGGACATCATCTTCTCCCCAAACGTATTTCGACGCCCTGTCAGGAGAATTCCCAAAGAGCTTGTCTGTCGCAGAGATCCACTTCGATGCTGTGACGTAAAGCCACTCAATGCCTTCGTCCCAGTTGTCGAGGTTAGTTGTATCAATTCTTGTGCTCGTTCCGGGATGGCCCTCCTCGTTCCCGCCGAAGTGCGTGTCAGCCTCTACAAGTTGTCCGTCGTCAGATGATTTGGGACAGGGTGGCTTGATCTGTAACGGAGGCCCTGGCTCGTTGTGGTTCCAGCTTAT
>NZ_JAWHTE010000058.1:0-5225 GCF_032586175.1 Ovoidimarina sediminis
CTCCCAGACAGGATGAATCACAAATCAGCTCCAACAGGAATCCCCGCGATTCAGGTTTTCAGTCGGATGCTTTAGTGCCGAGAATGCGATGGCGGACGCGACAGTGAAGTTGGCCCAGCCGATGTCGTTCCAACCGTAAAGGCCGTTCATCCAGGCCCAGGTCGACGGCCCGATCACAATCAGCGCCAGAACGATCGCCGGGCGGCGAGCGACGTGAAACAGATCCCGGGTCAGGCATCCGGCGAAGAAGTAAAGCATGAAGGGATGCGCAATGGCGCTTCCGGGGGTGAGGCCGGTCAGCCCGGCCATCGCCAGGCACAGGATCACCACACGCGCCGTTACCGGGCCGGCGGCGAAATACGCGATGCCGAATATCGCGTAGAACACGACCTCGAATTCAAGGCTCCACCCGACCGCAAACAGCGGCCAGTCATCTTGCGGCACCAGAAAGAGGCTCTTGAAGACATAGACCGGCCAGTTCGGATCGAACGGCATTCCGCTGTCGGTCTTGGCCGCGGTCAGAAACGGCTGGTTCGTGGCCAGGGTAAGCAAAAGCGCAATCAGGGTAACAAGAAAATAAAGTGGAAAGACCCGCATGAACCGCCGGGTCAGGTAATCGCCCAGGCTTGCGCATCTCGAAATTCGCTCCGCCACGATGAAGCCGCTGATCACGAAGAACAGGCAAACGCCGATCCACCCGAACTCCGACAGAAGCGGCAGGGTCGCGAGAGGCGCGGCGAACAGATCCTGGCTGTGCAGCACAAGAACACTGATCACGGCCACTGCCCTGAGGTATTGAAGCGAAACGTATCTCAAGGGCTGGCTCCGGCTCCTTGATGCCCAGACGATCGGTGAAACAGGGTTAACGCGCGTTGAAACGCAAAATTGGGCGCCAATGAGGCCGTATGGTGATTGCGCCGTCTGTGGCGGCAGGCCCTCAGTTGCCGAGGAACAGCCCCACGACCACGCACATCAACCCGATCCCGGCGGTTCCCACCGACGCGAGGTTCCACGCAAGAAGCGCCTGAAGACGTGCCTTCATCGCCGCATCGTCCAGCCCCTCGCCGCGGGCGCGGGCCGCGCTCACGATGCACCAGCCCAGCCCCGCAAGGCCAAGAACGGTGATCGCCGCACCTATCCAGACAAGGAATTCCATGGCCCGAGCGCCTAGTCCATGGGCGCGATCTCTGCAAGCACTTGCGGGCTGCCCGGCGTGGCGCTATCGAAGCTCTCCACCCGCTAAGGAGAGACCCCATGACAGATGCCGCCGTGATCGACGACCAGCCAGGAAGCTACCGCGTGGCAGCCGATGAGCTGCGCCAGTTCATCGAGCGGTTCGAACGTCTCGAGGCCGAGAAGAAGGACATCGCCGACCAGCAGAAAGAGGTGATGGCCGAGGCCAAGGGGCGCGGCTACGACACCAAGGTCATGCGCAAGGTGATCGCCCTCCGAAAGCGCGACGCCAACGACATCGCAGAGGAAGAGGCGGTGCTCGACATGTACAAGCAGGCGCTCGGGATGTGATCTCTCAGGGGGTCAGCACCGTCACCCTGGGGATCGACGCGATCCGTTCCACGTCCTCGTCATAGGCGGCGGTCAGTTCGTCGATCAGCGCGTCGGTCCAGCCCGGCAGGTCGATCTCCTGTTCAAGCGCGCTGTCCTCGCCATAGTTCGACAGGAAACTCGCAACCACGCGTCGCCGCATCGCCTCGTCCTCGGGCGGGCGGCGCCCGACATAGGCGTCCAGCTTCGCATTGCCTTCCCTCGACAGAAGCGTCCGCGCCAGATCGTTTTCCCCCTCAAGCCGCACGAGCGCGTCGAGCCCGGCCAGTTCACGCATGATTTCCGGCCAGAGAAGGGGGGAATCCTCGTCGCACCAGACAAGGATCGGGGCCTCCGGGTTCGCGGCCCGCAACCCCTCCACCACGCTCACCCATGTCAGTTCGCGCGGGTCCTGACCGCCAAGAAACCGGTGCGCGTCGATATCCTCCGAGGCCACAATCTCGAACAGCGCGGGCAGAAAGCTCGCCATGTTCCTCAGCGACAGCGCAAATTCCACCTCCGCCTCCGGAAAGGCGGCCGCCAGCCAGGCGCTCTTGTCGATCTTGGGATACAGCACACCGCCCTCCACGGCCTTCGACGGCGCGCAGATGAAACTCTCGTTCGAAAGGATCACGCGGTCCGCGTCGTCGAGGTCGAGCACGGCCTCCAGAAGCACATCCTGCGTTTCCGCGCTCGCCGGCGCGCCGCGCAGCTTCTTCAGCACTTCTGCCAGAATACGCCGGTACCGCCCCGGCCCGGGCACCGCAACGCCGTTCTGCGCCAGCACGTCACGGTTCTTCAGCAGCGAACGCATCAGCCGGTCCTGACCGGTGCAATGGGCGCCGATGTGGAAGATGACCTGCATGTGCGGCGCCGGCTGCCCTTGTCTGTTTCCCGCCTCTTGGCCGGCACTATAGAAGGGCAGGCCCCGCGACGAAAGCGGCCCCGTGCATGCAGCCTCATCTTGCGCCGGCACGATCAAGCCTGTAGATCACGCGGCGTGCCCCTATAGCTCAGCTGGTAGAGCAACTGATTTGTAATCAGTGGGTCCGCGGTTCGAGTCCGTGTGGGGGCACCATAATTTCAATAACTTATCGGGAATTTGACGGATCGCAGGGCATGACTTTTGTCTTGGGGTAACATCTGGGGTAACAAGCGAATGCTCGACCGCAGAGGCCGCAAAGGCAGCGTAGAAGGAAGATCGAGAGTTTTGGAGTTCCGAGCCAAATGAATATGGTAGGCTCAGGGAGTGAACTGGAGGAATGACGCGAATGCCAAAGCTTTATCTTCTAGTCGTGTTTTCCCTATTTTTCCTGGCTTCTTGTGGAGCATGGAGCCCTCCGTATGGGCGGTTAAACCGGGCAAGAGCCAACTAATCTCAAAGTCTGAGGATCTGGTCCGTGTTAAAGTATGGGTGCCAAGTGAACAGGAAAAGAAGACGGCTAATCAAATAGCAGCGGAAGCCTGTGGCGAGTATGGAAAGCGCCCCGGCCCCAAGGTCGGCCCTGACGAATATAAAGGGGCAGACGGGAAGGTTCGTGTGAGTACTGTAAAGGTTGTTGCAAGCGCACTCAGCCCAATCCCGGGAACCAATTACGAGGAGTGGGAATACGATTGCTTGGGATAAGGGGACGTGGCGGCAGACCTCCTGCCCGACGACCGCGTGGCATTGGCGCGAGAGATATGGGCCGACCGCAAAGAGGTCGCCAAGCTGCAGTCAGGGGCTTGGATGCTGAGGGAAGCCGCGAAGGTGCTTAGGTTGCCTGAGGAAGAAGTGGATCGTCTGCTTAGATAACGTCGTGCTACAAGCCGCCTATTGCCGATTTAGAACTCCCTCAAAACAAGGTCAGCGTCGGCATCTTTGTGTCTGGGACCCCACAAAGAGGTTAGCCACAAGGTTGCGACTTCCTCACCGTCTATTGTGATGGGAAGGATAACACGGGTATCGAGGTTTGTAAAATCGGCCCATCCTATCCTTGGCTCCGCCGAAACCTTCTTACCCTTCCATGATCCCGTTAGTGTGTTCATCACCCCGGGAGTCCAAAAACTGTCTCTGGCTTCCCCTTTGATTACAGTAGTTCCATTAATTTCGATGGAAATGAGATACCCACGATATCCTATGCTGTGTCCCTCCGCGTAAAATGATATCTCTTCTCCCTGGTAGGTTGTTGTCGTTTTAAATTGCTCCCGACGCTTTGCATCATATTCCGCAAGCTCCTCGGGCGTGACGCACCCTGACAAAGCAAGCATCGACAGAACAATGGCCAAATGGACCTTCATATCGCCTCACATGGCATCCTCGACTTCGCAGAAGGATACAATTCCACAGAACAGTTTTCCAAGAACCTATAAGTCAAAGGGCCTGGGCCGCGAGACATGGGCTGACCGCGAAGAGGTCGCCAAGTGGCCCGCAGGCGCTTGGATGCTGAGAGAAGCCGCGAAGGTGCTTGGGGTGCCTGAGGAAGCGGTGGACAAGCTTCTGAGACCCTAGGTCGTTGTCTGCTTTGACCGATAGCAGACCTTCGCAATGAGGGGCACTATGTCCGGTCTGCGGACTAAGCTGACCGTCTATCTTCGCGCTGTCAGTGTTAGGCACTGCGCCGGAACGGCAAGGCCGTAGTCGTCTTGGAACTCCGCGAGTTCTTCTAGGATTTCCCGGATCAAACGGTCATGCTCAGACACGGGTAGCTTCTCAATCGTCCCCGCGATGGGAGAGCCCGCAATCGCGCCGGTGATGAAGTTAGTTGGGGACGGATGGCGGGCGAATTTCACGTCAAAAGAGACATAGGCTTCTCGTAGACCCGCGCCAGCAGCAAGATCGTGCAGGCGGTTGCGGTCACCGAGTGAGTAGACCATGTCCCACGGTGCGGTCGTACCTTCTCCGAACTCCCGGTCCAGAACTGTTGAGAAGGCTGCGCCGATTGGCGACCGGGCCTTCCAGACGCTCAAGGCCAGTCGGCCGCCAGGCTTCATGACACGCGCCATCTCGGCCATCGCACCGGGCTTGTCGGGCATGAACTGCAGGCCCTGCTGACAGAGCACCACATCGAATGTCGCGTCCGGTAGCGGTATTGCGGCGGCATCGCATTCCAGCCAGACAATGTCAGGGTAACCAGCCTCGGCGGCAAACTTTGCCGCGGCCTCTACCATTTCGGCGGAGACGTCGGTTCCGATCACGTCTGCTGCCGACCCCGTTAGCTCGGCAGCCGTACGCGCCACGACTCCAGTACCGCAGCCGACGTCGATTACCCGGTCGCCAGGCGCGACATTCACTGCTGCGACCAGATCCTCAGCGGCGCGGCCCATTTGGGCGCGCACCCAAGAAGCCTCGTAGACCTCTGGACCGCCCCGCTTCAGCTGAAAGCCAGAAACTTCTGTCATGTTCGCTGTCCCAATCAGTTCCGCGTCTGACGGCAGGGGGTGTGCCCAGAGGGGCGCGAGTTGCTTCCGTTCATGCTGTCGATACCATGCGCACAAAGCTCCAACACCCAGATGCGAGCACTGCAAGCCGTCCGGTTCTCGGATGTGCACAAGCATAGCACATCAAGGGTTGTTCCGTAGACGCTTGTTAGAGCAAGCCACGACTGGCGAAATAGAACGGGTGAAATGGGCTCGAGGCCGACATCTGAGTATCCGTGTTTGGTCAAGGCGCAACGGGCGACCAACTTCGTTTATCTCGTAGG
>NZ_JAWHTE010000059.1:0-4604 GCF_032586175.1 Ovoidimarina sediminis
ACGACGTCGTCCGGGTCGTAGTTGTTCAGCGCGTCCTCGTGTACCGTCTTCAGAACCGTCGCAGTGTTCTGAACAGGTATATCGTCAATCACATTGTAGAGCCCGGCATCGCCGAGCGGCAGCGGGTCGAAATCACCATCTGTCGCGAAAACGTATGGGCTGAAGTCCACCGCCAAGAGGTTTTCGCCACCACCCGGAGCATGATCCAGTTGATCGCCAACCTCGAACCTGGAGGGTCCATCCGGATCGAGTTCAAATCTGACAACTTCGCGCTTGGTCGTGTATATGTCGCCGACTTCGTCAAACCCGAGTGATGCAAGTCCCTCAATTTTGATGCTACTGGCGCCGTCGGTGGCTTCGATAACAATCACGCCGCCCTCAAGTGTCGCAACGACACCCGTGATACTATTGAGACCGGCAAGAAGGTCGGCAATTGTCGTACCTTCGACAACGGGGAGATCGTTGATTTCGACGACGTCACCAAGTCCGTGAGGGTCATCCAGAGCCCACGAGCCGGTGCCGCTTACCGACACGACACCGCCGGTGATCACGTAGGAGGAGACGTTAAATGTCGTCCCGTCCTCGACACCGAAGAAAGTGTCGTCAAACCCGTAAAGTGTCAGAGCGTTTCCACTCCAAGAAGTGAGCTTCAATTCACCTGCAGTACCGCCAGTGTCGGGAGCGATTGTGGCGTCGACAGTACCCGAAGCGTCTATGGCGGTCCGCAAGTCACCCAGCGTATTACCGGAGGCCTCATAAACGATGACTTCATCTCCAGTCGCAGCCCCATCCTCGAAGACACCGTCTCCGTTGTGATCAACGCGGATAACGTAGATCCCATCTGGGATGGTTGTACCTTGATCCGCACTGTTGTTACTGAGGGTGATGATCACGTCTTCTGTGACCGTAGAAATCTGGTAGCAGAGCGCGGCCCCCTTTGAGGTCAAGCCCTGCGCCTCGAGCATAGACGTTGGGAAGTAGGACCCTTCGACGATACCGAAGATTTCATCTGCCTCCGTATCGCCAGAAGTCGGATCGTAGTCGATCGACAACTCGCCATCCGAGCCTTGAATGAGCAACTTGCCGTCGAACAAGAGGGCGCTAACGCCGTCTATTGCATTGATCGCGTCGAGCAGCGCCTGAACTGTGGAAAGCCCTCCCAGATCGATCGCGTTGAGGGTGTCGTCTTCGATTGTCAGCGTTCCTGACGCGGAAAGCACATCGGCGTCGACGATTGCCGTCGTACCCAAAACGAAGGCATCCGTGCGAACACCAAAGGTTGCGTCACGGTCTGCGTAGAGTTCGTCAATGAGAATACTGAAGTCAGCTTCGACATAATTCTTGGTGTTATCGAGATTTATCTCGATTGGGCCTAAGCCTTCGTATTGGTTCAGGCCCAGGCCCGTGCCACCGTCGATAATCTCTATTGATCCGGCATCTGGCCAGTTGAGAATGAATTTGTCGGTGTCGGTGCCTGGAAGCAGTACAGCATCAATTCCAGTGTTGACAGTTTCCAAATTAATTGCCGCAATGAGGCCATTAAAATCCAAACCGTCGAGATTAATGTCCACACGTGTATTCGTTACCCAGCCCCTGTAGCTCAGTGTACCGCTAATCCCCAAGTCCGAGAGCATCGTCGTGCCCTGAACGAATGCCGGAAATTCCACGGTAATATTGGTTCCATCGAGGTCGTTGGTGTTTACGGTTGTATCTTCATTTCCAACAGACAGAGTGTTGTTGATGTGTTCTTCCTCGACATAAAGTGGCGCTCCGAGAGAGCCGTCGATGCCGTCATCTTCAAAGAAGAACTGCGATCCAACTTCGAGGGTCGCCGTCGAAGCAGCCAGATATGTGAAGCCGCCAATGTCGAACGGCGCGTCGAACTTGTCACTCTTTAGGCCTGTCCCGCCATTGAAGACAATTGCCGTGTCAATGAGTTCGCTGGACTGAATATCGATATTGTCGCCTGCATCGATGCCCTTTGCGACAACGGATCCGTCTTCGTTCCAGATGATGATAATCCCCGGATCGTAAGTCGGGCCTCCGCTTGATGTGATCGTAGGCTCTATACCATTTTCGAAATCCGCACGTGTCCATTCGATTTTGAATGTGGTGATCGTACTGCCGGACTTGCGTGAACCCTCAATGACGATGGAGCTGGCGTCGACAAGCTCCTCAGCCTCGACCACGTAGGTGTCGTAGGCACCGTCCGCGATTTTTCCCGCGGTGTCGCCGAGTTGATCGAAACCCGAGATCGTCAACTCACGCATGTTCAACGACTGAACGACGAGTTGTCCATCGACGAGATCGAGGAAGATGCCGCTCTTGGCGGTATCGGAATTGAAGTCGTTGATGAGATCTGACAGATCATCACCACGCCGCACCGTGTAGGAAAAGGCAGTGATACCACCGGGCTCGTCGTCGTTAAGATCGACCGAGATTGTATAGGTATCGCCACGGTTGAGCAGGGTATCCAGCGTCAGTTTGGTGGCGTAACTGGTCTCTGCGACAGTTGTGATCTTTTTAATGCCGTCGACATATCTCTCGCCCGGGTAAATATCAGCGCGATCCAGCAAAACAACTTTGACCGTTGCAAGCTCGCCGCCGCCGACCTGGACGACTTGAAAACCGACACCAGACGCGAGATTTCCTCCGGCTTCGGCATTGGCCCCGAGATATAGTTGTTCTACGGACCCGGACTTGGCGATTGCATCGAATCCACCACCGGAAAGTGCGACGTCATCACCAAATGTTTTGACGACAAGGTTGTTTCCTTCGATTGCAAGCTCGACACGCTGACCAAACTCGCTCTCTATCTGGCCAACCGCATCAATCAAATCCTGCAGTGTGCTCAGCCCAGAGTAATTCAGGGCTGGCTGCCCCTCGACGTCAATAATGAAAGTGAACGCACTTATGTCCTGGTCGGGATCTATGTCGTCGAGCTCGAACCGAGTAACGACGACAGCAAACTCAAAGCTCTCCTCGAGCTTTGCTTCACCCTGATCCAGCTCTGGGA
This sequence comes from Ovoidimarina sediminis, assembly GCF_032586175.1. Lineage (NCBI taxonomy): Bacteria > Pseudomonadati > Pseudomonadota > Alphaproteobacteria > Rhodobacterales > Roseobacteraceae > Ovoidimarina > Ovoidimarina sediminis. The sequence goes on from NZ_JAWHTE010000059.1 coordinate 3,017, forward strand.
TCGTGGTATTCCAATTGGTTTCATCAACAAAAGTGAAAACCACTGACCGACCGTATCCAGGAGTAGCCTCAAGACCGGACTGGAACTCGTTCGAAATGGTCGTATCGCCACCACCTTTCCCGGTGTTGACGCGCTGGTAGCTGGGCAGGGGTTGGAAAATCGATGTATTCGCGGGATTGATTGCCATGGCGATAATGGCATCGCTCGAACCCGGGGTCGTCGATTTCCACATGTAGCCGAGGTTCTGGCCGGAGGGGACACCGGCCAGGCTGAACAATTGCTCGGATTGCGCGGAGACGAACAGGCGGTTTTCTAGATCAACAGCTTCGTCGATCTTGGTGTCGTCGGGGTGATCGATCTCTTCATAAAGCACCGTCCAGGACTTGGCGCCCGTGATTTCGCCCGTGATGGGATCAGTAATCTCTTCAAGATAGAGCGCGAAGATTATGTCGCCATCAGGGTTCGCGAGATCCCCGTAACCCTCGACACCGTAAACGATGTTGTCATCATTTGGATCTGCGTAGAGAAAAATATGGTTGCTGTCATGCGTCAGGAGGCTGTCGAACGGCGTCCCATCGGTTCCGATGACTGGGAAAGGATCGCCATTCAGGCTCGAAGAAAAACTCAAGCTGGTGACAGGGGCATCGCCGCTTGTCACATCGACAATGTTTTCGCCGGGACCGTCGCTCTCTGCATCGGCACGGTCGGCAGGTGACAGGTATCCGCTAAGGGCTACATTGATCCAGTCTGTATAGTCGACAAAGGATCCGGATGCTTGCAGCAAGCCGAGTGCGGTTCTGAAGTTTTCCGGAAGCTCGGCATCCCCGTCATCAGCACCACCGGCGGCAAGATCTTTGTCGATATCAATGTCGTTGTCATCTTCATCGCCTGGAATGCCGGAAGACGTGTCCCAGTTCTGAAAATCGTCAGTCTCATCGACGGTGATCGTCTCAGCCGTTTTTTCAAGTTCAGCCATGTTTTCCCCCAACCAAAAACTTCTGGGCACCAGCCCAGATTGCACATCAGCCTGCTATGATCTGATTGCCGTCAATCTCCTCGCCCACGACTGCATCAACCGTGCGAAAATAAACTGCGCACAAGCTTGACGTCGTTGACCCTCGTCAACATCCGAACGTGCCAGAGATGAGAATGTGTCTCGAACGTCGTATCGAGAATACGAGTACAGCCAACGAATTGCTGGATACGTTCCAACAATTCCGACCGCATTGGACTTACTCCATAACACATAACATAACCCAACCCAAACAATCGCCGGGTCACCTGCCTGTCAGAAGTCAGGCCTCAAATTTATTACACCGTCGGACTTCCCCACCCGACTTACTTCTGGATACGCGCCAGATTGAACAAACACTCAGGTTCATGAGAATGCGCGATGTCATAAGGCAACTCAAGTGAAATTTTGCAGCTCTGTTCGATGGCTAACCAAGGGATCGCCCAAGAGGTTGATATGATCAATTTATTACATCTATTCAGATAGCTACAAGATCTAAGCCCTAAAGCATCCGGCCTTTAACCTGAGACATATCCGGCAGCCCTGAAGTAGTTCCAACACTCTTCGGGTGAGTAT
>NZ_JAWHTE010000060.1:0-4038 GCF_032586175.1 Ovoidimarina sediminis
CTATACTCACCCGAAGAGTGTTGGAACTACTTCAGGGCTGCCGGATATGTCTCAGGTTAAAGGCCGGATGCTTTAACTGGACATTTCGTCCCTCGGGATCAACATCGTCTCTTCCCTTGATTGCGATGCAACTCCGAAAGGATCGATCACATCATGCCGTTCGATCCCCTTGAGAGGATCAAGACAGGAAGGACGGTTGCGTAGCATTTGTTCGGCAGAGGCATGCCTTTCACCGTTAGCTGTCATGAAGCGTCTTCCGGTCCAGGCCATCTTTTCCGAACAAGAGAACCCAGCCGGATCGCGTCTTCAATGCTTCAATCGACTTGAGTGTCCTCGGCTTCGATACGATCATCAGCCCGGTCGACTACAGTCTGACGCGAACAGCCGCGTCGCCTTGGATCGCGTCGCCCAGCAACGCCTCGACCGATTGGTCGGCATGCATGCTCACATGTGAGATTTGGGGATACACTGCAGGGTCAGGCAGCACGACCACGTGCACCGAGGTCGTCACGCGCCTGCAAAGCGGTGAACGCAGCAAGCTCTTATCGGACCCAGAAGAAAAATGCGCCCGAGCGATCACCCGGGCGCAGAGTCACGGAACGAGGGACAGTGTATTCGAGTGCGCGTGTTCCGGTCGCGCACCCACACAGAGACATTTAGGCACATTTTCAGCCCGCGTAAGAGCTTCTTTCGAAAATGTGAACAGAGTATGAATGGACGCTCAACTATCGAGAACGCTGGGCCAATTGGCGCGACCACGAGCAACATTGTCAGGAATATCCCGCTCCCAACGCCTCCGGATGCGCTTGGAATAATTGAGAAAGAGCTGCCCGTCGAAAATCGTCCACGCGTCTGGCGCGGTTGGTGCCGTATAGCCCCGCGACACGGCCCAAGCGCAGTATCCACCAAACTGGGGTGCGAACCCCTCGGGATCTGCGGAAAAGGCTTCTCGATTCCGCGGAGAGGAGAACCTCCAGGTCACTCCGCTCCACTCATGGGTGATTCCCGGGTCTCCAGCCACCGCTCGACTTTCGGTAAAGTAGGCGACCGGATCGGTGCCATCTATTGCAATACCGTTCTTAGAGTAGACAGAAGCAATGGCGTTCGCAGCTGCGTGTCTGGCCAACAAAAGGGCCGGAACGAAGGCTGCGGAAGCAGAAAGAAACTGTCGGCGGGTCGTCATGTCTCGGTCTCGTCGTCTGCTGGAGCGTGTGTCTGGCGAAAAGATGCGCAGCCGATCAGCGTCTTGGAACCCCCTTGCGCAGCCTCGTGATCGAACGGACGAGTTTCGAGAGAAATGTTTCAGTCGAAGATGTCTTCAACAAAGTCCCAAACTTCTTCGAGCATCCAGCGAGCCCGGGATTTGCGCTTTATTGGCTTACGCTTCACCGGTCGATTGCGGGGCTCTCCCGGCCGAGTGCGCGAGGGCTTCGACTGAGAGTGCGCCGATGGCGCGGCCTTCAGCATCTTCATTTCGTGAAGTGGCGCCCCGCAGGATGAACAGGCAAGCTCATGACGCTCTCGTCCGCTAAGAACCAATGCGGCCCTCGTTCCGCAATAACAACATGTTGCGATCTTTGGTGTCATTCAGCAATCCAGTGCCCGGCCTGCTGCATATAGGGCGACAGCCGCGGCATTTGAGACGTTGAGCGAGCCAAAATCGCCGGCCGAGTCAATCCGGACAAGCCTGTCGCAGGTTTCCCGCGTCTTTTCGCGAAGACCGGGGCCCTCCGCTCCCAAGACAAGCGCAAGTGGGCGATCACCCAGATCGTCAAGCGCTGCGTCGAGAGTTCCTTCCCCTGTTCCGTCCAGACCAAGAAGAATGAACCCTAGGGATCTGAGCTGTTCCATTGCCCGTGAAAGGTTCGTCACCCGAATGTAAGGTTGCCTTTCAAGTGCACCGGACGCCGCTTTCGCGAGCGCACCGGTTTCGGGTGCGGAGTGACGGGCCGGAGCGATGACGGCCGAGGCTCCGAAGACTTCGGCAGAACGCAGGATCGCACCGACATTATGGGGGTCTGTCACCCGGTCCAGACATACCACCCGGGGCGGATTGCCGCCCGCCAGGACAACGTCTTCAATGGCTCCCCATGAGAGCGGACGCACTTCGATTGCAGCGCCTTGATGGACACTGCCTGGATCGAGCGGAACGGGAAAACAGCGCGGGTCGGCAATTTCCGGTGTCACGCCACCGGTGACGATGACTTCGCCCAAACGATCAGCAGCGTTGCGAGTCAGGACGAGACGAAGTTTCTCGCGCCTCGGATTCAGAAGCGCATCACGGACGGCATGGAGGCCAAATAGCCAAACCGTATCGCTCGCCCCTGCCCGTTTCTGCCGTTCTTTTTCTATGACCCATTTGGGTTTCTTCATTGTACCCTCCGCGCGCCGGCACATTGCGCGCCACGTGTCGCGGGCGCAACCTCAAAGCCAACGGATTCGCGGTTGACGGGTCGCCCGCCCGCGTCTAACAAGCGCCGTCGTGGGCGACAGGCCGCAAGGTGTGGCAGGGGACTGTAACTCCCTCGCGGAGACGCACGCTAGGTTCGATTCCTAGGTCGCCCACCATCTTCCATTTTAACTCATTGTTTTTAAATATTTAAATGCATTGCGCTGATATCAATCCGCCCTTAGATCACCCCAATGAAATTCCCAGAACCGAAGCGCTTTTGCCCGACCGCCGAGGCCGCAAAGGTAGCGTTGAAGACCTGCTTCCCGAGAACCGCAGGGCTTGGGCGCGGGAGGTTTGGGCTGATCGCGAAGAGGTCGCCAAGCTTCAGTCAGGCGCATGGATGCTGAGAGAAGCCGCGAAGGCTTTGGGGCTGCCCGAGGAGGAGGTGGACGAAGTTTTGCGGCGGTAGTCAGGCCGGGTTAGCCGCGTCTGCGCGCTTAGACCGTTGCGATTGTAGGCATGGAGGAAACAAACTGTTTTTCATATTAAATCAATCCATCTCGCCTCTCTCCCCGTATGCCTCCTCAGACATCATGATTTGGGAGGCTGTCTAGTGAATAAGATTTCTGTCGTGGCTATTGTGGCTGCACTCGTTGCGGGCCCCGTGTTTGCGGGCGCCCACACGCCGAAGGACCGTGCGCAAAGCATGAAAGGCGCTCTTCAGGGTAGCGGTGCGGATGGCGTTGGGGAGTTCGGTCTTCCGGGGGCAAGTGTTGCCCGCACACTTGGCAAAGAGGGCTCCGCATTCCCCAAAGGTGGATGGGGCAATGTCGGCAGCGCTCTGACAAGCGCCAATGGTGCGCCAGTCTCGCCAGCAGATCCGAAAGGCCTGACTGAATAACAGTAATTGGTCGACTAAGTTCTAGTTTGGCCCCGTCTCTTCAAAAGGAGGCGGGGCTTTGCTTTGGTTTTCCACTATCTGGCAGGAAGTTCATATTCGTCGCCGATTGCTTGGGGAGGCATTGAACGAACGCCGAAAATGCAAGCCGGGACACCTCCAGCATCCCGGCCCTATGACGCCACGCCCGCAGAGGTAGGAGAAGAAGCGGGCTGCGTCTTGTCGGGGTTTTCCCACTCACCGACTAACGGGGGTGCTTCGCGGCGCACTTTCTGAATGGCCGCAGGCGCACCCTTGCCCAAATACGATCAACAATCCCTCAAAGTGCCGCCTGAATGTTCACGTATCGAATAGGCGCTGCCAGCAAGCTCTTCTCAGAGCCGGCACAAGGGAATCGGTGCCTTTTGCTGGCAGCGCGCCATCTCTAGAGTTGCGGCTTCAGGAACGCGATGCCGGCCGCCTTGCGCTCGACAACCCGGTCCCAGTTTGCCGCCGCTTCCAATTCCGTGACCGTCGGACTGTCACCGGCAACCGAGCCTTCGAGCCATTGGAAGCATCGCCATATTCACACGGCTGTGCAGGATTTGATGACTGCCTCTGTCACGCGATAAACCACTGATCGACGGCTCCAATAACCGGTTAGCGCCGTAGACCGGACATCCGACAAAATGACTTGTCTATTGATTAACGCGGTCTCAGCCGAAGAGTTGAGCCACCGCACGCCACACCATTATTGGCGCGCGGTGGC
>NZ_JAWHTE010000061.1:0-3605 GCF_032586175.1 Ovoidimarina sediminis
CCGGTGCCCTGACGTTTTCCGCGGACGAGCGTGCCCTCGTAGACCGCGCCGTCCGGGTAGGTGATCCTGCCCTCGCCTTCCTTGATCCCGTCGACCCAGGCGCCGTCATAGACATAACCACCCGGGCTTTCCATCCGACCGCGGCCATGGTGGAGCGCGTTCTTGAAGTTACCTTCGTAGCGCACACCGTTGGCGTAGACGGCAAGCCCCTGACCCGTCATCTCCCCATCGACCCAGTCGCCTTCATAGGTGCCGCCATCGGCAAAGGTAATCTTCCCGGTGCCTTCAGGTTTGCCGGCGACGAACGCGCCTTCGTAGATCGAACCGTTCGGGAACCGTGCCACACCGTTCCCGCGTATCTCTCCATCAATCCATTCGCCCGTGTACTCATAGCCGTTGGGCAACCGGTACGTGCCCTGGCCGTGCTGCTTGCCGTCGCGGAACGTGCCCTCGTAGATCCCGCCGTCGTCGTATTGCTTGGTGACGACCTGCCCGTCCTGCGCGAGGGCCGCGGTCGATCCGAGGCCGATGCTGATTGCGAGAAGAATGGCTGTCTTTCGCGAAGTTACCATGACCCCGTGGTCCTCTTTCCCTGGCTGGCCCGCCCCGTTCCGGCATTTGACCGGATTGCGGAAGAGTCTAGGTGACGCCCCCGGGACCCGCAAGGTTTTTGGGCAGCGCGGCCTTTTACCCGGCGGCGGCTCGCGCTAGAGCGCTTGTGGCAATCGAAGGATGATCCATGGCCAACCGTTTTCGCCTGACGCTGGCGCAGCTCGACCCCACGGTGGGGGATCTGAAGGGGAATGCCGAAAAGGCGTTTGGCGCCTGGGAAGCGGCGCGCGCTGCCGGGGCAGACATGGTGGCTTTACCGGAGATGTTCATCGCGGGCTATCAGACACAGGATCTGGTAATGAAGCGTGCCTTCACCGAGGACGCGATGGCGCATGTGGCGGCGCTTGGCGCGCGTGCCGTGGGTGGGCCGGCGATAGGGATCGGCGGGCCGCTCTTGCAGGGTGACAGCCTCTACAACGCCTATCATGTCTACAAGGATGGGCGCCTCGTGCGACAAGTGCTGAAGCATGAGTTGCCCAACGAGACGGTGTTCGACGAGGTGAGGCTTTACGACTCCGGGCCGATTGCCGGGCCCTATGATCTTGAAGGCGTAAGGATTGGCACGCCGATCTGCGAGGATGCCTGGCACGAGGAGGTGCCCGAGGCCCTTGCCGAAAGCGGTGCCGAGATCCTGATCGTGCCGAACGGTTCGCCCTATTACCGCGGAAAGTACGATACGCGCCTCAACCACATGGTGGCGCGCACCGTCGAGACGGGGCTGCCGCTCGTTTACCTCAACATGGTTGGGGCGCAAGACGACCAGGTCTTCGACGGTGGCAGTTTCGTACTGAATCCAGGTGGGGAGCTTGCTGTTCGCCTACCTGTGTTCGACGAGGCGGTCGTTCATGTCGATTTCGTCGAAACGGAATCGGGCTGGCGGGCCGAACCGGGCGAAGTCGCGCCGATGCACGATGCGTGGGAACAGGATTACCGCGCTATGGTGCAATCCTTGCGCGATTATTGCCGCAAGACTGGGTTCAGGAAGGTGCTCCTTGGCCTGTCCGGAGGCGTCGATTCCGCGCTTGTGGCAACGATCGCGGCGGATGCTTTGGGTCCAGAAAACGTGCGGTCGGTGATGATGCCATCGGAATATACGTCCGAGCATTCGCTGGAGGATGCGGCGGCAGTGGCACGCAATCTCGGATGCCGGCTCGATTCAGCGCCGATCTCGGCTGCGCGAAAGGCTGTTACGGAGACGCTTGCGCCGCTTTTCACGAGTACGACGCCCGACCTCACGGAAGAGAACATCCAGTCGCGGCTGCGGGGCCTGTTTCTGATGGCATTGTCGAACAAGTTCGGCGAGATGCTCCTGACCACCGGCAACAAATCCGAGGTCGCGGTCGGCTATGCGACGATCTACGGAGACATGGCCGGAGGCTACAATCCGGTCAAGGATCTCTACAAGACCCGCGTCTTCGAGACGTGCCGCTGGCGAAACGCAAACCATCGGCCTTGGATGAAGGGCCCAGAAGGTGAGGTAATCCCGGTACGGGTGATCGACAAGCCGCCCTCTGCGGAACTGCGCGAGGACCAGAAGGATGAAGACAGCCTGCCGCCATACGAGGTCCTCGACGGCATTCTCGAAGGGCTGATCGATCGAGAGGCCAGCGTGGCCGACCTGGTGGCAGAAGGGTATGACGCCGATGTAATCCGGTCTGTGGAGCGCCTAATCTACCTCAGTGAATACAAGAGGTTCCAATCGGCACCGGGCACGCGCCTCACGAAACGATCCTTCTGGCTCGACCGGCGCTACCCCATCGTCAACCGGTGGCGCGACCCGACAGGCCGCGATTGACCTCGCGGGGCGCACGCGATCCGTCGGGCGCGGCGACTAGGTGCCCAGGCAAAAATACCGTGAAGATGAGAGTCATTAGCCCATCGTCCCGCGCACGGTCGGCGTCGATGGAAATTTCACCCCTGCGCGACCGCAAAGTGGAATCGAGCCAGTGGCGTTCCGCCGCTGTTGGCCTGTCCCCGGCATTGCAAGTCATGCGAAAACTCGCCTGAAGCCGGTTTGTACGTCCGGGATCGTCCGACACGGAAATCGATACTGTGTCGCGTGCGCGATGGGCTGTTTCTTCGAACAGTGCGCGGAACACATACTGTGTATCATCGCGGTTCGCCCGTAGCGTTGCTTCCGGAAATAGGATCGAAAGCCGCCGTTCCGGATCCACGATGGCGGAAAAGTCGCGGCAGAGATGCCCAAAATCGATCATCGCCATCGGGGCTGCTGCGGGACTTGGTTGTTCGTCCAGATGAAACTCGAACCCGTCAATTTCCTCGAGTGCGGTGACTGCGGTTTCTGTCATCAGGTCGAGGAGTTGCACCCTTGCCGACATCGGTTCCCGGATTTCGCGGCGTAGCATCTGGCCCAATGAGATTATGTTGTTCAGCGGCCCCCGCATCTGCACCATCGATGCATGCGCGAGGGTCTGGTATGTTTCAGCCTGTGAGCGAAGGCTTTCATGCGCGTCGCTGGCGGTTTGGAGCTTTGAGCGGAACTCGGTGACGTCGACTGCGGTTCCGACGATTGCGATGACCGCACCGTTCTCGATGGTCGGTGTCAGCGTGGTACGCTACCATGTTTGGCCATAGGGAAGATCAAGCAGTTCTTCGTATGAATAGGCTTCGCATGTATCCCTGCAGCGGGCGTAATTTGCTTCGACCGTGTCGGCCATGCGGGGCGGTAGCGCTTCGTGTGGGGTGAGCCCTGCGAGATCTGCGCTTTGAAGACCTGTCCGGCTTTCGAGTTCCTTGTTCAACCCGCTGAACCGAAACGTTCCCGACGTATCGACGCTCAGCAGAAAGGACGGCGTGTGAAGAAAATCTAATGTCTTGAGCAATTCGTCCAGAGAGCCTGGACCGCCTTCAGAATTCATATCTAGTTCCCATTACCAGAGCACTTCTTGCCCGCCCCCGCGCGCTAAAGCATCCGACTGAAAACCTGAATCGCGGGGATTCCTGTTGGAGCTGATTTGTGATTCATCCTGTCT
>NZ_JAWHTE010000062.1:0-2574 GCF_032586175.1 Ovoidimarina sediminis
GCCTGAGCGCCAGGTAAAAGCACACGCGACCGCAATCCGCTCGCGCTCTTCAAGCCGACTTCTTCAACACAATCGGCCCGGAGCAGACGTTCAGTTGTCTCCCACTTCCCATCGCTTCAACTGCAGGAGCACAACATTCGGCTGACCTACTCGACTGTGTTACTATCCCGCAAAGCGTGGGAAATCGACCTGCGGGAGGTGGCAAAATGAGACATTCGGAGGTGCTGGGGTGCTGCCCACATGATTGTCAAGACGGCTGTTCATGGGTGGCGCATGTAGAGGACGGCAAGGTTATCAAGGTCGTCGGCTCAAAGGAGCACCCCTTCACTCGCGGAGTTCTGTGCGCCAAGGTCAATGACTACCAGACCCGCACCTATGCGCCCGACCGTCTGTTGCACCCTTTGCGCCGCACGGGCGCCAAGGGCAGCGGCGAGTTCGAGCGGATTTCCTGGGACGAAGCGATACGCGAGATCGCTTCCGAGTTTGAAAACAGCATCAATGACTGGGGTTCCGAGGCGCTGATGCCGCTTCACGACATGGGTTCGGCCGGCGCCTTGCAACGCCGCGCGCTCATGCGCCTGTTCCACCATATCGGTGCAAGCCGCCTCCATGGCAGCCTGTGCGGCCAGTCTGATAACGCTGTGGCGGCGGAAGGACACCCGATAAGCTTCGATCCCGAGACACTCGCGGAAAGCGAATGCATCCTACTCTGGGGAGCTAACCTGCTGTCCACGGCCCACCACCACTGGCATTTTTGCCTCGAAGCGAGAAAGACGCGGGGCGCAAAGATCATCAGTATCGATCCGAGACGAACGCGAACTGCGGCAAAATGCGATGAGCACATTCCAATTCGGCCAGGAACGGACGCTGTTCTTGCCGCCGGTATGGCGAATGTGCTGGTCGAGGAGGGGCTGGCCGACTTTGAATACGCGCGTTCGGCGGCCGACGACCTGGATGCCTATCTTAAGGAAATCAAAGCCTGGACACCCGACCATGTCTGCGAGGTCACAGGAGTGGCGCCGGATGATGTCGTACGGATCGCACGTGTCTACGGGGCGGCGCGGCCGGGCACCCTTCGCGTCGGTATCGGGCCTCAGCAATCCCGGTCTGGTGATGTCTTCGTTAGGAGTATCAGCGCACTTGCGATCCTGTCAGGTCACTGGAGGCGACCCGGCGGCGGCCTGTCCATCGAGGGCTATCCGACCTTCGACAACGCTGCTCCGGAATGCCCGGAACTATCGCCGGAGGGAACGCGAAGCCTCCACAGGGGCCAACTTGGTCGGATTCTGACGTCGTCGAACCTCGATCCCCCTATCAAGGGACTGATGATATAGGGGCACAATCCCCTTGTGAACCAGATCGATGCCGAGACGGTCAGGCAGGGATTGTGCCGGGATGATCTGTTTACGGTAGTGATCGAACAGTTCATGACGGACACCGCGCGGCATGTGGATATCGTCTTGCCGTCGACCACCCAGCTCGAACACTTCGACGCTCAGGGCTCATGGGGGCATTGCTATGTGGGGCTGAACCATCCCGCCATCCAGCCGCTCGGAGAGTCCAAGCCGCACACCGAGATCCTATGCCTCTTGGCCAGAGAAATGGGACTCGACGAGCCCGCGCTCTTCGCAGACGACGAAACTATCGCCCGTTCCTGCCTGCCGGACGATTTCGACTGGGAGACGCTCAATCAGCAAGGCTGGCTTTATGCGCCGCAGCCGAGGAGAGATCCGGCTTCGATGGGAGGCACCCTAAAGTTGTCGACCGGCCTGAAAGGGCCAGAGGACCTCGACGTAAGCGACCTCGTTCCGAACGGTAAACTGAGGCTCCTTACCGTTAAGCCGCACTACCTCCTTAACTCAACATTCGCGAATATGCCGAGACAGGCCGGACAACAGGGAAACCCGACGCTGGAAATGCACCCGTCGGACGCCGAGAAGTTGGGATTGAAAGATGGCAGCGGGATCGTAGCTCATAACGGAAAGGGCACACTGGCGGCGACGCTCCGTGTCACCGATGCCGTTCTCAAAGGCACCACGGTTCTCGAAGGGAAGTTTTGGTGGACCTCTGATGAGGATGGTTCGCCGGTCTCAAACCGCTTGGCGAACAGCAACTGGACCGAGGGTGGGCAGCCGACCTTCAATGACATTTTTGTCGAGGTGACCACAACAAGCTGAAACCGGCAATTCTCTTCACAGCGGGCAAGTCAGATGGTCGGTTCAAGAATCGACATTGGTCACCACAGTGAGGAGCAGCGATCTTCTTTTTTCTTGATATGGTTAGTGGATTGACCAAGGGGAGGAAGTCGATGTCTGACGATGAAGCTATTAGCAAGCTGATCGCCGAGCACTTTGAGCCAATGCGTTGGAGCGAAGGGACAGAGCCAGATTGGGATAGATTTCGTGCAGATTTCTTGGATGGGGCTCTGCTCTGTGGGTCTGCTCGCCCGGCTCAACCTCGAACACTCGGCGGGTTCATAGAGCGCATGGAGACGGTTGCTAAAGCATCCGACTGAAAACCTGAATCGCGGGGATTCCTGTTGGAGCTGATTTGTGATTCATCCTGTCTGGGAGG
>NZ_JAWHTE010000063.1:0-2527 GCF_032586175.1 Ovoidimarina sediminis
CTGAGCGCCAGGTAAAAGCACACGCGACCGCAATCCGCTAGCGCTCTTCAAGCCGACTTCTTCAACACAATCAGCCCGAAGCGGTCATCTTCGGACAAATCAATCTCAGCCCAACATGCGCGAAGTCGATATTCGGCGAGTTAGGGCCAAGCTTTGAGAAAAGGCTTCGTTTAGACTAGTTCCCAGAATAACCTGATCATGTGCGCTATGTCCGAGGGGAACATGAGACGGGTCCTGGCACCGGCGCTAACGCTCTTGGTTCTTTCGATCGGACGGTTCCTTTCCGGGACAATTTCGATCGACGTGCTGCCTGCGCCGTTCGATGTCTGGCTAAACCCGGTTATCGCTTTCGAAATCGCGATCTGGCTTGCGATCGCGTGGTTTCTCAAGCGTTGTATCGAGACGGCGTTTCATCGCTCCAGGCCGGGAAGCGACGAGGAGCGCATTCCCAGCCTCGCTTTCGACATCCTCGGCATACTCCTCTTCCTCGTAGCCCTGATTGCCATCGTAGGGCTGGTGTTCGAGCAGCCTGTCACGGGCCTCCTCGCGACATCAGGCATCATCACTGGTGTCATCGCGTTTGCCGTGCGCGATCTAATTGCGGATATCTTCGCTGGCATTGCTCTCGCGATTGAGAGACCAATACGCATTGGCGACTGGATACAGTTCGACGAGGGGACACCGGACAGAACTGGGCGTGTTGTCGAAATGAACTGGCGCGCCGTACGCATGGTTACGGTCCAGGGACGAACCATCGTGTTTCCCAACAATGCGCTTTCGCAGCGCGAGTTCGTAAACCTCAGCCTTCCCGAGCGGTACTTTAGAACCGTGAAGCAAATCGTTCTCGATTTCCGTGTTCCACCTGAGCGTGCTGCGGACATCATCATGTCTGCGATTCGCGCAACACCGGGTGTCGTTCAGTCACAGACGCCCCTGGTGCTTATAGATGAGCTTGGCGATAGGGGCACGGTATTCAGCTTGCATTTCTGGGTGCCGGATTATCCTGACATGTTCATGATCGAGCGGCGCGTCGTGGAGAATGCTCTGCATTTTCTCGATATTTCGGGTTACGCTCCCTCCTATCCAAAACTCGAGGCAGACATAGCGTGGCATAGCGTTGCCGAGATCGACGACAGCCTAGATCTGCCGGACTTACTGCACCGTGTCCCTTTGTTCAGCAAGCTGTCCAACGAGGAACGCTCTCGTCTCGTTGAATATTCGAACGAAGTTCGCGCGCCTGCAGGGAAACATCTGATCGTTGAGGGCGATGAGGGCAGGTCGCTTTTTGTTGTTCTCTCCGGGCTCGTATCGGCGCACAAATCTTTTGATGGAGAGACCAAACGCATCGGGCTTGTAGAACCGGGACAGATCTTCGGCGAAATGTCTTTACTTACAGGCGAACCCCGCTCTGCGACGGTCATAGCGGAAGTAGCCTCTGTCTTACTCGAAGTTGGACGCGAAGCCCTGCAACGGATCGTCGATGACAACCCCGATATCGTCGAACAAATGGGCAAGATTCAGGCAGCTCGGATGAGCACCCATCTTCCAGATGACGCGACCGAGGCAAGTGCGGAGATTGGCACCTCATGGACGGCTTCAAACTTGATAAAACGCATTCAGCAAGTTTTCGGGAAACCGCACTAGCTCCACGGGGCGGCGGCTCTCTGGGAAGAGACTCAACAAACTCACAGTTTTGTGATAATTATAAGCGATTACTTGTGCCTTGGATGACGATCCAAATTTCTGAGCATTCCTTCCCCGTCACACTCACAGTGGCGGGGATTTTTTTTTGAAGTGATCACCAGCAGCATAACGTCCACTCAGTCCGCAACTCGGTCGTTGCGCCGGTTTTGCCGAACGTCCGCTGTCGGTAAAAGCGGGCGTTCCTGCCTAAAATCGCGCATTGATCGCCCTGGATGACCGGTAAGCGTGGTGGAGCGGTCACCTGACCAAAAGACTCGGATGACCGGGGAGAGCCCCGAGCGGTCGTTCGTTGGCTCTGTGCACGTCGCTCCGCAGCGTGGAATGGCTTCGAACTTATCGCCAATTTTGTCCGCTTTGGTTGATTACTATCGCGTCAAAGGAGAGGGATCGTGGCTGACCAGCGTGCGGTGGTCGCCATCAAGTGCGCGGCTTCCTAAGAACGAGGTAGAGGCGCGACGTCCCCCGGTCCTCATCCGGTTCCGCGCCTCCCTCTCGCTCCCGCCGGCTGAGCGGCTCGGTCGGCGGGGGCACCCTACCCCGGGGGGGGTGTCGGATCCTTACGGACCCCTCTCACCTGACCGGCGTGGGGAGTTTTCTTTTGAGAAAGCCAAATTTAAGGGGGGGCGGTCTATATAAATCAAGCACTTAGCCATTGAATGGTCGGCTTACTGGTTAATTCTTCGTGCGGCTGTGGATTTCGTGCAGGCCGCGCGCTTCCGCATCCCGAAGCGGACATTTGACCAAAGGACTTGTCTATTGATTAACGCGGTCTCAGCCGAAGAGTTGAGCCACCGCACGCCACACCATTATTGGCGCGCGGTGG
>NZ_JAWHTE010000064.1:0-2086 GCF_032586175.1 Ovoidimarina sediminis
CTCCTACGAGATAAACGAAGTTGGTCGCCCGTTGCGCCTTGACCAAACACGGATACTCAGATGACCGGGAAGAGCCCGAAGCCGACAGTGCTTTCCGCTATTGACGTATGTGCGGCGCCGTCGCCCTGAGGTGCCCGAAGGACCTTGCCAGACGTCGTGGGGACGAGGGGAGTAGTTACCAGGAGACTGGCGGGCCGTGATTTGTCACGGCTCGCCAGTCAATAGTTTCGCCGAAAATTTTACGTCGCCAACCAGACGCGAGCCATTCTGACGTCGTTTGTTGGGGCAGTTCGACAAAGACCCTGGCCAGGCGAACGAGAGATTGTCGACAGTGTCGCCGCCGCCGCGCCCCTCTTCGGCTAGGGTCGGATCACGAAGTAGTTTGTGTTATCGAGATAGACAAGTCGACCGACGCCACCGGGAACGACCTTGGCGTACTGGGTAATCGGAGGGGCGGCGCCCTCTTCTTTCGTCATCTTGTTAATAGTGTTTCCGCACGCGCTGAAGGTCAGGTCAGGGATGCTTTCCGCGATGCTCTTGACGCGATCCATAACCGGGGAAGTGTCTTCACGCAGAATGTGTAGCCCGTCATTGAAAGCAACGATTTCGATCTCGTAGATCTTGCCCGCATTACTCATGCCTCGGGCGAAGTTGGTGGCCACGTTGAGGGCCCGGTGGTATGTGGCAGGGTCGTCATCGCTGATCTGGATGGCGAGCCGCATGACGCCATCATCAGCCTGTTCTGCGGAAACAGGTCCGCTCAAAGTCAGGAAGGCGGCGCATACCGCGGCAAAGACGTAGCTTGCAAGTCGCATGGTTTCCTCATCGCTTTAGTTTCGGGATTTGTGTGGAACGGCCCCGCAAGGCCGCACCGCATGACTTAGTTCGTCATCAAAGGCTTAAGCTTGAGCTCTTCCGAGCTGGCTGGAACGAAGCCGTAGGACGCATAGATCCCCTGAGCGCGGTCAGTCCCCAAATAGGACAGGAAACGAAAGGCGTTGTAAGGATTGCGTCCCTCGCTCAGAGCGCCGATGGCGTAGCTGACCTTATCCTGCTTGTTCAGCGGCGCCGGGATGGCCACTCCTTCGATCTTACGTCCTTCGGCCTTGGCCTCGATTACCTCGGTCGTCCAGACAATACCAACATCGGCCTCGCCGTCCTCGATCCGTTGCGGTGTTTCACGATGGTGCCGCGAGGTGAACCAAGTCTTACCCTCGATTGCCCAGCAACTCTTGCACTCAGCATTCGCAGTCACCTGTTCGTACAACCCCAGGTCCTTCAGCATCTCCGAACCATAAAATCGGAAGATGCCTTCGGTCAGTGGATTTGGATGCGACTGAACGAGATCATCGCGCGAAAGATCCTCGGGACCTTTGATGCCCTTTGGATTGCCCTCAGCGACCATCAGTTCGAGCTTGTTGTGAATGTAGATCATGTAGTCATTCATCTTCCCCATTCCGGCCAGCTTCTTCAGGTGATTGAGATTCACCGAAGCGTAGAGATCGGGGTTCATGGCTGTATCCTGATCGTTGATTTGACCCTGCGTGAGGATCTGACCGTTCAGAATTTGACCCGGAGGGATCGTCTCGACGTATATGGTTTCAATGTCAGTGTTAAGCGATTGAAAGTCCTGAATCAGTTCCTCCATGACCATGAACTGATTGCCGGCGAGATACATGACCAGATCGGATGTGTAGCTATCTCCGATCTCACCATAGGCAATCGATCCATTAGCATGGAATGTCCGATAGTCCTTGTTCAGTCCTGCTTTGTCCTGCTCCTGAGCACTAACAGCCAGACCACAACAAGCGACCACTGCAGCCAATGCGACTCCCTGAAAACTCTTCATCACAGCCCTCCCAATTGTGATTGAGTAGGTCTATCGTCTCCAAGCATTCAATTATGTCAATAATATAATGGAATAGCGTGCTCCCGTGCCACTGAACACACCGGCAGCTCCGTCCGCGAAGCAAACATCCATCAGGCCGGAATCGTGGGATGACTGCTACGAGCCGATTGTGTTGAAAAACTCGGCTTGAGCGAGGCTTTAGCTCCTGATTCACTTCTCCCGAGGCAAGGGAGGTCT
>NZ_JAWHTE010000065.1:0-1710 GCF_032586175.1 Ovoidimarina sediminis
CTCCTACGAGATAAACGAAGTTGGTCGCCCGTTGCGCCTTGACCAAACACGGATACTCAGATGACCGGGAAGAGCCCCGAGCAGCCCCTTAAACCAAGCTCGACAGAACCACTATTCAAAAAACAGTGGGGCTTGGCCAAGCCTTGGTAGGTTGGTGTTAGGAACGTTACTGCAGATCCACGAAGATTTGTGACTCAACACCCGCTTGAAGCAGCCCTTTCTTGATCTCATCGATCGCATTTGCATCTTCTGAGCTCACAACGACCACTTCGTTGACCACCAGTGAATACAGCGGCGCCTCAAGTTCTGCACCAGGCTCAAGGTTTGCCAAATACGTCTCGGCGGCTCTTCGAGACATTGGCCCCCACTGGCCGTCATAGGCGACACCAACCGTGTACTGCGCGTCCATGGTCATCTCTTTGCTGACAGACCGTCCGTCGTTCAAATCCTGCAGGACTCGCATGAGTGTTTCGTCATCAGTAATCCGTTCTGGGATAAAGACGTTCCTGCATGTCTCGACGTTTTTGTACCTAGTGACGGTCTTCTTGCTGCTTTCGTGACCGACAGCTCCGCCTACGACCGCACCGACTAAAGCGCCGGCATTATCGTCTGTTACTGCCTTCCCGAGCACACCACCGATCAGTGCTCCACCAACAACTCTTCCAGGATCTCCGCCTTTAGTGCTCTCTTGGTAGGGTACCGATGCTGTCTCGCATCTTACCTGATACGAGCCGGCAAATGCCTGAGATGCAATCAAAGTAGACGCCACTGCTGTCGCCAGGTTTTTCATCGTCTCGCTCCTACTGTCCGCAAGTCGCGGCGGTTCTTCACAACATGGATGAATGGAACTTGAGAAGCGTTGCGCCAAGTCAAACTGCCGTTTCACCAATGGTGAAATCATCTGCACGTGGAGACCAAGCCGGATTTGCGAAAGGTCGGCTGTCGGAATGAAGCTGCCGTTCCTGGCTGAATACGCCGCTCAATAGATCGCCATCACCGTCCCTAAATCTCTTAGAAACTGAGAAAGCTAAGCCCGATCGGACTGAGACTCCGCTAGTTAATCCGGTAGCTTCCCGAGTATACAAGCTGCCCGATACGTCCTTGGGCCTCACTGGGCTCAACGCGTCGAAGCTGCGGCCGTCCAACCATAATCCCCATACCGATTGAGCATTCAACGTAGAGCTGCGTTGCACGAGGAAGAGTTGCTCTAATGGTAGCAGTTGTTTCAGAGCTAGCTGAAATCGTATGCTCGCCAGGTGGAACATCGACAAAGAAGACTGAATTCGGCTGACATTCCGAAGTCGTCCGACCGTCAACAAGAACATCGGGTTGAACGGCAGCGCCGAAGACCCCGGTTCGGTAAATGATGATCCTAGCCACATCGCTTGACTGAGGTGCCTTTGCAGCAGTCGTTTCCGAAAGCGACACACCGCTCGCACAACCTCCAACGATGAGCGCCACCAATGCCAGAAGCAGTATCTTCGCAGATCTCACTACACCCTCCCTCTGTGTTTTCTAACCAATTCATTGAGGGAGGTTCATTTGCAGGGCGTTGATATGGATCAAGCTGGTGATTTGGTAGACCGGTCCGCGCGCCTTAGCAGTCACCTGCCTGAAACGCTCAGATGACCGAGAAGAGCCGATTGTGTTGAAAAACTCGGCTTGAGCGAGGCTTTAGCTCCTGATTCACTTCTCCCGAGGCAAGGGAGG
>NZ_JAWHTE010000066.1:0-1676 GCF_032586175.1 Ovoidimarina sediminis
TTGTAGACGGGGGTGTCGATCCCTTCCATCCGCGCCTTCAACTGGAGCGACAGGAACTGCGAGTAATGGCGGGACTGGTGGAGGTTGCCTCCATGGAACCAGAGTGCTTCCTGGCGGGTCGGCTTCCACATGTTGCGAAGCTCGCCTTCCCACGGCCCGGGATCCTTCGTCGTGCCGGACCCCAGGCCCCAGCACTTGCCCACCTTGTCGGCGACCTCCTGGCTGATGAGTTGCGCCGCCCAGCCGTTCATGGAGCCGTAGCCGGTGGCAAGCACCACGAGATCGGCGGGAAGTTCAGTGCCGTCCTCGAGCCGGATACCGTTTTCGGTAAACTCCTTCATTTGACCGTGGGCGAGTTTGATCTTTCCGTCGATGATAAGCTGAGAGGCGCCCACGTCGATGTAATAGCCTGAGCCCCGGCGCAGGTATTTCATGAAGAGGCCGGTGTCGTCGGGGCCGAAATCAAGCTGGAAGCCCGCGGCCGTGAGTTGATCGTAGAAGGTTTTGTCCTTCTCGCGGATCGCGTCGTAGAGCGGCTTCTGCCCGTCTGGGAAGATCGCATAGGGCACGGAAGCGAAGATCAGGTCGGCCTTGTCGGTGGTGATGCCGTTGGCGACAGCTTCTTCGGAGTAAAGCGGTCCCAAGCCCATTTCCATCAACGTATCGGAGCGGACCACATGGGTTGTCGAGCGCTGGACCATGGTGACGTCGGCGCCTGCTTCCCAGAGCGCCGCGCAGATGTCGTGGCTAGAATTGTTCGAGCCGACGACGACGACCTTTTTGCCAGTGTAGGCGTCGGGGCCGGGGTGCTGGCTGGAATGCTGGACCTCGCCATAGAACTTCTCGCGCCCTGGGAACTCCGGGATGTTGGGGACGCCCGACATGCCGGTGGCGAGAACGAGTTGCTTCGGCTCCAGAACCACTTCCTCGCCGTCACGGTCGATCACGACTTTCCAGGTCTTGGTGGCCTCGTCGAAGGTGGCGGACTTGCAGGTGGTGCGCGTCCAATAATTCAGCTCCATGATCTTGGTATAGGCCTCGAGCCAATCGCCGATCTTGTCTTTCGGTGCGAAGACCGGCCAGTGATCGGGGAAGGGCAGGTAGGGCAGGTGATCGTACCAGATCGGATCGTGCAGGCAGAGCGACTTGTAGCGCTTGCGCCAGCTGTCGCCGGGCCGGTCATTCTTTTCGACGATGATCGCGGGCACGCCGAGGCGGCGAAGGCGGGCGCCAAGCGCGATGCCGCCCTGGCCGCCACCGATGATCACGACGTAGGGCTGGGTGGTGTAGCCCAGTTCACGGGCCTCGCGTTCGCGCGCCTCGGCATAGGTTTCGCGGTTCTTGTCGGCGCCGTGTACGACGCCCGGCGCGCGGCGGGCGCCCGAGGGTTCCTCGTGCCCTTTGAGTTCCTGCGCGGTGGTGAGCACCGTGAAGGCCTTACCATCTTTCAGGCGAACGTGGCCGAGGCCGCGGGCGGCGTCGGTTTCAAAGGTGAACCAGGCTTCGGTGATGCCGTCGGCCTCGCTGGCGTCGCCGTGAATCGCGACGTTGCGCGGGTGTGTTGCGGAGAGCGTGTTTCGGGCGAGATCTGCAACGCCGTCACGGCCTTCGACTGTCGTGATGTTCCACGTGAGTGAGACAAGATCCCGCCAGTAGCAGGTGTCGCCAAAGAGCCC
>NZ_JAWHTE010000067.1:0-1298 GCF_032586175.1 Ovoidimarina sediminis
GGTGAACCCCGGATCGGATCCGGCGCCCACGTCGAACTTCGTTTTTCCTATCGTGGGCCGGGCGGATGCCCGGCCTACGGGTTCGTCTGGCGGGGGGCCGGGCGTCTGCCCGGCACCGCCTCACTCGATGATCTTCGACACCACGCCCGCGCCGACGGTCCGGCCGCCTTCGCGGATCGCGAACCGCAGGCCGTTTTCCATCGCGATCGGCGCGATCAGTTCAACCGTGAACGACACGTTGTCGCCCGGCATCACCATCTCCGTCCCGGCGGCAAGTTCCACCGTTCCGGTCACGTCCGTCGTCCGGAAGTAGAACTGCGGCCGGTAGTTCGCGAAGAACGGCGTGTGACGCCCGCCTTCTTCCTTCGTCAGGATGTAGGCTTCGGCCTCGAACTTCGTGTGCGGCGTCACCGAGCCGGGCTTGCAAAGCACCTGGCCCCGCTCCACACCGTCACGGTCCACACCGCGCAGCAGCGCGCCGATGTTGTCGCCCGCTTCGCCGCGATCCAGCAGTTTGCGGAACATTTCCACGCCCGTGCAGGTCGTCTTCTTCGTGTCGCGGATGCCGACGATCTCGATCTCGTCGCCCACGTTGATCACGCCACGCTCCACGCGGCCCGTCACAACCGTGCCCCGGCCCGAGATCGAGAACACGTCTTCGATCGGCATCAGGAACGGCTGGTCGATCGCGCGTTCCGGCGTCGGGATGTACTCGTCGACGGCGGCCAGAAGTTCGCGGATCTTGTTCTCGCCGATCTCCGGGTTCTCGCCGTTCATAGCGGCCAGAGCCGAGCCCGCGATGATCGGAATGTCGTCGCCCGGGAAGTCGTACGAGCTCAGAAGTTCGCGCACTTCCATCTCGACAAGCTCCAGAAGCTCCTCGTCATCGACCTGGTCGACCTTGTTGAGGAACACCACCAGCGCCGGCACGCCGACCTGGCGGGCCAGAAGGATGTGCTCGCGCGTCTGCGGCATCGGGCCGTCCGCGGCGTTCACAACGAGGATCGCGCCGTCCATCTGCGCCGCGCCCGTGATCATGTTCTTCACGTAGTCGGCGTGGCCCGGGCAGTCCACGTGCGCGTAGTGACGCGCGTCCGTCTCGTATTCCACATGCGCCGTCGAGATCGTGATCCCGCGCGCCTTCTCTTCCGGCGCGCCGTCGATCTGGTCATAGGCCTTGAAGTCGCCAAAGTACTTCGTGATCGCCGCCGTCAGCGTCGTCTTGCCGTGGTCAACATGGCCGATCGTGCCGATGTTCACATGCGGTTTGTTGCGTTCAAACTTTTCCTTCGCCATGG
>NZ_JAWHTE010000068.1:0-1275 GCF_032586175.1 Ovoidimarina sediminis
TGTCCGTCGTCAGATGATTTGGGACAGGGTGGCTTGATCTGTAACGGAGGCCCTGGCTCGTTGTGGTTCCAGCTTATGCCGCGGTCTGGCGATGCAGCAAGCGGCGTTTCTCGATGGTCTTTCGCTTGATCTCCTTTCGTCGTCTGAGGATGGAGTCTGCCCTGCCGAAGTAGACATCGGCCGGCGTCAGGTTTCCGAGGCTTTCGTGATAGCGGTGCTGGTTGTAGTGGTCGATGAAGTCGCCGATCGCCTGCTTCAGCGCCCCGGGGAGGTAGTAGTTCTCAAGCAGGATGCGGTTCTTCAAGGTCTGGTGCCAGCGCTCGATCTTGCCCTGGGTCTGAGGATGGTTCGGAGCGCCGCGGACGTGGTCCATGCCCTGATCGTCCAGCCACGTTGCCAGATCGCCGGATATGTAGGACGAGCCGTTGTCGCTGAGCAGCCGCGGCGGGTGTGCGACGGTAGCGCGGTCGCAGCCTGATGCCACCAGGGCGTCCTCCAACGTGTCGGTAACATCAGTGGCCTTCATAGTGGTACAGAGCCGCCAGGCGACAACGTAGCGGCTGTAGTCATCAAGGATCGTCGAGAGGTAGAACCAGCCCCAGCCGATGACCTTGAGGTAGGTGAAGTCGGTCTGCCAGAGCTGGTTGGGGCGCGTCGTCTTGTCATGGAACTCCTCGGCAGCCTTGATCACGTGGAAAGCCGGGCTGGGGATCAGGTCCTGTTCCTTCAGGATACGATAAACAGAAGCCTCTGAGACGAAGTGCTTTCTGGTATCCGTGAAGCGGAAAGCCAGCTCGCGCGGCGACAGCTCGGGCTCATCCAGGGCAAGCTCGACCACATTCTGCCGGATCTCATCGGGGATGCGGTTCCAAACCCGTCCGGGGTGCGGGCGCCGGTCTTCCAGTCCTTCCTCGCCGAAAGCGAGGTAGCGATCGTACCAGCGGTAGAATGTGGTCTTCGGGATGCCGAGCTGGGCCAGCGTCTTCTTCACCGGCAAGTGGGACTGCTCGACGAGGCGGATGATCTCGAGTTTCTCGGTTGCGGGGTATCTCATATGTCGTCTCCCCCATCCCCGAGCATGCTTTTTTTGAGCAGCCGGTTCTCGAGGGTGAGGTCGGCAACCGCCTCCTTAAGAGCCGAAGCCTCGGAACGCAGCTCCTTCACCTCGGGGCTGGTCGCCTGACGCGCGGTATCACCCGCAAGGCGCTTCTTCCCGGCCTCCAGGAACTCTTTCGACCAGGAATAATACAGGCTGGTGGCAATTCCTTCGCGCCG
>NZ_JAWHTE010000069.1:0-1271 GCF_032586175.1 Ovoidimarina sediminis
CCTGAGCGACAGGCCCAGTTACGCGCTATCGCGATCTGTTCGCGGCTCTCAACCCGACTTCTTCAACACAATCGGCCGTTCAGAGCCGTTGTATGCTGCCTGGCGCATGACCGGTTTGTCCGCAACCCGGACATCGAGCACAATCTTCGGAAGGTCCGCTGACGGCATAAGCGGAAGTTCCCGCCGAAAAACGTGCTTCGACGGCCGCCAACGACCAGTTCCCTTGGCGGATCAGTCATCTGACTCAATCGCTCGGATGACCGGGAAGAGCCCATGGTGGACGCACGAACCTAGCTATTAAATCGAGACAGATACTTCTCTAGAATGCCGAAGTGTCCAATGTGTCTAGCCGGGCAGGTGTTACAGACGGCACAGACATATGGCATCACTGTCTCCTTCGGGCGAGCGTCGGCACCGATAGGCGACTTTATGGGTGGGTTCAGTTTGTTCCAAGGCACCGGCATCCCAATGTGCCCGCAGTGATCACACCCAACGAACTTCGGAAAATCTTGTGGCAGTTCTAGCACTTGGGCACGGTCATAGAATGGCCAAGCGTCTTCGACCCACCTGTCAATTTCTTCGCCCAACTCTGGCGCGTAGTCGTCACGAACCATGAACCAGAGGCCCAGAAGTGGGTCAGAAAATTCCGAGGCTTCATAAAGTTCAGACATCTTGTCCAGCGCCTCCTTGGCCGACATGAGATTCGATCGGTGCAGTCGTCGGATCAGGGGTACGACACTTCGTGGATTGCAGTCTGGCGGGAGCGGGCGAATGTTCAGTTCGTCGCACGTTTCAAGGAAGTTGGGTTCAACCTCATAGCGTTCCAGATTCGGATTCAGACCAGCAAGAACACGCAATGACGGCGAGTCTTCGCCTCTGAGCAGCAGCTGGACGGCCCATTCAACATAATCTTCACCCATTGCCGTCTTGAACCACCGATTCAGGAGAAGCTTGTCGGTCAGGGTCTCTGCCATGCTAGCACTCGCCTTCGTCGCCTGGACCTATTTACCACATAAATACGCTCAATGACTGTGGATAGGTCTATGACAGCTTCGTCCCGCAATCCGGTCATCCAGCCTGATGTGATCGACGTCCGCTACTGCGAGAAGCCGACGTTCGCGGCGGATTTCGCGCCTTGATGACCGGAAAGCGCAGAAAACCAGTCACCTGACGAAAAGCCTCGGATGTCTGGAGAGAGCCGATTGTGTTGAAAAACTCGGCTTGAGCGAGGCTTTAGCTCCTGATTCACTTCTCCCGAGGCAAGGGAGGTC
>NZ_JAWHTE010000070.1:0-1219 GCF_032586175.1 Ovoidimarina sediminis
CGCAAACGCGCTCCTACGAGATAAACGAAGTTGGTCGCCCGTTGCGCCTTGACCAAACACGGATACTCAGATGTCGGGGTAGAGCCCAAAAGGATAATTCGACTTTTGAGCTGTCACGTGGCTATTCGGCCAAATTACCAGATCAAGCAATCGTAGACGACGTGTTCGCAGCTGCTAAGGTTCTTGGGAGGGGAAGGGACACTTGCACAAATACATTCTGTTGAACGCGCTTGTGGCGCTTTTGATGGCCTCATCGGCGACCTGTGCCGGTGAACCAACTCGAGCGATATCTGAAGCCGAGCGTCGCATTTGGCACGGCGTGGCGAAAGTGCATGTTGCAGGAAACCGCTGGTGCAATGGAGCCTTGATCTCGGAGCGCGAGATCGTAACGGTCGCTCATTGTTTATATAATCCACTGACGGAGAAATTCACTGATCCAAAGTACATGAAAGTCGTCCTAGGACAGTGGAGAAGCGAACACGTAGCTTTGCTTGGCGTATCTGCCCTCGCCGTTCTTCCTGGATACTCGCCAGCCGTATCGCGAGAACTCACAACAGACGAGGTAGCATTTGACCTCGCTTTGCTCTTACTCGATTCACCTGTTTCGGCCATGCAGGCTCAGCCGTTTTCACTTAGTGAATGGCGGCAGGGAGAACCCGTTGATGTGATTGGGTACGGACGTAGTCGACCATACATTCCTTCAATTCGAGCGGGCTTCGAAATGACTCCAATCTTGCCTTACGTCGCAATGTTGAACTGTGCAATTGAACCAGGATTGTCAGGAGCACCCGTTACGGAAAGAGCGACTACCAAAAAGTTGCCGCCCCTTGTTGGTATCGTATCTGCGTCGCTGAATTTGCCGGTAAGCGGGGATTCCTGTGCGGCGTTGGTGGTGCAAATTGGCCCAAGGTTAAAACAGTTACGGGCGTTATTGCCGTGACCCTACTCACAGCCATCCAACCGATGTTTGGAATGTCCGTGAGGACAGCAACGTCCGCTTCTCGGACATCAAGCTTAATCTGATGAAAGTCCGCTTTCCCTAGTAGCGGACGTCCCCACCCGACACCGCGAATTGATCGCTCTGGACGACCGGTAAGTGTGGGGTAGCGGTCACCTGACAGAACTACTCAGATGACCGGGAAGAGCCGATTGTGTTGAAGAAGTCGGGTTGAGAGCCGCGAACAGATCGCGATAGCGCGTAACTGGGCCTGTCGCTCAG
>NZ_JAWHTE010000071.1:0-960 GCF_032586175.1 Ovoidimarina sediminis
CGCCACCGCGCGCCAATAATGGTGTGGCGTGCGGTGGCTCAACTCTTCGGCTGAGACCGCGTTAATCAATAGACAAGCAAAATAGTGTGATGACCGGTCTGAAGTGCTAATCGGTCATTGATGGCCGCCGATGCGCGATTTCGGCCAGGGACGGCCGCTTTCGCCGACAGCGGACCTTCGCAGGACTAGGCTCTATGTCCGACAAGCGGGACAAACCGGATGTTCGCCGCCGAGGGGCACCAAGTTCCCATCGAACGACCGCTCCGAGGACGAAGCGGACTCTGCCTTGTTCGCCGATGCTGGTCGCGCGGACAGCCAAAAGTCAAATGAGCAAACAATAGGCGGCAATCTCGACAAGTCCGTGGGAGGCCGCTTGCATTTTGGCGCTTGCCTGATCAGTAAATTCAAATAATCATATGTATATGCAAGAGGAAGACATTTATCAGGCAAGAGCGCTGATCGGAAGTCGGTTGCGTAAGTACCGAACTGAAGCAGGACTCACTCAGATCAAACTCAGCGAGGCGCTTGGCCACCGCAATCCGCAAAGGTTGAACCAGATTGAACTTGGACGTTCGCGGCTCTATGCTGATGAATTGGCATCAATCTGCCGTGTGCTAAGATGCTCGGTCACGGACATCGTTTTCGGCACCACGCCTCCGGAAGAAACCGATATCCGGCAGCTATTGGACCGCCTCGAGCCGTCTACACGAAAAATTTTAACAAGGACGTTACGCTCCATCATAATGGAAATTGATGCACCATGTGCGAACCTGCAGCGGAAACTGCACCAGTTGTCCCAAGAGCAGTTAGCCCAAATTGATGCAATCGTATCGACAATGATTCAGCAACCGTGAAAGTGGTCAAAATACAGTGTCTGCGTCGGGCCGATTGTGTTGAAGAAGTCGGGTTGAGAGCCGCGAACAGATCGCGATAGCGCGTAACTGGGCCTGTCGCTCAGGC
>NZ_JAWHTE010000072.1:0-898 GCF_032586175.1 Ovoidimarina sediminis
GTGATGGGCGCGAGGCCCGCGAGCGCGGCGATCTGGCGCTGATCGAGATCGCCAAGTTCCGGGGCCAGGGCGAGAAGCGCCGCCGCCGTAACATCCGAGACGCCGGGAATACTGAGAAGGATCGTCTGTTTCCTAGCGAGCGTCGGATCGGATGTGATCAGAACGGCGATGGCTTTGTCGATGGCCGCAAGGTCGGCCTCGATCCGGGCCAGGCGGGTGGCATTCTGCCGGCGAAGGAGGGCGAGGCGCAGGCCCTTGCCACGGTTCTTCGCTGCCGTCCGGTCCTTGATCAGCGCCCGACGGGCAGCAATCAGCTCATTGAGTTCGTTCAGAATGTCCGGCCGGACTGGCTGCGGCTCCAGCGCCAGCGCAGCGCCCATCCGCGCCAGCATGGCAGCATCTGCACGATCGGTCTTGGCGCGTACGCCAAGGGCTTCGCAGAACCGTTTTGCCTGCCGTGGGTTCACCTTGACCAGCGCATAGCCTGCTGCAGCGAGGCGTCGCTCCAGGTCGCGATGATAGCGCCCGGTCGGCTCGAAGACGATGCGTAGTACAGGGTCAGTGCCAAGCCAACGTATCAACGCGGTCAAACCGGACTTGGTATTCGCGAAGGCCCGCGCTTCACCGGTCGGTAAGCGGTGGACGTCCAACCTGTCTTTCGAGACATCGATCCCGATGGTAATCTCGGTCATCTTTCGCATCTCCCATGCTTGTCATCCGAGCCCGGGGCTCGGGTATCCGTTCGGGTCTCAGGCGAAAGACGGGGGCGGCCATACTCAGATCCGGCCCCGAAACGGCCAGTAATTTCCCGGCCCGCACCCCGCCACCGCGCGCCAATAATGGTGTGGCGTGCGGTGGCTCAACTCTTCGGCTGAGACCGCGTTAATCAATAGACAAG
>NZ_JAWHTE010000073.1:0-720 GCF_032586175.1 Ovoidimarina sediminis
TACCCGTCGCGACCATCAGTTTC
The DNA here is from genome assembly GCF_032586175.1 of Ovoidimarina sediminis. Taxonomy (NCBI): domain Bacteria; kingdom Pseudomonadati; phylum Pseudomonadota; class Alphaproteobacteria; order Rhodobacterales; family Roseobacteraceae; genus Ovoidimarina; species Ovoidimarina sediminis. The sequence continues at coordinate 24 of NZ_JAWHTE010000073.1, forward strand.
GAGGGCGTTCAGGAGGATCACGACGTCTGAGAGCGTCAGGGTGCCGCACTCGCTCGGGATCATTTCCGCTGACATTTCCAGCTGAGTGCAGCGTCGGGCAACGGACGCCGACTTTGCTGCTTGAACCTTCTGGGGATACAGGCTCCTTACCTCGACGGCGGGTCGAACGTCCGAGTGTACGACGTTACCTGTCTGCCCCGGTTGGATTTCCTGAGGGTACAGACTTTGTGCCTGTCCGGCGGCAGTCATCGACGCGAAGAGCAGGGCGGATCCCAGGAGCAGCTTGAGCCGAGCAATCCGGGTAGACGAGATGATTTTTGAAAGAGTGTTCATTTGCTAGTCCTTTCTGGACTGGCCCAAGCGTCGGCATTCCGACGGCAAGTCGCTTGATGAGCGCGCCGTCAATTAAATGGATGTGGGGAGCTTGGTCAGTGTTTCCGCCAGGTGTCCGGCGGGCAGTTTCGAACATGCCACATGTGGTCGGCTTCTGTACTGATGTGTGTTAGCTGCACACAATAAGAAACCTTCGCGCGCAATGTCGAAGGCCGCCTTCCGATCCGGAAAGGCGGCCCGATCGTAGGCTTACACGCGGACCGTCACGCGAGAGCGTTTGACGCCAAGTTCAGTTCTTTGTTCGTCAAGGCGTCGTCATGTGCTTCATGCGCCTTCTCAGCGGCCCGATAGTGCTTCAGGGCCG
>NZ_JAWHTE010000074.1:0-633 GCF_032586175.1 Ovoidimarina sediminis
AAAAAAATCCCTGATTGCGACGGAGCGGCTGCGCAAACGGGTCCGCGCCGCCAGGTACGAGTGGCGGCACCGCCGGATGCCGAGGATGCGTCTTGAGCCGCATCGGCTGGTCTTTATTGATGAAACAGCTGTCACGACCAAGATGACACGGCTTCGGGGCCGATCCGCCCGAGGGACCCGGCTCGAAGCAGATGCGCCCTTTGGCCATTGGCGCACGCAAGCCTTTATCGCAGGCTTGCGGGTCGACGAACTCAGCGCCCCATGGGTGCTGGATGGCCCCATGAACCGCGCAGCGTTCGATACATATATCGAGACCCAACTGGCCCCGACATTACAGCCGGGCGATGTGGTGATCGCCGACAACCTGTCATCCCACAAATCCGCTTACGCCCAGAACGTGCTGAAGTCTCAAGGCAACTGGCTGCTCTTCCTGCCGCCATACTCGCCCGATCTGAACCCGATTGAGATGGCATACTCGAAACTCAAAGCGCACCTGCGACGGCTCAAGGCCCGTACGTTCGACGCGCTCTTCCAATCAGTCGCCCAAACCTGCGACCTCTTTCCACCAAACGAGTGCCGAAACCTCTTCAAGGCTGCCGGATATGTTGCAGATTAAATGGACGAGGCTCTAGA
>NZ_JAWHTE010000075.1:0-607 GCF_032586175.1 Ovoidimarina sediminis
CGACCCACTGGCCCTCGTAGCGATACCCGTCGGTATAGGTCATCACGCCGAAGCCGTCGTTCTTGGCGTTCCGGAATTCGCCTTCATAGACAAGGCCGTTGGCATAGACCGCCTTGCCTTCGCCTTCGATTACGCCATCAACCCAGGCACCTTCATAGGTCGAGCCATCGGGATATGTGATCTTTCCGGTGCCGTCGGCCACGCCGTCGCTGAGGAAGCCTTCATAGACCGAGCCGTCAGGATACTGAACGACGCCCTCACCCTCGATGTTCCCGTTCAGCCAGCTGCCCGTGTAGACGTAGCCATCGGTCGCGCGGAAGGTGCCCTTGCCGTGGCGCCGATCGGCGAGAAACTGGCCGTCGTAAACGTCCGAATTGGCATAGGTGACCTTGCCCTGGCCCTCGCGCTGGCCGCTGACGAACTGGCCCTCGTACACGTCGCCGTTGGGTTGAACGAGCTTGCCGGTACCGTGGATTTCGCCATCCTGCCAGTCGCCCTCGTAGGTCAGCCCATCGGGCATGGTCAGCGTTCCGGTGCCCTGACGTTTTCCGCGGACGAGCGTGCCCTCGTAGACCGCGCCGTCCGGGTAGGTGATCCTGCCCTCGCC
>NZ_JAWHTE010000076.1:0-581 GCF_032586175.1 Ovoidimarina sediminis
CGGTGGTGTCAGACGGATTCGAACTTGTCTCCAAAGGGACAGAATGACTGTCCCTATGCCGCGCCAAGTTCGCGCCACTCGGCAAGGGCGGCGGCGCGGTTCTTCTTGAAGAGGTTACGGGAAGAGAGGCTGCGCTCGTGGTTGAAATGGTTCGTGACGGATGCGTGGATGGAGGCAAACATTTGAAGAGTTCGGAAGCGCCGGAACCGTTGCATCGCCCGCTCGCGTCGTCGGAATGGCAGGTGTGAATTCTCCGCCCTGTTGTTCAACCACCGTCCGGTTTCCTGGCGGTCTGCCGCACCGAAATCCTTCAGGGCCGCCCCGTACGAGCGCAACTTGTCCGTTACGAAGACCCCTGCCCGGCCGTGCTTCTTCATTGCTTTCTTGAGGAACTTCAGCGCCGCCTTCTTGTCACGTGTCTTCGTCACGAAGCTTTCCAGGACCTCGCCCTCGTGATCCACGGCCCGCCAAAGGTAGCGCATCTCCCCGTTGATCTTCACGAACATCTCGTCGAGGTGCCATCTCCACTGGCTTGAGCGCATGCCCTCGATCCGGCGCTTGCGGATCTCTGAGGCAAACCT
>NZ_JAWHTE010000077.1:0-569 GCF_032586175.1 Ovoidimarina sediminis
TGGCGGGTCAGGTTTGTTTTGACGGATGTTTCGTCAATGAAGACAACGCGTTCCGGCCGGTCAGACACGGCGGGTATGCGATGCCTGAACCAGTCGTCGCGTTGTCTCCTTACCCAAGCACGGCGTCGCTCGGTGGCGACCAGCGTCTTTTTTTGTATGTGAAGCCAAGCTTGCGCAGAAACCGGCCAATGGCATCAGGGTGGGCCTGAACGCCTGTCGCATCATGCAGGGCGGCGGCGAGTTCGGGCATCGTGATGTCGCCGTCTTGCGCAACCACTTCGATGAGAAACAGCTGATGGGCGGCAAGTTTGCCTTTGCCCTTGGGGCGACCCTGCGGCGCGGCACGAGCCGTCCCGCTCTGGCGGATCGCAAGCCTCCACCGCGCTCCAGTAGCCGGGGAGAGCTTCAACCGCAGCGCCGCTGCACGCCCGCTCAATCCTTCTTCTATCAACTTCTGAAACCGCGCACGAAGTGCATCTGGCAAAGGTGCTGACATGATCCATCCTCCCAGACAGGATGAATCACAAATCAGCTCCAACAGGAATCCCCGCGATTCAGGTTTTCAGTCG
>NZ_JAWHTE010000078.1:0-525 GCF_032586175.1 Ovoidimarina sediminis
GAGAATGGCGATGTCATGACACCGCATCACGCGCCGTTCGGCCATGACAACGGAGCGCCAGCCGGTCCTTTCCCGAATATGGGTCCAGATTTGGCCACCCTGGAGGATGCCGGGCGGATAGGGAAAAATCATCACCGCATTGGTCGCTGTCGTCGCCTGCGCACTATCGGCGCCGCTGGTCCAGAACTGCTCCTCCATGTCCCAGAGTATGCCCTGTTCGCGAGGCGATAGCGTACCGGACTTGTGTGCCGCATGGGCCGGTCTCCTCGCGGTCGCGGTTGGGACGGTCATTCGCCTGACCCTGACCCGCCAACCATGAACATCTGAAACAGTACAAAGATGATCGCGAGTACCGCCCAGATCGCGCCGCTTGTACCCGGGCTGCCGCCGGTGACGGTCGAGGCAGCTCGCTTAAGGCTACCTGACGCCCTGCCTTCGGGAAGCAGCCGGCTCAGGTCTCGTGCGACCCTCCCGTGATCGCTGGCGAGCGCAGGAACGTCCCGAAATCGGGCAAGCAGCGTTCCC
>NZ_JAWHTE010000079.1:0-504 GCF_032586175.1 Ovoidimarina sediminis
GGTCCGCGGAGGCGTAGCCGGTCGAGCCGGAGAATGCGTTTCAGATGGGCGAAGAGCATCTCGACTTTCTTTCGTCGCGTACCGGCATCCACATAGGCGTCCGTCGTGGCGATGCGGCGGGCTGTGTCTCGGGCAACCTCGTGGACATGGCGGGCGATCTTCCGTCTCGGCTGGTTGGGGCAGCAGCTTTCCTTGAGCGCGCAGGCGGCACAGTCTGCCTGCCTGGTGTAGTATCTTCGAAAGCCGTCTTTACCGATGCCCGTTCGAGGCACACGCATCTGGCGCCAATACTTCTTCAGGGTCTTGCCACCGGGGCAGGTATACTCGTCTCGCTCCGGGTCATAGCAGAACTCGGCGTTGGAGAAGGTGCCGTCGTGGCGCTCGGATTTGTCGATGACGGGGATGTGCGGCTCAATGCCTTCTCCGACGAGCCAACCCAGCATCTCACCGGACCCATAGGCCGTATCCGCCGCGAGCCGCTCCGGGGTGAGATCGAACCGCTCC